>JACUUQ010000033.1 GCA_014859175.1 Lutibacter sp. | reverse complement strand
TTTAAATTTTATTTTCTAGCGGTAACAGATGCTGTTCGCCATTAATCATTTCTGTTTTTATCAAAATTTGTTATGGCTCGTTTCATCTGTTTGAATTTTATTTTTTTATTGGTACAGATGCAGTCGCCATTAATCATTTCTGTTTTTATCAAAATTTGTTATGGCTCGTTTCATATATTATTTTTTTGCAATATAAATTGAAGCAACACCAAATGTTTGCGGTTTATTTTCTATACCTATAAACCCAATTTTTTGCAAAATATTGTTGAATGCCTGTCCGTAGGGAAAGGAAGCTGCAGAATCCGATAAATATTGATAGGCGACTTTGTCTTTTGAGAACAATTTCCCTATTAAAGGCAGTATGTTTTTGGCATAAAACCGATAACCTTGTTTGAACGGTGTTTTTGTTGGTATTGATGTTTCCAAAACCACAAAAATTCCGCCTTTATTTAAAACTCGGTATATTTCTGCCAATCCTTTTTCCAGATGTTCAAAATTCCGAACGCCAAAAGCAACAGTGATGGCATCGAACGAATTGTCATCAAAAGGCATATTTTCCGAATCGGCAAGCACCATTTCAATGGTTTTGTTTAACTGAAGATTTTTAATTTTTTTTCGGCCTACTTCAAGCATTCCGTCAGAAATATCCAAACCAACAATTCTAGAAGCCTTTGTTTTGGCTAAATTAATGGCCAAATCACCCGTTCCTGTGGCAATGTCCAAAATGGAATCCGGATTTGTTTTTCCAACAATGTCAACAACTTTGTTACGCCATTTTACATCAATTCCAAAAGAAATAACGCGATTTAAACCGTCATATTCATTGGAAATGGCATCAAACATTTTGGTGACTTGCTCTTTTTTGCTAAGATCTGAATCTTTGTACGGAGTTACTTTTTCTGCCATAGCCAATTAGGAGTTAACCGCCACAACTTCGTTAATTTTTCCGGGAATTAGTTGTTTTAACATATTTTCAATCCCGTTTTTTAGCGTAATGGTTGAGGAAGGACAACCACTGCACGCGCCTTGCAATATAACGTTTACCGTTTTTGAAGATTCCACATAAGACCTAAACATAATGTTGCCGCCATCGGCTGCCACAGCAGGTTTTATGTATTCCTCTAAAATGTCGATAATTTGTTTGGAAACATCATCGAGTTCTACATCGGGCATGTAAACTTCTGAAACTTTTTGTGGAACCTCGTTAGCCAAAGCAATTGTTTTTCCGTCGGCAATAAATTGTCTGATAAAACTTCTTATTTCAACGGTTATTTCATTCCACTCAGCAAGGTCATTTTTGGTGATTGAAACATAATTTTCTGAAATAAATATTTCCTTCACAAATGGAAAATTGAATAATTCAACAACCAACGGCGCATTTTTAGCTGCTGTGCTGTTTTTGAATTCCAAATCGTTATCCACCAATTTTAGGTTGGCAACGAACTTTAGAACTGAAGGATTCGGTGTTGATTCCGCATAAACTTCAACCGGAATTTTTTTAGGCGCGCTTTCTTCTGTAACCACCACACCGCCAGCATTCATGTAATTTTCAATTTGTTCCTTCACTTCATCCTGCACATCACTCCACTCCACAATTGAAAATCGTTCAAGCGCAATAAAATTTGCAGAGATATAGACGCGCTTAACAAAAGGCAAATAAAATAATTGCTGCGCCAAAGGTGAATTTTTGGCTTCGTCTATATTATTGTATTGGTGACTTCCGCTTGCCAATATATCGCTTGAAGTAAATTTTATTATCGTTGGTATATTTGTTATTTCTATTTTAAGATTGCTGTTTTTCATTTTTTTAATAGTTTGTGCAAAAATACATAAAACATAATTCATATACTTGGTTAAGAATAAAAAAACGCCTCATGGCTGAGACGTTTTTATTGCTTTTTATGATGCTGTTTAAAGGCTCAACGTCAGCGTTGCCGTAAATGTTGAATGATTAAAATCCAACTCCGCGGCATCTACCTGATTGCTTTGCGGATAAAAATTATACGGTGCGGTATAGCCTGATTTTTGGTAGGCAAAATCCAATTTTCCGCCTCTGAATTTATAGCCGGCACCCAAGGAAAATCCTTCTAAATTGTCGGAATCTAAGGCGTTTTTATACGGACTGTTTTCAAAATGATAGCCACCTCTTAAAGAGAAATTGTCAAATCGCCATTCTGTTCCAATGCGCAACTCGCCCACACTTTCCAAATCTGTGCCAAAGGCCTGATTTTCCGAAATAAAACTTGCATTGCTCAATTTAATGTTGCTGTAATTTTTATAACTGTAATCAACACTCACCAGTCCATTACTGCCAAAAATATAAGCAAAACTTCCGGTTAATTTGCTCGGCGTCCTTAACTTGTAATCAAAAGCGTTTACCCCTGAATATTCTGTAGCAAACAACACATCATTCATAAATACATCCTCATCAAATTCCACAAAATCTTCTGATAGCGTGTACCAAACCGGTGATTGGTAAGCCAATCCCAATCGTAAATTTTCATTAGGTTTTAAAATTGCGCCAAAATTAAAAGAGACGCCGTTGCCGTAGGTCAGTAATTCTTGTCGCGAAGACACATCCAATTTATTGCCGTTACCGTCGTTGTTGTACTCTTCAGTTAATGTTCTTTGAAAATATTCTATATCATAGGTGTTTATGGCAGCGCCAAGATATAAGTTATCATTGTGTTGCGCGGCAAACGTAAATGAATATTTGCCATTTTTCCCGTCTGTAAAATTTTCAAAATACTGATTTTCAGCATTTACATAAACAACAGGATTATTGTCATAAAAGTCAGTTAATGGCGCAAAACCGCTATTTCCTTCAGCAATCCAAAAATTTTCAAAATCGTTGGCAATGCTGTAGTTAAATCCCAATGCAATATTGCTCCATGCAGAGTTATTGCCGTAACCCCTAAAAACAAATACGCCACCCGCTTGCGACAAATTTGTGAAATCATTTTCAAATTGGGTATTGTTTCCATAAAAACCAGCCATTGTTTTGGTGTTTCTGTTGTTTAATGAAATGGCAAATTCACTTTTCAAAAAAACAGCGGCTCCGGCAGGATTAATTTCCATAGCCGACAAATCGCCTCCCAAAGCGCCAAAAGCGCCACTCATGGCATTGTAACGTGCCGTACCTGTTATATTTTCTTTAGAAAATAACACACCAACATCATTATAGCCCAAGGTTTGTGCATTTAAAATATAGCCAAGGCACAATAATACTGTCGCTAAATATAATTTTTTCATCCTTTTTCGAATTTATTTTTATTTAAATTAAATATTTTTTTTAATTATTCCTTCTTGAACTGCTTCTTGACGACGAGCTTGAAGAAGATGATTGTGATGAACTGCTTCTGCTTTCGGTATTTGAACTTCTGTTTACAGAAGAGTTATCATTTCCAGAACTTCTAGTATTGTATGAATTGTTGTTATTATTAGCGCTTGTATTTGAGTTTACATTATAGGATCTTCTAACAGTATTTGAATTATTAGTAGAAGTTTGATTGCCTGAATTGTTCGGATTCACCCCAACTGCTGAATTTGCATTTCGGTTAACCGATGATGCACGTTCATTGGAATAATACCTCATTGTGGAAGGCGAAAAATTATAAGACGAATTTCTTCTGGTTGATGAAGATCGCTGAATCGTATTGTTATTTGATCCTCTTTGAATGGTGTTGTTTGATCTTGCAGGCCGTCTGTCAATATCGTTACTTCTGTTGATACTGTTGTTTCTGTTTAAATTTCCATCAGTTGCTCTTCTTGTAGATGTATTGATATTTCCTCTTGTAGAATTATTTTGCGTACTGCTTCTTCTGCTTAAAGTGGATGAATTTGTGGTATCATAAGATCTTATTCCAGTATTGCGGCTTGTTCTTTTTCCATAACTTTCATACCTGTCATAATAGCTAGGATAATTATAATAATAAGAACGGTAAGGATTGTAATAATTTCCATAGTATCCGTATCCATAATAATAAGGGCTGTACCCATAAGAATAATACGGATTGTAATAGTTAAATCTCCAAGGATTGTAATAATATGGGTAATAATTGTAATAAGGTTCATAAAATGGATTGTACCAATAGTAACTTGGACTCATGTAGCCATAACCGCTGTTGATGTTAATTACAACATCTCCATCATAGCCCCAAGGTTGGTTATAATTTGTGTATAATTGGTCATCTTGAGGTTCATTGTCATCATAAAAATAATCATCAATCTCCGTAAAGGTATCCTCTTGCTTTAAATTCTGTAAATCTTCCAGTTGTTTTGAAAAGTAATTCTGATCAAAATTAGATTGAGTTTCAACAATTACAACTTCATTTCTGGTTTGATTATTTGAAGCATAAATGCCGTCATCGTCACCATTGTAAGCACCTTGATAAATGCCACAAGAATTTAAACCGGCAAACAGCAACACTAAAAGGCCAATTTGCAAGTGTTTTTGGTTAATTATTTTTGAAGCTTTCATAATCATTTGTAGTTTTTATTGTTGAACTATTTAAAAAAAACTAATTTTGTCGAAATTAATAATTTTCATTAAAATAGGCGCAACATTTATGCCAAACTTTTGAATATGAGCAAGAATTTAACAAAGAGAGAAACCGACTATTCCAAGTGGTATAACGAGCTTGTGGTTAAAGCAAATTTAGCAGAAAACTCGGGCGTTAGAGGCTGTATGGTTATCAAGCCTTACGGTTATGCAATTTGGGAAAAAATGCAAGCCGAATTGGATAGAATGTTTAAGGAAACCGGTCACGAAAATGCCTATTTTCCGCTTTTTGTTCCCAAAAGCATGTTTGAAGCTGAAGAGAAAAATGCCGAAGGATTTGCCAAAGAATGTGCCGTTGTAACACATTATCGATTAAAAAATGATCCAGACAAACCTGGAAAATTGATGGTTGACCCAAATGCAAAACTGGAGGAAGAATTAATTGTTCGACCAACAAGTGAGGCCATTATTTGGAGCACCTATAAAGGATGGATTCAATCTTACCGTGATTTACCACTATTAATCAATCAATGGGCGAATGTTGTGCGCTGGGAAATGCGTACCCGTTTATTTTTGCGCACTGCAGAATTTTTATGGCAAGAAGGGCATACTGCGCACGCTTTGGAAACAGAAGCCATTAAAGAAGCGGAATTGATTTTGGATGTTTATGGCAATTTTGCAGAGAATTTTATGGCAATGCCCGTGATAAAAGGTTTAAAAACAGAAAGTGAACGATTTGCCGGCGCTTTGGAAACCTATTGTATTGAAGGGTTGATGCAAGACGGAAAAGCTTTACAAGCAGGAACATCTCACTTTTTAGGCCAAAATTTCGCAAAAGCATTTGACGTAAAATTTACATCAAAAGAAGGAAAACAAGAATATGTTTGGGCAACATCGTGGGGTGTTTCCACACGTTTGATTGGCGCTTTAATTATGACGCATTCCGATGATTTAGGATTGGTATTGCCGCCAAACCTTGCGCCAATTCAAGTCGTAATTATCCCAATTCATAAAACCGATGAGCAATTAGACGCCATTTCAGCCAAAATTAAGGATATTGTTGCCGAATTGCGTAAAAAGGGAATTTCCGTAAAATATGACGACCGAACTGCCTACAAACCAGGCTGGAAATTTGCTGAATACGAACTAAAAGGCGTGCCTTTGAGAATTGCGATGGGTCCGAAAGATTTAGAAAACGGCACTTTGGAAATAGCGCGAAGAGACACCCTTGAAAAACAAAACATCTCCCAAGACACTGTTGTTGAATATGTTGAAAAAACATTGAAAGAAATTCAGGATAATTTATATCAAAAAGCGCTTAATTACAGAGAAACACATATCACAGAAGTTAATTCGTTGGAAGAATTCAAAGAAGTGTTGGAAATTAAGGGCGGATTTATTTCAGCGCATTGGGACGGCACCCCGGAAACCGAAGAAAAAATTAAAGATTTAACAAAAGCAACGATAAGATGTATCCCTTTAAATAATAAAATTGAAGAAGGAAAGTGCGTATTTACTGGGAAAAAGTCGACTCAAAGAGTATTATTTGCAAAAGCTTACTAATTTTTTAAAAAAATATTTTGTGGTGTAGAAAATAGTTGTATTTTTGCATCCGCATTGACAAAATAACGTTTGTTAATAAATACATAATGGTCCGTTCGTCTAGGGGTTAGGACGCCAGGTTTTCATCCTGGTAACAGGGGTTCGATTCCCCTACGGACTACAAAAAAGTTAAAAAAAATAAAAATGGCAAATCACAAGTCAGCATTAAAGAGAATCAGAAGTAATCGCGCGAAGCAATTAAGAAATAAATATCAGCATAAAACAACCCGTAATGCTGTTAGAAACTTACGTGCTGCAACCGAAAAGGAAGAAGCTGCAGCGTTATTTCCAAAAGTAGTTTCAATGCTTGATAAATTAGCAAAGAAAAATGTTATCCACAAAAATAAAGCGGGTAACTTAAAATCTAAATTGGCTAAGCACGTAGCTGCCCTATAAAATTTTTAAACCTATAATTTAAAAAAGCATCCCATTTGGTGATGCTTTTTTTATTTGCAATAAATTCAGATTATTGGAACCAATCGGTTCTTAATGTTGGGCTTTTAAAACTCAGAGACTGGATGTCTTTATTTTCGCAAGCGGAAAAAGCTAAGACATTATTTAAATTTTTTCCTGCATGGCATATTTTAACTAAAATATGCTGTTAGGTTTCTTTAAATTCCATTATTTATTTTTGACACAAAGAAATGTGCTTTAAACCCGAAAAATTTTAAGGTAAAATTGATTGGCTATGATAGCAAGCGGTAATTACCACTCATAGGTTTTATTGGCATCAAGTCGGATAAAGATAAAAAGAAGTACCGTAAATCCCCAAAGTGCCGATCCACCGTAACTAAAAAAGGGCAACGGAATGCCAATAGTTGGCACCAATCCAATAACCATTCCTATATTTATAACAAAATGCATAAAAAATATGGCGACAATACTGTATCCATAAATTCTGCTGAATTTGGCTTTTTGCTGTTCTGCCCTATTGATAATTCTGAGTAAAAAGGCCATAAATAATAGAATAACAAAGGCGCTGCCCACAAATCCCCATTCTTCACCAACAGTCGTAAATATATAATCCGTTTTTTGCTCCGGCACAAAATTTCCCTGCGTTCGTTCGCCTTCCAAAAATCCTTTGCCAAAAAAGCCACCTGAAGCAATTGTGGTAACCGATTGGTTGGTATTGTAACCAACACCTTTCATATCAACAGTTTTACCAAGAATGATGTTAAACCGATCTCGGTGATGCTGTTTAAATACATGGTTAAAAACCAAATCGACACTAAAAATAAACATAGCCGACATAAGGTAGATGCCAATTATTTTAATCCACCCTTTTCGAAAAGCCCTTGGCCTGTAAAAAATAAAATATAAAAGGACAACTATAAATAAAACAAAGGAACTTATGAGTGTCACTTCGAAGCCTAAAATAAGGGTAATTACAAAAAGAAACAAGGCAATAAAGCCTACGGTTATATAATAAAAAGGCAATCCTTCTCTGTACAACACAAAAATAAACGCGCCATAAACCAATGCCGAACCGGGATCGGGCTGCAGTATGATCAGAATTGCAGGGAAAAACAAGAGCAACAATGCCTGCACTTGCGTACTCAACTTTTTTAGGTTAAACATTTTATCGCTCACCAATTTGGCTATTGCCAATGCCGTTGCGGCTTTGGCAAATTCTGAAGGTTGAAGGCTGAAACTGCCTATGCCGTACCAAGAAGTTGATCCATTTATATTTTTTCCTAAAACAAAAAGTCCGGCGAGCAACACCAAAAAACTTATGTAAATAACTGCTGCGTATTTCTCGTAAAATTTTGCTTCAAACAACAAGATCAGCAAAATAATAGGAATGCTAAATCCAATCCAAATAAGTTGTTTTCCATATTCTGTCGAGAAATTTAGTAAATCAAAATTATTTTCACTAATTGTTGCCGCATAGATATTAATCCACCCCAAAAAGATGAAAACGAAATAAAACAAGACCAAAATCCAGTCAATTCCGTGAAATATATTGTCTTTTCTGCTTCTCAACTCTTATAGTTATTTTAACTGTTTGTCATATTCTTCTTGAATGCTGCCGTTCAACATTCTTTCTTCAACCAAAGGCCTTCCAATTTTACCCGTTAAATATTTTTCAATCATCAAAGTAGCAATTGGTCCCGCCCATCGAGAGCCCCAATAACCATTTTCAACAAAAACCGCGATGGCAATTTTAGGGTTGTCTTTTGGCGCAAAAGCAATAAATATGGAATGGTCTTGTCCGTGTGGGTTTTCAGAGGTTCCGGTTTTACCGCTTATGGCAAGTCCTTCTACCCGAGATCCTCTTGCGGTTCCTCTCGGATTTTCAAACACATCAAACAAACCTTCTATCACAGGTTTAAAATACTTTTTATCGATGGTGGTGTAAATTGGTGTGGTAAACTTTTTATCCAGTGGTTTCCCTTTAATTTTTTTTGCAATATGCGGAATAAAATAAAACCCTTCATTTGCAATTGCCGCAGTCATATTCGCCAACTGAATTGGGGTAGTCAACACCTCGCCTTGCCCGATGGCATTGGATATGGTTGCCGTAGAGCGCCATCTTCCGTTTGGATAAATTTTATTGTACAAATTGCCGTTGGGTATATTTCCTTTTTGTCCAACTGACAAATCGTTGTCTAAATAATTTCCCAGTCCAAAACTTTCTGCATGCTTGCCCCATACATTTACGCCTTGTTCGGGTTTTGGAAACTTATCAATCGTTCTTCTGTAAGCATTCGCAAAATAACTGTTGCACGAACGGTAAATTGCTACATTTAAGGCAACGGAACTTCCACCGGTTTCGCAATGGCATCGCATAAAAGATCCTTTTCCCGATCCGTATTTATAGCCTCCAAAGCATTGGATGGATGTTCCTGTGTTAATTACATTTTCCTGCAAGGCTACCAAAGCCGATATCACTTTAAATGGCGAACCTGGCGGATATTGTGCCTGTAAACCCCTATCCAACAATGGTTTGTTAATGCTGTCGAGGTACAATTTAGTGAAATTTTTTGAACGCTCCCTGCCCACCATTAAATTTGGATCATAGGTTGGCATGGAAACCATGGCCAAAATTTCACCTGTTGATGGTTCTATTGCCACAATACCGCCTCGTTTATTTGCCATCAAAGCTTCCCCATATTGCTGCAATACTGCATCAATAGTCAACGTAATGTCATTTCCAGAAATTGGAAGGGTATCATATATCCCATTTTTAAAAGAGCCTATTTCTCTATTAAACCGATCTCGTTGAATAAATTTAACCCCTTTGGTTCCTCTCAAAATAGCCTCATAAGATTTTTCAACGCCGGCAGTTCCAATTAATTCGCCCAAATGATAATTCTTATTGGTGCTGATCATATTTTCATTCACCTCACTAATATAGCCCAAAACATTTGCCGCTGACTTTATTGGATATTCCCTTAATGATCGTTTTTGAATATAAAAGCCTTTAAACTTATACAATATTTCCTGCAATGCTGCATAATCGTCTTTTGAAACTTGTTGCAAAAATGTAGAAGGTATTCTGGTGGAATAGCGTGATGCCCTTTCAATTTTTTCAATAAATTCTTCTTTTGTGATTTTAAGAAGCGCACAAAACGTGATGGTGTCTAAAGGTTTTACTTCTCTGGGAATTACCATAATATCGTAAGACAATTGGTTGGCAACCAACAAAACCCCATTTCGATCAAAAATATACCCTCTTTCCGGGTAATCGTACATGACTTTTACGGCCGAATTATTTAATGTGGGCGTGTTAAAAGAATTATTTAAAACTTGCAAATAAAATAACCGCGCAATGTAAACGACTCCGATAAAAATAATTAAAAAAGACAATAAGCCAGTGCGTTTCATCTGTTTATATTTTATTGGTACAGATGCTGCCTGCCTGCCGCAGGCAGGTTCGCCAGTAATCATTTCTGTGTGTATCAAAATTTGTTATGGCTCGTTTCATCTGTTTATATTTTATTTTTTATTGGTACAGATGCTGTTCGCCATTAATCATTTCTGCGTGTATCAAAATTTGTTATGGCTCGTTTCATCTGATTATTTTATTGATTTTGAAAGGTACAATGCAAAGCTGATATTCATTCTTCTATATGTAAAAATATTTTGCAAAAAGTGCCATCTATTTCTTTTTGGTAAACAGGGTAATTCCCAAAAAACTTATAAGTATTGTAAAAATGCTTGTAACAATGGTTTTTGAAATAATATTTAAGAATTCGCCAAAATTAAAATATTCCAGGCCAAAAACGATGAAATGATGAATAATGGTTAAAATGGAAATAAACAAAATAATTTTATTAAATGACAGTGTTTTTAAGTTGAATTGCGCATAATCAAGATCCGATTTTCTTAAAACGGCCATTAATATCGGCAATCTAAAATAGGCGATAAAAGTGATGGCAAAAGCATTGACGCCTCCTGAATCTGAGAAAAAATCAACTGAAATTCCCAATAAAAAACTTAGAATCAAAAATAAATTCCTTGTTTTTCGAACAGGATATAAAAATACCCAAGCAATATAAACCATCGGATTTATATGTCCGAAGATGTTCACATGGTTTAAAATGAATACCTGCAAAAACAAAAGGCCTACAAAGCGTATAACGTTATTTAATGCTAAATTATTCATTTACAAGGCTTTGTTCAAGAATTATTTGTTCATCCTTATGCAGATTTTTAACAATTTGAACTTCACCAATAGCGCTCATATCATTAAATAACACAACATTAATTGTTTGGTATTTATTTTGTTCATAGTTAAAATCTTTTACAACACCTACCGCTATTCCTTCAGGAAAAATTGCCGATTTTCCGCCGGTAATAATGGTGTCACCAACTTTAACCAACGCTTGTCTTGGAATATCTATTATTTGGGTGATGTTATAATCTTTTCCGTCCCAAACTAAAGTGCCAAAGTGATTGCTGTTTTTTAGCCGCACATTAATTTTTGAATTGGTATTTAATATGGAAAGCACGTTAGCGTAATTTAAAGACACATTTTTAATGACCCCTATAATTCCTTTGCTGTTTATTACTCCTAAATCTGGGCCCAATCCGTGTTTAGCACCTTTGTTTATTGTTAAAAAATTATTTCGTTTGGTAAAATTATTATTGATGATTTTTGCGACAGAATAGTCATATTTTTGAAAATATTGCGAACTGTCAATCACCGTAAAGCTATCCAAAACAAACCTATTTTCTCTAGCTTCCAACAAATTTTTTAACCGTGCATTTTCTTCGCTTAAAAGTTGGTTGTCCTTTTTTAAATGAAAAAATGCACTTACGGAGTTTACTTTATTATAAACACCTCCAGTGATGAAGTTAGCTGAATTGACAAACTTACTTTGGTGGTAAGAATGGTCTTGAACAATCACTATAAAAGCCAACGTTTCTAAAACTATAAACAGCAGAAAGTATCTGAATTTTTTAATAAAATAAATGATTTGCCGCATAGAAACAATAGAAAATTAACCTATTTCATTAATACATTTTTATATTTTTCAAGATCTTTTAATGCAATTCCTGTACCTCTAACTACGGCTCTTAAAGGGTCTTCAGCAATGTACACAGGCAAATCTGTTTTTCTTGACAAACGTTTGTCCAGCCCGCGAAGCATAGAACCGCCGCCGGCCAAATAAATCCCGGTATTGTAAATGTCGGCTGCCAATTCAGGCGGTGTTTTTGATAGCGTTTCCATCACGGCATCTTCAATTCGTAAAATAGATTTGTCCAATGCTTTTGAAATTTCTCTATGAGAAACCTGAACCTGTTTTGGTTTACCGCTCAATAAATCACGTCCTTGCACAAGCATATCTTCTGGCGGAACTTCTAGATCTTCCGTAGCGGCACCAACTTGTATTTTTATTTTTTCTGCAGTTCGCTCCCCAACATATAAATTATGCTGTGTTCGCATATAATAAGCAATGTCATTGGTAAAAACATCACCGGCAACTTTAATGGATTTGTCACAAACAATTCCACCCAAAGCAATTACGGCAATTTCGGTTGTTCCACCGCCTATGTCAATAATCATGTTTCCTTTAGGCTGCATAATATCAATGCCAATACCTATGGATGCTGCCATTGGTTCATGAATTAAAAATATTTCTTTGGCATTCATATGTTCTGCAGAATCAATTACAGCACGTTTTTCCACTTCAGTAATTCCAGAAGGAATACAAATAACCATGCGTAATGAAGGTGCGAAAAAACGTTTTTTAATGCTTGGGATATTTTTGATAAACTCTTTTATCATTTGTTCCGAAGCTTCAAAATCGGCGATTACGCCATCTTTTAGCGGTCGGATAGTTTTTATGTTTTCATGCGTTTTTCCTTGCATCAAACTTGCTTTTTTGCCGGTTGCAATAATTTTCCCAGAACTTCTGTCTCTTGCAACTATTGATGGCTCATCTACAACAACTTTACCTTCATGAATAATAAGCGTGTTGGCAGTGCCTAAATCAATTGCAATGTCCTCTGTCATAAAGTCGAAAAAACCCATATTTTTATTGTTTATTAAATTTGAAATTTCACAAAGTTACTTAAATTAGTGTTTGAAATGACGTGTGCCCGTAAATATCATAGACATTTTGTGTTCATTGCAATAATCAATCGACAATTGGTCTTTAATTGAACCTCCCGGCTGAATTACCGCGGTAATTCCTGCTTTGTCTGCGATCTCCACACAATCGGGAAACGGAAAAAAAGCATCACTTGCCATCACTGCGCCATTTAAATCAAAATTGAAATGTTTGGCTTTTACAATTGCCTGTTCCAAAGCGTCAACACGACTTGTTTGTCCGGTTCCGCTGGCGAAAAGTTGTTTGTTTTTGGCAAAAACAATGGTATTGGATTTGGTGTTTTTACAAATTTTTGAGGCGAAAAGTAAATCTTCCAGTTCTCTGTCTGTTGGTTTTTCCAAAGTCACAAAGGCTACAACGTCAATCGAATCGGTTTTGTTGTTTTTGTCTTGAAAAAGAACGCCGTTTAATGCGGTTCTGTATTGCGTGTTCGGCAATTCAATAGCCTTTTGCACTAAAATAATTCGGTTTTTCTTGCCTTTTAAAAGGGCTAAAGCTTCTGGGCTGTAGCCCGGCGCAATCACCACTTCACAAAAAAGCTGGTGAATTTCTTCGGCAGTTTCCAAATCAATTATTTTATTTGAAATTAACACGCCGCCAAACGCAGAAGTTGGGTCGGCAGACAAAGCATCTAAATAAGCTTGTTTTATCGTGTCTCTTTGCGCTACGCCGCAAGCATTGTTGTGTTTTAAAATGGCAAAAGTTGGTGCATCATTTTTAAACTCGTCCATTAAATTGATGGCAGCATCAACATCCAGTAAATTGTTGTAGGAAAGTTCTTTACCGTGAAGTATGTCGAAAAGCTCGTCCAGATTTCCAAAAAAGTAACCTTTTTGGTGCGGATTTTCGCCGTAACGCAAAACGGAAACCTGATCAAAACTTTGACGAAAAGCCAATTCGCCCTCATTCAAATAATTGAAAATTGCGCTGTCGTAATGGCTGGAAACCGCAAATGCTTTTGCCGCAAAACTTTTGCGTTGCGCCAGCGTTATTTCGCCATTTCCTGAAGTCAAGATTTCTAAAAATTCATCATATTGGTTCAATGATGAAACACAAATTACATCACTAAAGTTTTTTGCTGCAGCTCTAATTAAAGAAATGCCGCCTATATCAATTTTTTCGATAATATCTTCTTCTGGAGCACCGCTTGCAACAGTTTTTTCAAACGGATACAAATCCACAATTACAATGTCAATTTCGGGAATTTCATATTGCGCCAATTGCGAAATATCACTTTCATTTTCTCTTCTTGATAAAATTCCTCCGAAAACTTTTGGATGCAAGGTTTTAACCCTACCGCCTAAAATTGAAGGATATGAAGTTAATTCTTCAACAGGTATTGCGCTTACGCCCAACTCTTTGATGAATTTTTCGGTGCCTCCTGTAGAATAAATTACAATATTAAGTTCGTTTAATTTTTGAATTATTGGAGCCAAACCGTCTTTGTGAAAAACTGAAATCAGTGCCGATTTTGCTTTTTTTGTAGTGCCCATAAGTTTTCTTTGTTAATGTTCGGCAAAGCTACTAATTATCAAGAGCCTATACAACACAAAATAGTCATAAATTTTGATTAACTGTTTTTAATTTTTTGCTCGAAATTTGAGACCATTTCGTTATAATTCAGGGAAGTGTTTTTTGGATGATTTTTTCCGAAAAGTTTATTCAGAAAAGAAATTTTGTCGAATAGACGCTTTTTTTTGATGGTGCTTTTTGGGGATTTATTTAGCATTAAAAAAACTATTTATTGGGGTTATTTATTTTAATTCCGCCACTTTTTCACACACAAATTCAAGAAACTGTTCATCGGCTTCAGAAAAAGGATTTGTGATGTGGGAATCGATGTCGATTTGGCCAATATTTTCTCCATTCACAAAAATGGGAATCACAATTTCACTTTTCACTTTAAATCCGCAGGAAATATAATTCTCTTGCGCACTTACATCCGGAACCACGAAATTTTTGTTGCTGACGGCCACTTGTCCGCAAATTCCTTTTCCAAACGGAATGGTGGTATGCTCAGTTGGTTCGCCGGCAAATTCGGCCAATTTTAACTCGGCTTTATCGCCGTTTTTAAAATAAAAACCCACCCAATGGTAATGGTCAATTTCTTGTTTTAAATAATCGCAAATTGCCTGCCGTTTATCTGAAACCGATTGGTTGCTTTCTGCAATGGCGGTTACTGATGCTTTTAATTGAGGAATATTCATATTAATTTGTAATTTTATGCAAAATTAAAATTCTTTTTTTGTGAAAGGCAATAAAACAGTCGTATTATTTTTAATTAAATTTTTTGGTACGTATTTGCTGTTGTTTTTGGGTTATTCCTTTTATTTAGATAAAACGCAAAATGAAACTCCGCCGTTCGCTTGTGCGCCAATCACCAAAACTGTTGCCGAACAAACCAACTATTTGCTAAATACTTTTGGATATCCGACTGAAATAGTGCAAGATACCGAAACGCTTTCCGTGAAATTATTTATAAACGGCAAATTTACGGCTTTTATCGTGGAAGGCTGCAATGCCATTAGCATTATCATTTTATTTATTGCTTTTATCGTTGCTTTTGCAGGGAAATTTAAAACGACCGTTTTATATATTTTGTTTGGCAGTTTGCTTATTTATTTCACAAACATTCTTCGGATTGCCGTAATATCGGTGGCGTTGCATAAATATCCGCAATACCAACATGTGTTGCATGAAATTGTGTTTCCGTCCATTATCTACGGAATTACCTTTTTGCTTTGGTTTGTGTGGATTCAGAAATTTTCAAAATTAAGAAAATGAGAAAATCGGTTCGAATAGGTTTAATTATAATACTTTTTTTGATGCTGATTTTAATTCGCGCCGTTATACAGCCTTATTTTTACGATCCGCTTTTGGATTATTTTAAGCACGATTATTTAAACGCTTCCATTCCCGAACTTGATTTTAGCGCATATTTTTTGAACATTTTTTACCGATACTTTTTAAACACCGTTATTTCTTTGGCCATTATTTATTTGGTTTTCAAGGATGTAAAAGCACTTTATTTTTCGATAAAATTTTATGTGCTGGCTTTTTTGGTTTTGAGTCTGCTGCTTTTTGTACTTCTTAAATTTAATGTGACACAAAATTATTTGCTGACTTTTTACGTTCGACGTTTTTTAATTCAGCCTTTGTTTGTGTTTATTTTATTGCCGGCTTTTTATTATCAGAAGGTGAGAAGTCGGGAAGTTTGAATACGGGAGACGGGAGTTTGAAATTTCAAGTTTGAAGGAACAGTTCGTAAATTATCTTATTTTAAAAATATTATAGCCGTTTACACTATTTATTTTAACTATCCTTTTTTGATTTATTAGATTTTGAACTATATCTTCTTCAGGTGAAGTCACATTAAGTTTTAATTTTTTTGAAACCCTTGAAATTATATATTGAGATTTTTCAAGTTTTTCATCAATTATTTTAAATGTATTTCCTCGATTGAATTCATTATCTGTAAATTCATTAAAACTCTGAATACATTCCATTGATTTTTCTGTTGCATACACTGTTTCAGTTTCTAACTCATTTAGTTTTTTATATAAACTAGCCACATCATTATCACTATAAGGTGTGTAAAGAGAGTAGAGAAATAATGTTACCATAGAAATAGTAATTATAAATACTGAAAAATACTTTTTTATCTTTTCAATTCCAAATAATACAGAAATTGAAGAACCTAATATCAAGACTAAAAGAGGTGCTAAATAAAGATATAATCTATCTGAGAATGGATATAAGTGAAAAATATTTAATATCAAATGAACTACTAAGATTGAAAAAAGCAAAAATATTTCTTGTTTAAAAAGCATTTCTTTCCTTTTGATATAAACAAAAAACGGAACCATTGACAACATTAATAATATACCCCATATTTCAAATGCATTTAAAAAATAAACCCATAAACCGTGAAAAGTATAAATAATAAATTTAAAAATTCCTCCATTTAATGGAATAAATGAATTTGCCCAATAATTAACCATAAACAATTTCATTTCTGTAGCCCCATCTTGATTCATGTACCAAAAAAAATAAATTAAATATGGAAACGGAGATAAAAAAATTAAAATATTATTTTGAATATATAATTTTATCGAATTATAATTTACATAACTCTTATGAATAAAAAATGTATAAATCAAATATCCTGCGCATGCAAATAAACCAATATTAGAAATTAAACACCACACAATAAAGTAAATCCATCCATAACGTAAAAACCAATCAGATTTAAAAAGGCAAATCAGTAAAATAACTCCAGTTAAGTCAATTGTATATTGTTTAACGGTCAATGAATTGTAGATTATAAATGGATTAAATAAAATAATTATAAATAATAAAATGAATATGCCTTGAAATTGATATTTCTTGATAATAAGATAGAAAAATATTAAACCTAAAGCTGATGAAATAAAACTTAAAATTTTAATGTTTATCCAGAAACTAAATGGTGCTACTGAAATAATAAATTTTTGAATTAGTAAATATAAAGGCGGTGAACTCTGACCAAATTTTAATGGATATAATAATTCCATATAATTGGAAAATTTAATATTATTGCCTAATGATACTTCATCTACATTAAAAGTTGGAACTAAAAAATCAAAAAAAAATCTTAATCCGATACCAACAAATAATAGCAATAAATAAATATTTTTCATTTTGACGAATTTTAAAAATTATATTTTAAAATGCAATATATAGCCCTAAACCCGTCTTTCCATCCTATTTTTTTTCCTTCTTCATAGGTTCTTCCGTAATAACTAATGCCAACTTCATAAATTCTTATATTTTTGATTTTAGACATTTTAGCAGTTACTTCAGGTTCAAATCCAAATCTTTTTTCTTGTAGTATTAGTCCTTGAACCAAATCTGTTCTAAACATTTTATAACAAGTTTCCATATCAGATAAATTCAAATTGGTAAACATATTTGATAAAAATGTAAGGAATCTATTCCCTAATGTGTGCCAAAAAAATAATATTCTGTGCGGTTTACTTCCCATAAATCGTGAACCATAAACCACATCAGCAACGCCCATTACAACTGGTTTTAGTAAATCGTTATATTCTTGGGGATCATATTCTAAATCAGCATCTTGAATAATTAGAAATTCGCCAGTTGCCATACCAATTCCTGTATGCAACGCCGCTCCTTTTCCTTTATTAATTTCGTGTTCAAAATAGATTATTTTAAACCCAGGATTATTTTTTATATAGCTGTGAATCGTTCCTTTAGTATCATCAGAAGAACAATCATTTACAATAATAAGTTCCTTTTCAATACCATTTAATAATTCAACATCCTTTATTTTATCTAAAATTCTGTGAATGGTTGCCGCTTCATTATAAGCCGGCATTATTATGGAAAGTTTTTTGATCATCATTTAATTTTCTGCAATTTTATAAAAATCAAATGTAAGTTTTTTTATTGTCAAAAGTTGAAAGTTAAAAATTAAAATCGTAATTCTAAATTCGTAAATCGTAATTCATATTGCGTTAAGGATTGCAGCGGAAATCCTTTTTTTTCGCCTTTTTCGGCGAAAAAAAAGATTGCAGCGGAAAGCCTGACCCGCCTTTTCGGCGGGGAACGCCCAAAATATTCCTTTTAATGACGCTGTTTCTGAAACTAAAAAAATGTTTGTGATTTATTTTGTAACATTTTTAAGAATTGAACGTATAATATTGTAGACCCCTTATATTAACTAAAAAAATTAGTGGCTACTACATGAGACAACTTAAAATAACGAAACAGGTTACCAACAGGGAAACCGCATCATTAGACAAGTACTTACAGGAAATTGGAAAAGTGGATTTAATTACTGCCGAGCAAGAGGTGGAATTGGCGCAGAAAATTAGGGCCGGCGACCAGGTTGCATTGGAGAAATTGACAAAAGCCAACTTGCGTTTTGTGGTATCGGTTGCAAAACAATACCAAAATCAGGGATTGACTTTGCCCGATTTAATTAATGAAGGAAACTTGGGATTGATTAAAGCGGCGAAACGTTTTGATGAAACGCGTGGATTTAAATTTATTTCTTACGCGGTTTGGTGGATTCGTCAATCGATTTTACAGGCTTTGGCTGAACAATCGCGTATTGTGCGTTTGCCTTTGAACAAAATTGGCTCGATTAATAAAATTAACAAAATGTATGCATTTTTAGAGCAGGAAAACGAAAGACCGCCATCTGCCGAAGAAATTGCAAAAAAACTGGATATGACGGTTAATGACGTGAAAGAATCCATGAAAAATTCTGGCCGTCACGTATCCATGGATGCGCCTTTAATTGAAGGTGAAGATTCTAACTTATACGATGTGTTGAACACTGGTGAATCTCCAAATCCTGATAAAGCGTTGCTTCATGAATCTTTAAAAGTGGAAATTGAACGCGCCTTGGAAACTTTAACGCCAAGAGAAGCGGATGTTGTTCAATTGTACTTCGGTTTGGGTGACACACACCCAATGACGCTTGAAGAAATTGGTGAAACTTTTGATTTAACACGCGAACGTGTTCGCCAGATTAAAGAAAAAGCCATCAGAAGATTGAAACATACTTCAAGAAGTAAAATTTTAAAAACATATTTAGGATAATCATTTTATAACTCATTAGTGCCTAAAGTTTGGAGTGCCTTGAGTGCCTAAAGTTAATTGGATTTGGGCTTAAAAAACCGACTTAAAACAGCCTATTTTTTTAAACGGCTCTTTTAACTTTGTAAAAAGCCCATTGTGTATTGAGAATCCGCTGTTTTTTTTTAATTAAGCACTTTTAGACACTTTGAGTACAAACTGCTTGCTCCTTTTTTAATTTCGATTAAAAAAAAAGAAAAACGCTTCAAAAATTTGAAGCGTTTTTCTTTTTTTACTTTATAAAACCTACTTTTGCACAAACAACAATCAAAAAAATGAACAAATTTATTGCTCCTTCCCTTTTGGCCGCAGATTTTGGCAATTTACAACGCGATATTGAAATGATCAACAAAAGTGAAGCCGACTGGTTTCATATTGATGTGATGGACGGCGTATTTGTCCCTAACATATCATTTGGAATGCCTGTGATTAAAGCTATTGAAAAACACGCAAAAAAAACGATGGATGTACATTTAATGATTGTTGATCCGGATCGTTTTCTTGAAGATTTTAAAAATGTTGGCGCCGATATTTTAACGGTGCATTATGAAGCCTGTCCGCATTTACACCGAACCGTGCAAGCCATAAAAGCGCTGGGAATGAAAGCCGGCGTTTCTTTAAATCCGCACACACCAATCGCGGTTTTGGAAGATATTATCGCCGATTTGGATTTGGTGCTGATTATGAGCGTGAATCCGGGTTTTGGCGGACAAAGTTTTATTGAAAATACCTACAAAAAAGTGGAACAGCTAAAATCGTTAATTGACTATTCCAATTCAAACGCACTTATTGAAGTTGATGGCGGCGTAACCGATGAAAATATAGAAAAACTTTCAAATGCCGGCGTTGATGCTTTTGTGGCCGGAAGCTTTGTTTTTAAAAGTAAAAACCCTGCTAAAACCATCAGCGAGCTAAAAAAATTGGCGGTTGGATAATTTCTTGAAGTTTTTTTTAAGTCATCACAAAAAAAACGCCGCAAGCTAAAAAAAACAAAAGCAAGCTTTATTTTCAGTAGGATTATCTCCGATGATCCTGACAAAGCTCCGC
>JACUUQ010000249.1 GCA_014859175.1 Lutibacter sp. | reverse complement strand
GAAATGCCTGAGACAATTCCATCAGAAATGAGTCCTGAAATTACGCTGAACAATCTAAAAACATACGGTGAATCACTGAATTCTATTTTGATAAAATACAAATTAGAACATTCCTAATTTGCAAAATTTAGGAATGGAATTATTCAATTTAATTAAATCGCAATAAATACAAAAACAATGGAAAAATTATATAAAAACCAAATATCAGATATTGCAAGAGCTGAATATATAGAAGTAGCGCCTAATGTAAGTCTGCATATTACGGATGCCGGTGAAGGAAAGCCCATTGTCTTAATTCATGGATGGCCATTGAGCGACGAAATGTATGAATACCAATACAACGATTTTATCAATAAAAATTTCCGTGTAATTGGCATTACGTTAAGAGGTTTTGGCAAATCAAGCAAGCCTTATGGGGCTTATAACTATGATGTGCACGCAGCAGATATTAAGACAGTTTTAAGTAAACTGGACATAAAAGATGCCGTTTTGGCCGGATTTTCAATGGGCGGTGCTATTGCAATTCGTTTTGTCTCAAAATATTTTGGTGAACATATTTCCAAATTGGTTTTGGCTGGAGCTGCGGCGCCGCTATGGACACAGCATGATGATTTTAAGTACAATCTGCCTCAAAGTGCCGTTGACGATTTAATAGCATTGAATTATAAAGACCGTCCAGCACTTCTTTCCAATTTTGCAAAAATATTTTCGGCTACTGAAACTTCCTTAAATAAAGGTATTGGAGATTGGCTGAATATGATTGGTTTAAGTGCCTCTCCACACGCGACAGCTGAATGTTTGATAGCATTGCGCGATACAGATTTAAGACCTGATATGAAGAAAATTAAAATTCCAACTTTGATTTTACATGGCAAAAAAGACAAGATATGTTCTTTTGATTTGGCTGAACAGATGTTAGCCGGAATATCAAATTCTCAACTCATTGCATTTGAAAAAAGCGGCCATAGCTTGTTTTTGGAGGAAACAGAGAAGTTTAATGCTGCCATTATAAAATTTGCCGAAACCAAATAAGTATCTGTAGATTTGTCTTGAATTGATTTACGATGGTAAAACCTTCCATTACTAAGTAGAAGCTTACCTTAAAAATCACTAAAATGGCAAAAAAAAGATTAAGATCAGCGACCGACTGCCTCAACTGCAAACATGTGGTTGAAGATCGTTTTTGCCCAAACTGCGGGCAGGAAAACACAGAAATTCGCATCACTTTTTATCATTTATTTACGCATTTTTTTGAAGACTTAACGCACTACGACAAAAAGTTTTGGAAAACAATCATCTTTTTGCTCTTTAAACCGGCTGCAGTCACAAAAGCCTATACATCGGGACAACGCATGTCTTTTTTACCGCCTTTCAGGTTGTATATTTTTACAAGTTTTGTAACTTTTTTGCTGATTTCCTTATTTCCGGCAGGCAATGCCAAAAAAGCAGTAACCAACGTAAAAAATAAAGTGGAACAAGTGGTTCCCGCATTAGACTCGTTAAAGATTGATGAAAAAGGTGTGGACGGCCTTACTAAAATTGGCCTTATCTCGCAGGGTAAGAATGATACGCTAAAAAAAATATTGAAAGACACAAAAGAAATTAATCCCGAAAAAATTACTGATTTTGGCTACAAAGGAACCAAGCAACTGGATTGGATCCAAAAAAACGGTTCAGAAAAAGCAAAAGTTGGTAAAACGGAATACTGGTTTCTTAAAAAATGGCTTACCGTAAAAGAAGAAAACACAAACAAAGAAATTGTGGATAAATTCGGCAAATCCTTTATCCTTAATTTGCCTAAGGTTTTGTTTATTTATATGCCGGTTTTCGCCTTTTTCTTATGGTTATTTCACGATAAAAAAAGATGGTATTTTTATGATCACGGTATTTTCACGCTGCATCTCTTTTCCTTTATGCTGTTGATGATCTTATTGCTTTTTTTCATTGACAAGCTTTTCGCTTTATCATCTTCACCCATTTTTGGCTGGATAAATCTGATTGTTCAATCGGCCGGATTTATTTGGATGGTGATTTATTTTTTTCCGGCGCATCGTCGATTTTATGGAGAATCGCATTTGGTTTCCGCTTTCAAAAGCAGTGTGGTGTATGTGCTCAATTTAATTATTGTTACCGTTTTGCTGATTTTATACGGTTTGTATACCTATATCAATTTAAAATAAACACCTTTTATACAAAGTATTAAAATGTGTGAATCATATAAAATATCGTCGGAATTATGTAATGACCTTTAACGTCAATAGAAATACCTTTGAAAAGTGAAAACGCATTCACAGTTAAAATCTAAAATTATGAACACAACTGAAGCAAAAGGAAACTGGAATATCCAGAAAGCCAAACTGAAACAAAAATATGCAGATTTAACAGACAATGATCTTATGTATGAAGAAGGTCAAAGAGAAGAAATGCTTGGAAAACTTCAAGTAAAACTTGGAAAAACTAAAGAAGAACTGAATGATTTTTTAGAATCGCTATAATTGAACACTTAAATTTCTGTTGCCGCTTGTAATGCATTATGATTGAAAAGTAATCGTGTTACAACGGCTTCAGAAATCTTAATAAAAAATATTAAAACCTCTTTAAAAGCAATTTAAAGAGGTTTATTTTTTGTTCTTGCTTTTTTACAAAGCCTAAATTGCAAATTTTAGTTTACAAAAATTATAAATGTTGAAATAGCATCAAATTTAATATTGTCCTATACTCAGCAACACCAATGTACAGGCTTCTTCAAAAGCAATGTTGTTTTTCGAAAGCAAATTTTGTAATTCCGTATTCTCTGTCCCGGGATTAAAAAGTACACGCTTGGGTTTTAATTCAAGAATATAGTCATAGTAACTTTTCTGGTTATTTACATTTAAATACAGCGTTATCGTATCAATGTCTCCAAATTTGACTTTTTCTGTACTAAATTTTATGCCGCTAACTTCCCCTTCTTTATTTCCAATCGCCAATACAGGATGCCCATAAAATGTCAACTTTTTAATAGCCTTGTTTGAATATCTGTTTGGATTTTCAGAGGCTCCAATAACCAATGTTTTTTTTATCATTCACCAAAATTAGCTAAAGTTTAGGGAAAAGTGTAACATCTTAATGCATAAAAAGTCTGATAAATATAGTAATGGATCCAAACGTCTTTTTGTTAAAATTAAGCAAGATTCAACAACAAAGTGGTTGTTTTATGTAAAAACTTTATGAATTTGTTTACATTTAATTAACTATGTTTTAACAAGTTAAACGCGTTAAAGCCTTAAATTTGCAACGTAAACATTAAGAACATAAAAAGCATGTAAATGCTTAAAACATATAAAAGAATATTTATAATTATTTGAATTAGTTAATTGATAGTCTTTTTGAGAAAGCCTCTAAACTTGCGTTTTAGAGGCTTTTGATTTTTCTCCTATCCCCAGCC
>JACUUQ010000248.1 GCA_014859175.1 Lutibacter sp. | reverse complement strand
CTGAAATTGAGATTTTTCCGTTGTCTTTATTTGGGCAGGTTTCACTGGTTACTTCCACCGTAAAATTGTTGGCAGGCAAGGTGAATATTGGACAACCAGTATTGCTTACATTTGTTCCGGGAAAGGTGTTCGGACATAAATCTATGGTATCCGCAACGCCGTCGCCATCACTGTCATCCAATGCGGTACCGCCTCTTGGATCCAGTAATTTTACCGTGGAATACAATTTGTATTCGCCCGGATTTAAGGTAATTGACGTTGACGTGTTGGTGATATTTTTTTCTTCACCCGTAAAATATTCATACCAAGTTCCGATTTTTGTGAAGTTGGCGGTGATAGATTTATTGGTGACATCAAAATTTCCAACAATAACCACATCCGTGGTAGCGCCTCTTAATACAATGGATTTAGTTAAAGTGCCTACATTCAACGTAAAATTTGTGGTGTTAAACACATCAGGATATTGCTTTTTAAATGCAGATAACGTGGCCCAGGTATTGTAAATTTGTTTTCTGTTGGTATTGTCAAAATAGTCCCAACGAATTGGTTTTCTCGACAATCGGCAATCGTTGCTTATTGTGCCGTTCTCACAAGTATTTATGGAAAACTCGTAACCCAATTCCCCAAATTGCCAAATCATTTTTGGTCCGGGAATGGTAAAAAAGAACATTCCTGCAAGCTCCTGTCTGGACAAAGCGACATTTAAATTTTTAACGTTATGGTCGCTGTTGGTGCTGTTTCCGAATTGTAGGTTTTTATACATCAACCTTTCTTCATCGTGGCTTTCCATATAGCCAACAACATTTGGGTTATTCCACCCTCTTTGTTTGTAAGAAATCCAATTGATATTGGCATCAGAAGCGAAACCCATCGTGTTTTGGTTGTAACTGTGGTTGATATTTCCCCAGAGCATAATGCCATAATTTGCCAAAACCGTTTCTTCAGAATTGTCTGACAAATGTTCAAAAATCACATAGGGTTTGTTGGCTGGTTTATTGCTCCAAACATGGTCGGCATAATCTTTTAAAATATCTATTCTTGATTGATCATAAGCGCTGGCCCAATTGTTAGCACCAAAGTAAAGCGTATTTGAAAATCCTTTGGTAAAATCAAATCGAAATCCGTCAATTTTATATTCATTCATCCAATAGCTTAGCACATCTTTAAAAAAGGCTCTTGTGTGAGCGGATTCGTGGTTAAAATCGGAACCCCAGTGTGCACTTGTGTTGTCAACCAAGTTATGGTTTACGTTATACCAAGGATTATCTGCCGCAGGTTTGTTATTGGCGTTGTCGAAGTACATTTGCAAAAGAGGCGATTGGCCATAAGAATGGTTGAAAACAACATCGGCAAGCACGGCAATACCGCGTTGGTGGCATTCATCCACAAATTTTTTAAAATCGTTTTTTGTCCCGTACGATTTGTCCAGAGCCATATACAAGGCCGGATTGTATCCCCAGCTTTCTGCACCTTCAAATTCGTTAATGGGCATTAATTCAATGGCATTTACGCCCAAAGAGGCCAAATAATCTAATTTTGTGATGGCTTCCGTAAATGAATCTGATTCGGTAAAATCCCTGATCAGCAATTCATATATAATCAAATTATTTTGTGCGGGTTTTGTAAAGTCCGTTATATTCCAAGTGTATGTAGGTTCGTTAATTAAAAAGGTAGAAACGTAACCCGTTGTTAAATCTGTTGGATAGGCTTTTAAGTTAGGATAATTTCCGGCTTTTATAAATTGATCCGTCCACGGATCCAATATTTTTTCTGAATAGGGATCGGCCACCTTAATGTTATAATCTATAAAATACTGATAGGCATATTCAGTATTTATGTCTAAATCGGGAATGGTAAGCCAAAAATCTTCCCCGTCTTTTTTCATTTGATAATTGCCATCTAATGTCCAGTTGTTGAAATCGCCCAATAGCAACACATCATTTTTAAAAGGCGCTTTCAGTAAAAAAGTAACTGAATTGTCAGGGTTTTTATTGAGGCCAAATTTTAAGCCGACAGGTTTTACGGCAGTTACCGTTGGTGTTTTTACGAAGATGTTTATCGTTGTTTCTTTTACTTCAGTACCATTTGTTGCAACAGCTTTAAGGGTTTGGTTTCCAGCTGAAGTCAATAAATGAGAAGTTGATATAGCGGTGGCATTGGTCGCTGTTTTTTTTGAAATGCCATTTACAAAAAGTTCTAAATTGGAGGCCACGGAAGCTTCCGCAGAAATGGTAATGCTGCTGTTAAGGTTGAAAGCACTGTTGTTTGCCGGATTGGTAAATGTAATGTTTAAGCCTTCTGCATAAATAGGAATAAAAATATCTGGACGAGATTGCTTTGTGCCATCAGATGATCTAAAGACCAATGCAAGATTTGTTATAGTTTCTCCTGTGGGAATGCCATAAAAAGAAGTAATGTCTGGAGTCAATATTAATTGAAAGAGATTGGTTCCAATTTTTGTAAGCTTAGGTTGCGTAGTATTATTTCCCCAGCTTCCAATTACATATTTCCAATCAGTATTATCTGTGGAATTTGAAGTAATTACTCCAGTATGTGCATAAACATCGCCGGAATAGCCATCCAATTCACTTCCAACTGCATTGAAAGTAACGGTAATTTCACTGTTTGCCGTAGGAATTGTTGGCACGGTTGTCACTTGTGAGAATAAAAAGCCGGTACAACTTAAAAAAATAAAAAGTACTATTTTTTTCATGAGGTATAATTTAATGATTTCTTTTCAGAAATTCTAATAAAATGAAAAAATCTGCACAGAAAATCTTCTGTGCAGATTTTTTTAAAATGATTTTAATGCAATATTCATGATAATTAAAGTGCAGTCAACGTGTATGTTGGCGCTGATGAATTGCTAAAGTCTAAAACAATTTTATAATTTCCGGCAGTAACTGGGATATTTGCACCACCAACCTCTAAAGTTCCGTTTAGTCCATCATCACCATAATTTAAATCCCAACTATCGTTGGTTCTAAATTTAATTTCACCTGTTGTTAATGCAATACGATTTATCACCCAAACATCATCTTTACTGAAGTCTAGCGTAAAACGTACATTAGGTCCGTCCCACCCGTTAGGTGCGGCATCTCCTACAACTCCCCAGATATTAATTGGAGTGATTGTATATATCAAGTTTTTCTAATCTAACACCACCAAATAATTTCCGGCTGTAACTGCAATATTTGCACCGCCATTTTCTAGAGTTCCGTCTGCACCAGTATCTCCATAGTTAAGACCCCAATCGTTATTGAATCTAAATTTCATTTCTCCTGTTTTCAATGTTACAATTGCTTTCCAGGTATCGGAAAACGAATCATAAGCCATAGGCATATCAGGTCCATCCCAACCATTTGTTGTGGCATCACCAACCAATCCCCAAGTATAAGCTTCAATAGTGTATGTTAAAGCACTAGAATTG
>JACUUQ010000247.1 GCA_014859175.1 Lutibacter sp. | reverse complement strand
GTATGGCGGCCATGACAAGATCTTCCATTACCATTAAAGATGTGAGTTGGAACGATTTAGGCGTAATACCGCGTGTTTTTCAGAAACTGGGAATTAATTTAGAAAAAAGAGGCGATGATATTTTCATGCCGGAACAGGAAAGTTATGAAATACAAAATTATATTGACGGTTCAATTTTAACCATATCTGATGCGCCTTGGCCAGGTTTTACTCCTGATTTATTGAGCATTATTTTGGTGGTTGCCACACAGGCAAAAGGAAGTGTGTTGATTCATCAAAAAATGTTTGAAAGCAGGTTATTCTTTGTCGATAAATTAATTGATATGGGTGCAAAAGTAATTCTTTGCGATCCGCATCGTGCCACGGTTATCGGAATGAACCACGAATCTAGCCTAAAAGCTACTACCATGGCTTCTCCAGATATTAGAGCTGGAATTTCATTATTGATTGCAGCACTTTCCGCAGAAGGAACCAGCACTATCCAAAATATTGAACAAATTGACCGTGGTTACCAAAATATTGACGAACGGTTACAAGCAATTGGCGCTAAAATAATTAGGGTAGATTAAAAATTGTTAATTTGTTGATGCTTTTAATCGTGTAATTGTGTATTTGCGAGCTTTAGATAGGGATAATTTTAATCCAATCTCCAGCACGCATCGGCAGGTAAACTTTTCAAATGAAAGGGAATTTGATTTGGATTATTATGGTGTATTCAACAAAAAAACTTTTAATATTTAATATTTAACTTCATACTTCGGTCTTCCGACTTCGGTCTTTATCAATTACCAAGTGTCATATTGGCATATTTCAAAAAATGGCAATACTTTTGCTAGCGAATAAAGGATAATTATTTTATGCGAAAATTATGAGTAAAAAGAAAGACAATAAGGAGCCGAAAGAAATAATGGACATGGAAACGAATCAGCAAGAAACTCAGGAAGTTAATGTTGAAGAGCAGTTGAAAGTGGAACTTATTCAGGAAAAAGATAAATTTTTACGATTATTTGCCGAGTTTGAAAACTATAAAAAAAGAACTTCACGCGAGCGAATAGAGTTATTTAAAACTGCCAATGAAGAATTAATGACAGTTTTATTGCCAGTTTTGGATGATTTTGACAGGGCTTTGAATGAAATTAAAAAAGCAAGTGATGAAGACAAAGATTTATTAAGAGGCGTTGAGCTGATTAATAACAAATTGAGAAACTCTTTGGCGCAAAAAGGTTTAAGTGTTATTGATGTGAATGCAGGCGATGTTTTTAATGTTGAATTGCACGAAGCTATTACTCAAATTCCTGCACCAAGTGATGACTTAAAAGGAAAAATTATAGATGTCCTTGAGCAAGGCTACAAATTAGGTGAAAAAGTGATCAGATATCCAAGAGTGGTAATAGGACAATAAATAAAAAAATGAAGCAAGATTATTACGAAATATTGGGCATTTCAAAAAATGCCACACCTGCAGAAATTAAAAAAGCTTACCGACAAAAAGCTGTAGAATTTCATCCTGATAAAAATCCGGGAAATAAAGCTGCCGAAGAAAAATTTAAAAAAGCTGCGGAAGCTTACGAAATACTTAGCAACGAAAATAAAAAAGCACGTTACGACCAATATGGCCATGCAGCCTTCGAAAATGGCGGCGGCGGTGGCGGCTATGGCGGCGGCGGAATGAACATGGAAGATATTTTCAGTCAGTTTGGAGATATTTTTGGTGGTGGTTTTGGTGGCGGCAGTTTTGGTGGCCAAAGTCGAGGAAGAGCACGCGTAAAAGGAAGTAACTTGCGAATCAGGGTTAAATTAACGCTTGAGGAAATAGCAAACGGCGTAGAAAAAAAGGTAAAAGTTCGCAGAAAAGTAATGGCCGATGGCGCCACCTATAAAACTTGTACCACATGTAACGGTGCCGGTCAGGTGATGCGTGTTACCAATACCATTTTAGGACGCATGCAATCGGCTTCCACTTGTCCAACCTGTCACGGCGCCGGTGAAATTTTAGATAAAAGACCTAAAAACGCTGATAGTGACGGATTAGAATTTAAAGAAGAAACTGTATCGATAAAAATTCCAGCCGGCGTAACGGAAGGGGTTCAGCTAAAAGTAAACGGTAAAGGAAATGCAGCTCCGGGAAACAATGCAATAGATGGAGATTTAATTGTGGTGATTGAAGAAATTGCCCACGAAACCTTAAAAAGGGAAGGGACAAACTTACATTTCGATTTGTATATCAATTTTTCTGAAGCAGTATTGGGAATTTCAAAAAATATCGACACCGTAACAGGAAAAGTAAAAATTAAAATTGAACCGGGAACACAATCAGGAAAAATTTTACGTTTGCGCGGAAAAGGATTGCCAAGCATTGACAATTACGGAAATGGTGATTTGTTGGTTCATATCAATGTTTGGACACCACAAACACTTTCCGCAGAACAAGAAGCGTTTTTTGAAGCCAATAAAAAGGATGAAAATTTTAAACCCAACCCTTCAAAATTAGATAAATCATTTTTTGAAAAAGTAAAAGATATGTTTTCGTAGAAAAAAAAGTATAAATTTATTTTTATTTTATTTTAAAATTATTTATATTTGAAAAGTTGTTAGTGAAATATCTAATAACACTTTTTCTTTTTCATAGCAATTTTCCCACTCAATCTTGAGTGGGTTTTTTTATTGTCAAATTTTAGTTTATTTTTGCAAAAAATTAGTAGGTCGTCTTATCGCTTCAATTTATTGGAGAGGAAAGTCCGGACACCAAAGAGTAGCATAGTGGATAACATCCATCCGGCGCAAGTCGAGGACAAGTGCAACAGAAAGCAAGTACAGTTCGGCTGTAGTGAAACCAGGTAAACTCTATGCGGTGAAATGCCATGTATATTGAAATTTTAGTGTGACTCGCATTATTTCAAGGGGTAGGCAGCTTGAGCTATAAAGCAATTTATAGTCTAGATAAATGATAAGAACTTTTCGAAGTACAAAATCCGGCTTATAGACCTACTTAATTTTTTTCTTTTATTGAAAAATTTCAAACCTCAATAATTTGAATAAAAAGGTTACTTTTATTCAAATTTTAAACTATGAATACGCAAACCAATAGCGTTTTTCAATTACTTTTTTTGCCATATTCTTAATTTCTACATCGTTTTCGTGATTGTTTTTTATCGTTTTAAAATAAATAGGGTTTGTAAATATTTATTTCTATAAAAATGCAATAGTTACTGCCATTTTGCCAATTAAAGGAATCATTTTTTGTACCTTCGTTAAATTAAAATAACTTAATTAAAATTATAGATATGGCTTTTGATATTGAAATGATTAAAGGTGTTTACGGCAGAATGGCAGAGCGGGTTGATGCGGCTAAAACTGTTGTTGGAAAACCTTTAACTTTAGCTGAAAAAATATTATACAACCACCTTTGGGACGGCAAAGCGAAAACAGCTTTTGTTCGAGGAAAAGATTAT
>JACUUQ010000246.1 GCA_014859175.1 Lutibacter sp. | reverse complement strand
GCATCAGTTTAATCACCTCTTTTTCAGCCAAACCAAACTGAAACTGAATGGCCTCGAAAGGTGTTCTGTCTTCCCAGGCCATTTCAATAATTCGGTCAATTGCAATGGCGTTTAACTCTTTATCGGCAGAATAATCAGCGGAAGTCATTTCGCAATTTAAAGCGTTTTATAGCTGTTGATTTTTACATTTTGCGCTTTTAAATCGTACATTAAATTATACAATCCGAAAAATGTTCTGTTGATATAAATGAAATGCTTGGAGCCTCGGTTGCCATTCATATTCTTTAACTCGGTGCTTTTTGCGTAACTTTCGGCCAATGCGGCAATTTTTTGAAAGAAAACTGCATCAGAAAAATCAAATTCTTCCTGCTGAAAAGGTTGCGTAAACAAGGTCAACATTTCGTGAAACATTCCTGTAAAAAACACAATTTCTTCTTTTGAATCATCTTCCCGTAAAATTTCCAATTCGAAGAGTTTTTGGCTGAAAATAGTTGGATTGTTAATCATTTCCGGATTCACCAATTCAAAATAAGGCACATAAAAATCGTTTGGTATTTCTTTGATACAACCAAAATCCAGAGCGATTAATTCCGTGTCATCAGTAATCAGAAAATTTCCCGGATGCGGATCTGCGTGCACTTTTTTAAGCACATGAATTTGATACATGAAAAAATCCCACAAGGCCTGGCCCAATTTATCCGACTTTTCCTGATCGGTATTTTCTTTGGTAAATTCTGAAAGATGCAATCCGGTCATCCAATCCATTGTGATAATTTGCTCGGTTGAAAGCGCTTCATAATAAGTTGGAAAAAGCAAATTTGGAATGTGTGCGCAAGCATTTGAAATTTCTTTGCTTTGCTTTATTTCCAATAAATAATTGGTTTCTTCAATCAATTTGTCTTCAACTTCCTTAAAATAACGGTCGGAACCTTTTCCTTTGATATTGAACATACTCATCGCAATAGGTTTCACCATGGCCAAATCGGAAGAAATGCTTCCGGCAATACCGGGATATTGAATTTTCACGGCCATTTTTTTGCCGTCTTTTTCAGCCCGATGAACCTGTCCGATACTTGCCGCATTTACCGAAGTTGCATTAAAAGTGTCGTAAATTTCGTTGGGTGATTTTCCAAAATACCTTTTAAAAGTTTTTAACACCAAAGCCGGAGATAAAGGCGGAACAGAAAACTGCGCCAGGGAAAATTTTTCAACATAAGCGCTTGGCAAAATATTTTTTTCCATGCTAAGCATTTGCGCAACTTTTAAAGCGCTTCCCTTTAGGTTTTTAAGTCCGTCATAAATATCGGCTGCATTCGATTGGTTTAATCTTTCTTTGGCGTCAACTTCAGGATTAATCATTTTATCGCCGTAAAATTTTAGGTAATTAACGCCCACTTTGGCGCCGGTTTGTACCAATTTTGAAGCACGGGAAATTTTTGAGGTTGGAATATAATCTATGGTCTTCATAAGCTTAAAGTTTTGGATTCATTTTTTCTTTGAATAAAAATTTACCCAAATCGATGATGCTTTTTAACGGTTGAACATTTAACAAATCGAAACTTGCGTTTAAGGATTTTTCAATAAAAATATCAGTTTTTTCAAAGGAAGCAGAGGTGTCATCCAACCAAAATTTTATGGTCGCCAACAATTGAATCCAAGCGGTTTCTTCGAGCGTTTTATCCTGAAATTTCTTTAGTTTATCTTGTTTAACATCAATCATTTCTATTTCTAACTCGCTAATAAATTTGGTAAAGCGATGTTTTAATTCCGACAATTTTCCCAAAGCCTTCATATTATTTTTATGCATTTTTAGCGCATAAACCACGTAACTTCTGTTGGCTGTCAGGTTTTCGAAAAAAGTGAAATAAAAACTGAGCAATTTGTTGCGGGCATCAAATGACTGAAACTCTTCGCTTTTGGCCAACATTTTTATAGTATTGTCGAAAAATGTAGCGAAAACAGCCTTTTCCAAGGCTTCAAATGAGCCGTAAAATTTATAAAAATCGGCTTCTTCAAAATCATTTGCCTTCGCAAAAGCATAGACTGATGGCGGATTGGAATTGTTTTCCAAAACATAATTCATGTAATTTGAAAATAATACATTGGCAGTAAGTTTCTTTTTTGCTTTCATCATACAAATATTTAAGGACAAAGATACAAAATGTTTAATGTTTAACAAAATATATTAAACAAAATATATTTGATGATGAAAAATAAAGGTAAAATTGAATAAGAGAATGATCTATTTGTTTAAAGTTATTTGATTTTTGTCAAACTAAGCGGAAACAACATTTGATGTGATAATTTTAAACTGTCAATGGTGATTTTTTGGCTAACCGCCAATAGTGGACATACTTTCTGAAACAGCGTTTCCTCGGGAATCTTCCGCTATAAAACCGTTTTCAGGTTTGTGGTGAACGGTGTCGATAAATAGTTGTTTCAATTCCTCATCGCTTGCGCCATTTCTTATAAAATCACGAACGTTAAAAACGCCGCCATCAAACAAACAGTTTTTAAACAAACCTGTGGAAGTAATGCGAATTCGGTCGCAATCACTGCAAATAGTGCGCGTAAATGCAGGGATAATACCAAAAGTTCCCTGATAATTCGGAATGCGATAATTTATGGAAGTGGAAGATTTTTTTGATAAAATGGGTTCAATATCCGAATACTGATTTTTGATATGGTTCAATATTTTTTTAAAATTCCAAACTTCAGAAATGTCTCTTTGCCCTTTCCCGTTAAAAGGCATTTCTTCAATAAAACGAACGGCAATGTCTTTATTTTTGGTGAGTTCAATAAAATCAATAATCTCATCGGTATTTACGCCCGACTGCACAACAACATTTAATTTTAATTTCAAATTGCTTTTTTCGAGCTTTTCAAAAGTGTCATAAACGCTGTCAAAAACATCGCGCCGTGTAATTTTTTCAAATTTTTCCTTCTGAAGGCTATCTAAACTTAAGTTAATGGCGTTTATTTTACAGACTTCCAGTTTATCGATATGGCTTGCGATTAAAGCGCCGTTGGTGGTGATGTTAATTTCCTCGAGTTTGTCATTAAAAGAAAGCGATTCCAAAAAATTCACAAAATCTTTTCTGACAAAAGGTTCGCCGCCTGTTAAACGCACTTTATTAACGCCCAATTCGGAAAGCACGCGTGTAATCCGGTACATTTCTTTATAGGAAAGCAATTCTGTTCTGTCAACAATATCAATTCCTTGGGCTGGCATGCAATATTGGCAACGCAAATTGCAGCGGTCGGTGACTGCCAATCGCAAATAGGTGATTTTTCTTCCGAATTTATCTAATAACTCCATTAATTCAGGGTAATTTTATTTCTTCCCAATGTCACTGTTTCATCTTTTTCCAGTTTTTCCAGAGTTCTTGATACTGCTTCCCGGGAAACCTTTAAATCGCGGGCAATGTCAAAATGCTTTTTATTGATGGTGTTTTTATCGGTTGTTAAACT
>JACUUQ010000245.1 GCA_014859175.1 Lutibacter sp. | reverse complement strand
GTCAATAATTGATTTATTGTGATTTAAAACTTTGTGAATCTCTGTGTAATAGCATTTAATTTCACGGAGTTTCTCGGAAAGCCACAATTTGCACAAAGATGATTTTATACAATCTATTTTAGTGATGCAAATAATAAAATAACCCGCTAATTCAGCATTACCTAACTTCTTTACGAAGCACTTCCAACGGCGGACTTTTTATCACGCCAATGCTATTTCCCAACCCAATGGCCAAAACCAACAAAGTAATTGCTGGCAATAACACCAAAAATGGAATTAAGGACGGAATAAATGGCGTGTCAAAAACCAGCCAAGCCAACAGTTGGCTGCTAAGCAACGACAATAAAATCCCTGACAGAGAGCCCAAAACACCAAGATACAGATATTCCAAAGCCGTTATTTTAAGAATTTGATTGCTTCGTGCACCAAGCGTACGCAACAAAACACTTTCTCTAATTCGCTGGTATTTGCTTGTTTTTACGGCGCCCAACAACACGATAATTCCGGTAAAAATGCTAAAAAACGCCATAAAATTGATGAGCCAGGATATTTTATCCAGCAGTTTTTCAACCACCGTGAGCACCTGCCTTAAATCAATAATAGACACATTGGGAAAGTTTTTCACCAAATCCTGCTGAAGTTCGGCGGAAGCCGCTTCATTGGGAACACTGGTGGTTAGCACCCGAAATTGCGGCGCGTTTTCCAGCACGCCTTTAGGAAATAAAATGGTAAAATTCATTTGCATTTGCGCCCAATCAACAGCGCGGATACTTCCAACAACGGTATTTAACAATACGCCTTGCACGTTGAAAGTGATGTTATCGCCAACAGTAACTTTGGCATCATCAGCAAAATTATCGCTAATGGAAATGGGCACAAGCTCTGTATTGGATACCTCTGGGGTCCACTCGCCAGCTGTCAATGTTTCTGATGCCGTAAGCGCATCTCGGTAAGAAACACGAAACTCGTGATTCAAAATCCAACGTCTGATGTTGGTTGTTGTGTCTTGCCGAATCTCGTTCACCAACCTACCTTTAATGCTTTGCAAACGCATCGTCACAATGGGCATATTGTCCATAACCGGTAAGCCTTTGCTGTCGATAACATTCGCCACCGAATCTTTTTGGCCAGTCTGCACGTCCAGTAAAATTATATTTGGGTTTTTGGCATTCGATTCCAAGGAAGCCTGGGCCAATAGCACATCTTTTGTAAAATAAAGTGTGCTGATCAAAAAAGAACCCACACCAATGGCCAAAATTAAAATCAGGGTTTGATTTTGGGGACGAAATAAGTTTAACAAACTCTGGCGCGCCACAAAACCCCAAGAAGTGGGGAAATATTTTTTGATGCTTTTCATAAACAAGTTGGCAATGCCTGCCAATACAGAAAAGGTGATTAAAATACCCGCAACAAAAGCTAGCGAATACCGCCAGTCTTTTAACAGCCAAAAGGAAAAAATAAAAATGAACAAAAATATGCCCAACAGCACCATAATTCCAGCCTTTCGCGACTTTGAAGTGTCTTCTTCCTGAACCCTTAAAGCTTGCAATGGTGATACATACAAGGTGTTCATTAAAGGATATAAAGCAAATAAAACCGACATAAAAACCCCCAATAACAAGCCCATTAAAATTACCTGCGGAGAAAAATTCATTTCCACATCAACCGGTAAAAGATCACCCAAAAACAAAGGAAACAATTGTTGCAGCAACAAACCAAGAATGGTTCCGATAAGGCCACCTAAAAAACCGATTCCGGCAATTTGAAGCAAATAGATAAGAAATGTTTGCTTTTTGGTGGCACCCAAACATTTAAGCACAGCAACAGCGCGTAATTTCTCTTTGATATAAATGTGGATGGCGCTTGCGATGCCAACACAGCCCAACAATAAGGCAATAAAAGCCACCAAATTTAGAAACTTGCCAAAATTATCATATCGGCGACCCAATCGTTCGCTGGTGGAAATATGTGTATCCAAATCGGCATCCTGCAAATCTATAACAGTTCCAAGTTTCTTTTCCAATTGTTCCAAATCCATCGTTGGAGGCGCCACGAAATAAAAATCATAATTAATTCGGCTGCCGGTTTGCACCAATCCGGTTTCTGCAATCAGGCGATATGGAATAATCACCGGCGGCGCAATGGAACTGAAAATAGCATTGCTTCCCGGCGAAGCTATTAACGAGCCGGCAATAGGCAGGGTGATTTTTCCAATCTTTATGCTGTCGCCTGCCTGCAAACCCAATTGCAGCAGCAAAGTTGCATCAACCAAAGCGGCTTCTTGTTTTTGGTATTGATTTTCTGCCGAAACAGGATCTGTTTCCAACAATCCGTAAAAAGGAAAATCTTCCTCCATTCCCCTCACCTGAACCAATTTGGCAGCACCTGTTTTTGGAAAGGCCGCCATAGATGAAAAACTTATTTCCTTGGCATCGGCACCGCCCAAAGAATCTATGAGTTGGATAATTTTTTGATTTGGCGGTTGGTTGCTGTGTATTTTATAATCGGCGCCCATTAAGGATTTGGACTGCAATGCGATGGTTTCTTTTAAGGTTTCGCCAAAAGATTGTATGGAAACAACGGCAGCGATTCCCAAAACGATGGAGGCCACAAATAACACCAACTTTTTGCTGCTGGCTTTTCCGTCGCGCCACGCCATTTTTAAAAGCCATTGAAAAGATGCCTTTGAAGCAACTTCTTTGTTGCTGTTTATCATAGATCAACTGTTTGATTTTCAACAATTTTACCGCCTTTTAAGCGAAGGATGTGCTGGGTTTTTTGCGCCAATTCAATATCGTGGGTAACAATCACAAGTGTAGTTCCCAATTCTTTATTTAGGTTGAAGAGCAATTCCACCACTTTTTCGCCGGTTTCTGCATCCAGATTTCCGGTAGGTTCATCGGCAAAAAGAATAGAGGGCTTGTTAGAAAATGCCCTGGCCACAGCCACTCTTTGTTGCTCGCCTCCCGAAAGTTGCGATGGATAATGGTGGTAACGATCTGCCAATCCAACTTTTTCCAACAATTCCATACCAATCTTTTCGGCATTTTTATCGCCCTGAAGTTCCAGCGGCACCGCAACGTTTTCAAGTGCAGTAAGTGTTGGCAGCAATTGAAAATCCTGAAAAACAAATCCGACATTTTTATTTCGCAATAAAGCACGTTGGTCTTCACTTAAAACATTTAATTGAACCCCGCACAATTCTATGGTTCCTGAATCTGAATGGTCAAGTCCGGCGCAAAGTCCTAACAACGTGGTTTTTCCGCTTCCGGAAGGGCCAACAATTGAAAAGGTTGACCCTTCTTCTATATCGAAGGATATATCATGAAGCACCGTTAATTTTTTAGAACCGCTTGAATATGTTTTCTGTAAGTTCTGAATGTTTAATATCTTTGCCATAGCGTTGTCTTTACCCTGTTTTTGGAAAAGAGGCAAATTAAAGAAATCATTTTAATTTAAACACCAAATGCTATGCGAATCCTGTTA
>JACUUQ010000244.1 GCA_014859175.1 Lutibacter sp. | reverse complement strand
CAAACAAACAAACAAACAAACAAACAAACAAACAAACAAACAAACAAACAAACAACTATGATACTACTTCAAATAGATTGGAATCCTTCACCGGAAATTTTTAAAATTGGCTCATTTGCTGTTCGTTACTACAGTTTAATGTTTGTAATTGCCTTTATGCTAGGGCTTTACTTGATGAAAAAAATATTCATTAATGACAATATTCCAATTGAAAAATTAGATTCTTTGTTTATTTATACGATTGTGGCAACCTTATTGGGCGCAAGAATTGGTCATTTCTTGTTTTATGAGCCTGAGTTTTTCTTCAAAAAACCTCTGGAAGTGTTGCTTCCTTTCCGTTTTTCGCCAAAATTTGAATTTACGGGTTATGCCGGTTTGGCAAGTCACGGCGCGGCCATCGGGATTATTACCGCCATGTATTTTTACAGCAAAAATGTGCTGAAAAAACCAATACTTTTTATATTGGACAGAATTGTGATTCCTGTGGCCATTGCAGGTGTTTTTATCCGATTGGGGAATTTGATGAATTCTGAAATTATCGGAAAACCGACAAATTCGGATTATGGTTTTATCTTCAGAAAATTGGGGGAAGATTTTCCGCGCCATCCTACGCAAATTTACGAAGCAGTTGGCTACCTTTTTGTGTTTATCCTACTTTGGTTCATATATTGGAAAACCGATAAAATGAAGAAATCAGGTTATCTTTTCGGATTGTTTTTTGCACTGCTGTGGTCGGTTCGGTTTTTTGTTGAATTTTTCAAGGAAAAACAGGTTGAAGGCGGTGAAAATTGGATGTTTGGTCTTAATACCGGACAGGTTTTAAGCATTCCGCTTATTTTGATAGGTTTGTATTTTATGTTTCGAAAAACAAAATCTGAAAATAAATAAGGTTAAAGTTCAATAATTCGATGAGCGTATTTGTTGAAAATGAAGTTTTCGAAAAAGTTGATTATTCAACAGTTAAATTGGCAAAAGGAGAATATGGCGATTGCACTTTCAAAAACTGTCTGTTTTTGAATGCGGATATTTCCGAAATTACTTTTACGGATAGTGAATTTGTGAATTGCAATTTCAGCAATACCTATTTCAAAAACACGGCATTCAGATCCGTAATTTTCAAAAATTGTAAATTATTGGGACTTCAATTTAATGATTGCAATCCCTTTTTATTGTCGCTTGGCTTTGAGGAATGCCATTTAAACATCGTTTCTTTTTATAAACTGAAGCTCAAAAACACCAAATTCAACAAATGCAAACTACAGGAAGTTGATTTTTCGGAAACTGATTTATCCAATGCCTTATTTAACAATTGTGATTTGATCGGAAGCATTTTCAAGACTTCAATATTGGAAAAAGCCGATTTCAGGACTTCGTATAATTACAGCATTGATCCTGAAATGAATCGCATGAAAAAAGCCAAATTTTCTTTGCAAGGCTTGGCAGGTTTGTTGGGAAAATATCAGATTGAAGTAGAATAATTCCAAAACTTTTCTGAAAGCTTATCTTTAGGAAAAAAAGCGATCATTTTTTTCGTGTCTCATTTTTATCAAATTACTAAAAAAATAATAAGGTCGAATAAGATTTTTGGCATAACAATTGAAATTTATTAAGAGTTAACACAGTTATTGTTGATATAAATTATTGAAAATCAGAAATATAAATTAATTTTGCATAAATCATTTTTTAAGTCAAGAAATTATTAATGACAAAATGACCCAATAAAATACTATGAGTAAATCGAAAATTTTTAAACTGGACAATCTGTCATTACAGCACATGTTAGATGAGGATGCTGATTTGATTCCATTGATGACTCCAGAAGATGAAGAAGAAATAAATAATGAGGACATTCCGTCTGTATTGCCAATATTGCCTTTGCGAAATACTGTGTTGTTTCCGGGTGTTGTAATTCCAATTACCGCCGGCCGCGATAAATCAATTAAGTTGATTGAAGATGCTTATAAGGGAAATAAAATCATAGGCGTTGTTGCGCAAAAAGATGAAAGCATAGAAGATCCAACCACCAACGATATTTATAAAGTGGGGACGGTTGCCCGTATTTTACGAATGCTGAAAATGCCCGATGGCAATACAACGGTCATTATCCAAGGCAAAAAACGGTTTGAAATCGACGCTTTTGTGCAGGAAAAACCTTATTTGCAGGCAACCACAAAACCTCGTATTGAAGATCGATCCGAGGAAAAGGAAACTGAATTTGAGGCTATCATTGATTCCATTAAAGATATGGCCATTCGCATCATAAAAGAGAATCCGAACTTACCTTCTGAAGCTACCTTCGCCATTAAAAATATTGAAAGCAATCCGTTTTTAATCAACTTTGTTTCTTCCAATATGAATTTGAAGGTGGAGGAGAAGCAAGAATTATTGCAATCGGATAACTTAAAAGAAAGGGCATTGCTGACCTTAAAAAAGATGGATATTGAATTGCAAAGATTGGCTTTACGCAACGATATTCAGTCGAAAACACGTTCTGATATGGATCAGCAACAGCGTGAATATTATTTAAATCAGCAATTGAAAACAATTCAGGAAGAATTGGGCGGCGTTTCTTACGATGAAGAATTGGAGGAGATGCGCGAAAAGGCAAAAGCAAAGAAATGGAACGAGGAAGTAAAAGAAACATTTGAGAAAGAATTGGGCCGTTTGCAACGCATGAATCCGCAGGTTGCGGAATATTCTGTGCAGCGCAATTATTTGGACTTGTTGTTGGAATTGCCTTGGAATGAATTTTCTGAAGACAAATTCGATTTAAAAAGGGCGCAAAAAATACTGGATAGAGATCATTTCGGACTGGAAAAAGTGAAAGAACGAATTATTGAGCACTTGGCGGTATTGAAATTGAGAGGTGATATGAAATCCCCTATTATTTGTTTATACGGCCCTCCGGGTGTCGGCAAAACTTCTTTGGGAAAATCTATTGCTGAAGCGCTTGGCAGAAAATATGTTCGTATGTCTTTGGGCGGTTTGCGCGATGAAGCCGAAATTAGAGGCCACAGAAAAACATATATCGGCGCTATGCCGGGCCGTATCATTAAAGATATGAAAAAGGCAGGCACTTCAAATCCGGTTTTTGTGTTGGATGAAATTGACAAAATGGGTTCTTCGAGCCATAACGGCGATCCGTCTTCTGCAATGTTGGAAGTATTGGATCCTGAACAAAACACTGCTTTTTACGACAATTATTTAGAGTTGGATTACGATCTTTCCAAAGTGTTGTTTATTGCCACGGCAAATAGTTTGTCAACCATTCCTTGGGCCTTGCGCGACCGGATGGAAATAATCAATGTTTCAGGCTATACCACGGAAGAAAAAATGGAAATCGCCAAACGCCATTTGTTGCCGAAACAATTAAAAGAACACGGATTGACAAGTGCGCATTTGCAAATTGGGAAGAAACAATTGGAAAAAATTGTGGAAGCCTATACGCGTGAATCCGGCGTAAGGGGATTGGAAAAACAAATTGCCAAAATTGTGCGTTATGCGGCAAAATCTATTGCGATGG
>JACUUQ010000348.1 GCA_014859175.1 Lutibacter sp. | reverse complement strand
GACTCTTTGTCACGCGCGCGTTTTTCAGCTTCAGCTATTTTACGGTCTCTGGCAATAATCACTTTTTCATGTTCCGACTTTAGCTCAATAAATTTTTCTTTTGCTTGTAAAATCTTGTCTTTTCTTGTTGCTTCAGCTTCAATTTGCGCTTCCTTAATAATGGTGGCGGCTTCCTTTCTTGTATTTCTTAAAATTTTAGTGGCTTTCGTTTTTTCTAGCGTTTTGGCTATCACATAACCTATTGCCAGCCCTATTGCGATACCAACAATAATTGGCATTATATAATCTATCATATTTCTGTTTTAGGTATAAAAAAACCTACATTAGAAAGGTTCTGTAAACTCCTTTAAACAAGTTTAGGACTAACCAACTGGTCAAGGATCCGTTAAAAACGGCATGCTTTTGCAATTGAGACTTATCCTTTATAAAGGTATAATGTTGAGTTTAACAAACAATAACTAATGTAGGCAGTATTATTATTATTAATTTATTTTAAAGAACTTATTTTTCTAAATGCGTATCAATTAACGCACCCAATTTATTTATTTTTTCCGTCACTTCCATCATATCCTGATCTTTATTTATGGAATTTATTTCAATAAGTGAGGCAAATTGCAGGGCGCACATGGCCAATACATCTTGTTTGTCGCTTACCGCATAATTCTTTTCAAATTTAGTAACCATATCGTTGATATGTTTTGCCGCTTTTCGCATACCCTCCTCTTCAATCTCGTTTTTGACGTTGATTGGATATACCCTGCCGGCGATTGTTACTTTTATTTTTAAAGGTTCTGCCATTTTAAAGATCTTATTCGCTTAGTTGAACAATACACGTATCAATTTCACGAATTAATGCATTTATTTTGAGTTTCGTCTCCCTTCTGTCTTCTTTACTGCCTTCTATAGTTTTCGCAATTTTTAATGTTTGGTACTTTCTTTCAATCTCATTAAAAATTTGCTTTCCTTCTGCCAATTCACTCTCTAATAACGCTATTTTATTGAATAAAAACTCATTTTCTTCCTTCAAAAACTGATAATTTTCTAAAAGTTTTTTGAGTTTATCTTCAACTAAATTAACTACTTGTATTATAGAACTCATATTTACTTATAGGAATATAAACTATAAATACAAAGTTAGTGTTAGTAACGCAATATTACAACTGTTTTTTTTGTATTTTATAAAAAACTTTAATCCTTTTGTGCTAAATGATTAATAATTTAAACTTTATAAAAAATATAATTTAGTATTTTAGCACAAATTAAATAACAATATTCGTGAAAAAACTCATAGCACTATTTATTCTCTTTTCCAGCATACTTGCATACGGACAAGCGACTGTTACCATGCAAAATACCTATCCAACAAACTATTTTGGGAGTCCGCTTGATATTCCTTTAATTTTATCGGGAACTTTTGGGGAATTACGGCCCAATCATTTTCACGCCGGGCTTGATATTAAAACGCAACAAAGAGAAGGATTGAATGTTTTAGCCGCTGCTGATGGTTATATTTCCAGAATAAGAATTGCGCATTGGGGCTATGGAAAGGCGCTTTACATCACGCATTCAAACGGCTACACTACGGTTTACGGACATTTGCAAAAATTTAGCGATCGTATAGAAGCATATATTAAAAAACAGCAATATAAAAATGAGAGTTTTGAAATTCAGGCTTATCCTTCCGCTTCTGAATTGCCCATCAAAAAAGGTGAAATAATTGCGTTAAGCGGCAGAACAGGCGGATTTATGGGACCGCATCTGCATTTTGAAATTAGAGATTCTTCTACCGAAAAAACAATAAACCCGTTTCTTTTCGGCATTCAAATAAGCGATTCTAAACGCCCTACAATCAATACGTTGGTTGGCTATTCTTTGGATGCCGAGTCTCAAATTAACCAAGTTAATATTCCGTTGCAGATTTCCTTTAAAAAATTAGAAAACGGCGATTTGTTGGCCGACAAAATTAATGCTTCAGGAAAAATTGGTTTTGGCGTAAATGCTTTTGACCAATTGGATTATGCCGCCAATCAAAACGGATTGTATAGTTTGGAACTTTCCGTAAACGGCGAAAAATACCACGAATTTAAAGCGAGCGTTTTGGCTTTTTCAGAAGACAAGTATATAAATTTATTGGTTGATTATGAGCGTCTTGATAAAACCGGACAACGAATTCAGAAGTGTTTTATTGAGCCTTCAAATAAATTAAATATGTATGCAACTTCCGCTAACAATGGATACTTAGCCATTGAGGACAAAAAATCTTATAATGTTAACATTATCGCAAAAGATTTTAGCGGAAATACACAAAAAATCACGATTCCTGTTACCGGAAAAAAAGACAGTATTTTGGTTCGGAAAACAGAAAACATAACGCCTTATAAAGTTGTTGCCGAAAAATTTAATGAGTTCAGCAAAAATGGTGTCAAAGTGGCATTTCCAAAAAATACCTTTTATGAAGATTTATGGTTGGATTTTGATGTAGAAGATTCGGTAGCCAAAGTACATTCCCCAAATGTGCCAATTCATTACAATTTTACCGTCACTTTTGATGTATCCAACTATTCGGAAGAGGAAAAGAAACAATTATACATCGCATCCATCAACAAAAAGGGAAATAAGAGTTATGAATCAACCGTAAAAAAAGATTCCATTTTTTATGCTTCAACAAAAAAATTGGGAAAATTTACCTTGCTGTCGGACAAAGATGCGCCAAATATTCAGTTGCATAATTTTAAAAATAACCAATGGATCACAAACCACGAAACGTTAAAAGTTAAGATTTTCGATTATAAATCGGGCATTAGCACTTACAGAGCTGAGATAAACGGACAATGGATTTTAATGGAATATGACGTAACAACAGGCGTGCTAACTTATGATTTTAAAGATAAAATTTTTACTGATTCAAAACATGAGCTAAAAGTAACGGTAACCGACAATGTTGGAAACACAAATACTTTAAACGCAACTTTCTTCAGAAAAATATAAAAGTCCATGCTAAAAACAGCAACGCTAACCCTGTGTTTTTTATTGGCAACAACACTTTTAACAGCGCAAACGGCAACTGTTAAAGGAGTTTTAAAAACCAACAGTAAAATACCTATTGAAGGCGTTGCAATTACCTTTTTAAATACCGGAACCACTTCTGATGAAAAAGGCGAATATGTATTAAAAATTCCTGCAAATACTGAAATTACGATTACATTCAGCCATATTTCCTATAACACTTTTGAGAAAATCGTTAAGTTGCAAAAAAATAAAATATTGCAATTTTCGCCTGTTTTAGAACCTAAAATTGAAATCATAAATGAAGTTATTGTAAAAGACATCAAAAAAGATGCGCAAGGTTTAATAATTGTAAATCCGAGCGATATTGCTAAAATTCCCGGTGCAAACCAAGGCGTTGAAAATATATTGATGACGTTGCCCGGCGTTAATAACAACAACGAATTAAGCACACAATACAATGTGCGCGGCGGAAACTTTGATGAAAATTTGGTTTATGTG
>JACUUQ010000032.1 GCA_014859175.1 Lutibacter sp. | reverse complement strand
AAATTATCATTTATGATGAACCAACAACTGTGCTCGACCCAATAACCGCAAAAGAAATTATACAGTTGATGCGAAATATTCAGCAAAATTATAAAACCTCGTCACTCATTATCACCCACGATGTAGATTGCGCCAGAGTAATTTCAAACAGAATGATTTTGCTGATTGACGGCATTAATTATGCGGAAGGAACTTTTGAGGAATTATATACCAACAAAGACAATAAAATTCAGGCGTTTTTTAAATAATAGTCAATTATGAAAACTTCAAACACACAAAAATTTAGTCTTGGATTGTTTATTTTTATTGCAACAATTATTTTTGTAATTGCGCTCTATTTAATCGGAAACAAGCAAAATCTTTTTGGAAATACCTTTAGGATAAGCGCTGTTTTTAATAATGTAAACGGCTTAATATTAGGCAATAACGTTCGGTATTCGGGTATTAATATTGGCACCGTAAAAAATATTGTGATGATTAACGACAGTACCATTTGCGTTGATATGGTTATTGAAGAAAAAATGCTTCGACATATGAAAAAAAATGCGGTGGCAGCCGTTGGCTCTGATGGTTTGGTTGGCAGCATGGTGATAAATATTGTGCCCGGAAAAGAGATTTCCGATGCCTTAAAACCTGGAGACACCATTCAATCTTACAACAAAACATCAACCACCGATATGCTTGAAACATTGAACACCACCAACGACAATGCGGCAAAATTAACTTCCGATTTATTGAAAATAACCGAAGCCATTAAACAAGGAAAAGGCACCATTGGCATGTTAATTGAAGATGCTGAAATGGCTTCCGAAGTGAAACAAACGGTTTCGAATTTAAAAACAGCAAGCGCAAATACTTCGGCAACTGTGCTGGAATTGAAAAAAATAATCACCGCCATAAATTATGAAGAAAGCTTGGCTGCGGTGTTATTAAGCGATCCCGCCACCGCCAATAAAATGAAATCAATTATTGAAAACATTGAACAATCGAGCTTAGACATTAATAACGTAATCAACAATTTAAATTCCGTTGTTTTAGATTTCAAAAATGGAGAAGGCACCGTAAATTACATGATAAATGATACTGTTTTGGTCAATAATATAGACGAAACAATGAAAAATATTAAGGAAGGAAGCGTTCGTTTAAATGAAAATATGGAAGCTTTAAAACACAACTTTCTGTTTCGGGGATATTTTAGAAAGTTAGAGCGACAAAAACAAAAAGAAGCTGAAAAATAACATTAAAATCAGCGCTTTGTCAATTGATATATATCATTTCAGCCATTTTTGATTCTTTGTAAATTGGTTTTATTAAATGCTAAGTTTATGAAAAAAGTTGTTTTATTAACAGTTGCCATGTTGTTTTCTTTTGTCTTTTCTTTAGAAAGTTGCGGACCTGTAGTGGTCACATCCAGAATTGCCGCGCCGCCACCACCATGGTTTTATCCGAACCGGGCAGAATCAATGCGCTATATTTATTTTCCCGAACATAATATTTACTATGATTTTTCCATCAGAAGTTACCTTTATCTCGACAATAATATTTGGATAACTGCCGATTTGTTGCCTGTCAGATATAGATATCTCGATTTAAGACGAAGCCGACAAGTTAGGATCAATGATTATTTTGGCGATAATATAAAAAGCTATCACAACAACAATAAATACAGAAGCAACGCAAGCAGGAGGAGTTCAACTGTAAACAGAAATCCTGTTGAAAGAAGAAATTGATTTTTAAAACCAACCCATTATGAGCATAGGATTGGCGCTCTCCGGCGGAGGCATGAAAGGTATTGCCCATATTGGGGCCATTAAGGCGCTTGAAGAAAGCAACATTCTCCCTACACATATTTCGGGCAGTAGCATGGGCGCCATGGTTGGCGCATTCTATGCTGCAGGCTATGCGCCGGAAGAAATTGTGGCATTTTTTAAAGAAGTTCCGCTGTTTTATCCAACGCGTTATGCTTTTGGAAAACCGGGACTTATAGATCCTGCAAATTTTTATCAGGATTTTAAAAAATATTTTCCTGAAGATAATTTTAAGGCGCTCCATAAAAAGCTTTTTATCACTGCCGTTGATATGCTTTCCGGAAATCTGAAAGTTTTTGAAGAAGGCGAGCTAATCAGGCCGTTTTTGGCGTCATCCGCTTTCCCCGGCTTGTGTTCGCCAGTTGCAATTAACGGAAGCTTGTACGCGGATGGCGGCATTCTCGATAATTTTCCCATCGCGCCTTTAAAAGATTGCTGTGATCAAATAATTGGCGTTTATGTAAGTCCGCTTGATGAGATAAAAGCAGATAATCTAAAATATGCCGTTGATTTACTGCAAAGAGCCATCAGAATAAATTTTTCAAATGCTTCTGCACAAAAGTTTTCGCAATGCGATTTGTTAATTTATCCGCCATTGTCCAAATTTGGGATGTTCGACAAAAATCACATCGATGAGATTTTTAACATTGGTTACGAAACAACCATAAGTGAACTTAAAAACAAAGAAAAATAGTTAACAGCTGGTTGGCTGAAAAACAATGTTGGTGGTTTTATTTTTGATGAAGTTCAATTAAGGTAATTTCAGGACGCATTCCCAATCTACCCGGAAATCCCATCCAGCCCAAACCTCTGGTAACATATAAATATTGGTTAAAATGTTTGTACAATCCTGCCCAATGTTCATATTTATATTGAATGGGACTCCATTTTTTGCTTTTGATGTTAATTCCGGCTTGCATCCCGTGCGTATGGCCCGAAAGCGTAAGCGCAATATTGGTTTTTTCTGCAACCTCCATACTCCAATGCGAAGGATCGTGGGAAAGCAATATTTTAAAAGGAATAGTTGCAACACTTTTCAATGCCTTTTTTAAATCGCCGTATTGTTTAAACGGCGGATTTCCCCAATTTTCTACACCAACAATGGCGATTTTCTGTCCGCCTTTTTCAAGGTTTACGGCTTCATTCAGCAATAAATTAAAATCTATTTTCTTGTAAAAATATTTAATGGATTCAAAATTAGATTGTTTGTCGTGGGCACTTTTCCATTCGCTGTAATCGCCATAATCATGGTTGCCCAAAACCGCAAATTTTCCCATTTTAGCGACCATTTTTTTCAAAACTGTTTGCCAGCCTTTCAATTCCCACGCATTGTTATTGACCAAATCACCGGTAAAAAAAATAAAATCGGGTTCTAAATGGTTGATTATTTTAACAGCCCTGTCCAAAATATAATGGCGGGATTTAAAACTTCCCAAATGAAGATCGGAAATATGGACAATGCGCAATCCTTCAAAATTAGCGGGAAAATCATCAAAATTAATTTTTATGCGATGCACTTTAAATCGGTATAAGCTTCTGAAAACGCTGTAAAGAATAACAAAAAAAGGCAGAAATCCTGAAAATAAACCAAGAACAGGAATGACAATTAAAGATTCTTCATCAGAAAAAACAAAGTTTGTAAAATAGAGGGCGGAAATAACAATCACAAAAATTAATTTCGGAATAAAAGAAGACACTGTAAGACCATAAAATGACGTTATCAGCAATTGTTTTCTGTAAGGATGCATGCGCTCCAGCCTAATTTTCAACAAAATAATTGACGCAATAAGCCCAAAGGTAAAAATCCAAAAAACAACATTAATTAAATTTTGCAGAAATACAGATTGCAGCAATCGGGTAATGGACTGCAACCAATAAAATGCCAGCGTATCCACCAACAATATTGCCAAACATAACATTATAATGGTAAAAAATGAATACGAGCGCATGGCAAAACGGTTTAGTTTGTGCTGTTTTTGACAACTGTTTTTTTCTCAAATCGCCTTTTGTCCCTTAGCGCCCAATAAATGCCTTTAACGCCGGCAACCCAATTATTATACATAAAAATAAGCGCAATTTCTTCTATGGTTTCCAACAAACCCAACGCGATCATCACATAAAACAACCAGTAAATCGGTCCAAAAAACAACAGCCAAAGAATAAAAAAAGCCTGTGTAATTGCCGATAATTTTGCCAAATATGTATGAAATGCGGTGGCTTTTCCATATTTCATAAAGGCAATAATCATTTGGAAAATATAAGGGACAAAAACAAGAATGATAAAAAAGGCGTGTTCTTTCATGAAATCATATTCATAAACCAACAAACCAATTATGGCAACCACAAACGTTATTTGATCGCCAAAAGAATCCAATTGCGAGCCTCTCGGACTTGTTATTTTTAACCTTCGGGCTAAAAATCCGTCAATCATATCGGTGCAATAACTCGCCAGCAACAACCAGGTGAAAAGCTCACGATTGCCCAACCATAAAATAAGCAATAAAAAAGGGGCTGCTGCAATTCTGTAAAATGAAAACCAATCGGCGATATTAAAATTTTTAAATGTTAACATTTTAGGCAGATTTAGGTACTGAGCATTGAGAAATCATTAAATACTATCCAATTAAACGGTTGCTGAAAGTGACTTACTGACCAATCATTTTTTCTAAAAAAAACGCAATGAAAAATCATCAACAATATTTTAAATTTTAACAAATTTCATCATCATTATCGACAATAAATATATTAATTTAAAATGTATTATGGTATGATATTGGTAAAATTTAAGCTATAATCAGGAATATTTCCCAAAAGAATTGGCTTAATTTGAAATATCTCATTTTTTTTAGGAATGTATTCGATTTTTCACTACCTTTTAGCTAAAATTAATTTTGTTCAAAGTAAATAAAAATACCGTGTTTTATCAAAATCAGGATATCTTTAATATACTGTTCGAAGCCATTCCTGGCGGAATTTTTATTGTTGATCAACTTACCAATATTGTTGCCGTAAATACAGCGGCCGAAAAAATGTTTGGTTATGAAAAAGGGGAATTGCTCAATCAGCCGAAAGATATTTTATTGCCAAAAAGATATTTATCATCCCATAAAAATCAGTTAAACTATTTTACAAATCAAATTAACAAAGGAAAGAACACTCGCGGATTGTACTTGTTTGGCTTGACAAAAAACAATACAGAATTTCCTATTGAAATCTCCATAAATCAATTTACCATTTATGAAAAAGAATATATGATGGTGCTGGTTATTGATATGACCATTAAAATAGAAACCGATAAAAAAATAGATTCCATAAATGTTGTACTGGAAGAAAAGGTTAAAAAAGGAACTGCCGAATTGGAAAAAACCATTAAAAAATTAAAAGAAGTAAATTTCAACTATAAAAAAGAATTACAACGAAGAATTAAAATAGAAGCCAAAATTAATGAAGCCTTAAAAAAAGAAAAAGAACTAAATGAACTAAAATCTAAATTTTTGTCGCTTGTTTCGCACGAATTTAAAACACCCTTAAGCGGAATTTTAACCTCTGCAATTTTATTGAAAAAATACCAATTGACAGAGCAACAAGAAAAAAGAGACAAACATATAAATACAATCACAGAAAAAGTGCAATATCTAAACAATGTTTTAAACGATTTTATTTCTTTAGAACGTTTAGATTCGAGCAATGAAAATTATAAATACAAGACTTTTAATTTAAGCAAGGTAATTAATGAAGTGGTTTACAATGCCAATATGCTATTAAAAAGCGGGCAACGCATCAATATTCCGCCAAACACATCGGATTATGAGCTATATCAAGATGAAAAAATTTTAGAACTTATCTTGTCTGTCTTAATTTATAATGCCATAAAATATTCCCCGGAAAATTCACAAATTGATATAGAAATTTCCAGAAACACAAAAAATATTGTATTTACAATTACCGACCAGGGAATGGGAATTCCAAAAAATGATCAAAAATTTGTGTACGATCGCTATTTTAGGGCAGAGAATGTGTTAAATATTCAGGGAACTGGCATAGGTTTAAATATTGTTAAAGAACATTTAAAAAACTTAGGCGGAACCATTAATTTTATTAGTAAAGAAAATAAAGGATCTACTTTTTATGTTGAACTGCCAATAAATAAAGAATGATGAAACGAGCCAAAACAAATTTTGATACACGAAGGAATGATTAATGGCGAACAGCAGCTGTTCCCGCAAAAAAATAAAATTTAAACAGATGAAAAAGGTTTTATTAATAGAAGATGATATTGTGGTAAGGGAAAATACCGCTGAACTTTTGGAATTGGCCAATTATAAAGTTTTTACTGCAGCAAACGGTAAAATTGGCGTTTCTGAAGCCAAAAAACAACTTCCGGACATTATTTTATGTGATATTATGATGCCAGAATTAAATGGTTACGGCGTGCTTCAAATACTTTCAAAAGAACCCGAAACAAAACAAATTCCTTTTATTTTTTTATCTGCGAAAACTGAACATAAAGATATACGCAAAGGCATGGATTTGGGCGCCGATGATTATATCACAAAACCTTTTGATGAATCGGAACTGTTTAGCGCCATAGAAAGCAGGTTGGCCAGGGTGGCCATTATCAAAGAAAATCAGGAAAAATTAATAAAAGAAGAAATTGATTTTACAGACAATCAGCTAAAAACATTGAACCAACTTAAAAATTTCTTTGTGGAAAATGTTGAAGAATTCTCCTTTATTCCCGGTGAAATTATTTATTACGAAGGCGACAATTCGAATTTTGTGTTTATGGTAAACGAAGGCATTGTAAAAACCTTCAAAATTGATGAACAAGGGAAAGAATTGGTTACGGGATTGCATAAAGAGAATGACTTTTTTGGATTTACGTCTTTTTCCAACAACATTGCATACCAGGAATCGGCCGCAGCCATTGAAAACGTAAAAGTATTGCGATTGTTAAAAAGCGAATTCAAAAATATTTTGCAAAAAAACCACGAAGTTACCTTTGAATTGATAGATTATATCACCGATAATGTTTCAGAAATTAAAGACCAATTACTGCAAATGGCCTATAGCTCCGTTCGAAAAAAAACAGCGAACACCATTTTGCAATTTTCTGAAAAAATGAAAAAATCGAACAACGACAATCCTAAAATATCAAGAACCGATTTGGCAGGAATTGCGGGCATTGCCACAGAAACTTTCATCAGGACACTTTCCGATTTTAAAAGAGACGGACTTATTGAAATAGAAGGCAGAAGCATTAAAATTCTGAATATTGAAAAGCTGAAAAAGGTTTTTTAAATTTTTTTCTTTAATCTTGGTCTTCCATTTATTAACCTTTTGAATATTTAATATTTTTCAACTTTTAATATCTGATTAATAACTTCAATTGATATATATCATTTTACATTAAAATTCAAGCGCTTAATTTTAATTGTACCAATAAAACAAATCCATGAAAAACATTTTAATTCCCACCGATTTTTCAGAAAATTCCTGGAACGCCGTTAAATACGCTTTAGAATTTTTTAAAGAAACTGAATGCGATTTTTACTTGTTGCATGTTTCCATTATTTACAACTACGCCAGCGGCGAATCTCCAATAATACCACTTCCGGCTGTTGAAGTCATTGATAAAACGGTATTAAAACAAGCCAAAACCCAGTTAAAAAAACTGCTTAAAAAAATTGATGAATTACCGCCCAATCCGAAACACAAATTTTATACGCTTTCCAATTACGATTATTTTATTGATGCTGTAAAAGCCCATGTTTCAGAAAAAAACATAGACCTTATTGTGATGGGTACAAAGGGCGCATCGGGCTTAAAAAAAGTGATGATTGGCAGCAATACAGGCGATTTAATTACAAGGGTAAAATGCCCGGTGCTTATAATTCCAGAAAATGCGGTGTATAAAGAAATTGAAGAAATTGCTTTTCCGACAGACTACCATCTATTTTATCCTACTAAAATTTTAAACAGTATTTTAGAATTTACCAAAATGCATAAATCAACATTAAGAATTGTGCACATAGTCAAAAAAGATGAAGAAACCACCGAATTTCAGCTAGAAAACAAAGAGTTCTTAAAAAATTTCTTTGCAGAAGAAAAACACAGTTTTCACAGAATTACCAATAAAAAAATTGAAGATGGCGTTCAGTGTTTTGTGGAAAGCAGAGATATTGACATGATTATTATGATCGCCAAAAACCTTAATCTTTTTCAACGTATTTTATTTAGGCCAACTGTGGAAGAGATTAGTTATCACACCGACATTCCGTTTTTAGTTTTGCACGAATAACCAACAAACAAGGTGATTATGGATGAAGCGTCTATTTTTTTAGCCAAATTTTGGGGATGGTATCTTATTATTTTCTTTTTAATTTTAAGCTTCAACCCAAAAAGAATTGTACAGGTTATTAAAGATTTAGAGGACCAAAAATTTGTGATCGTCATCTCTTTTATGGCCATTGTTATTGGATTGCTCAATATTTTATTCCACAATGTTTGGGAAGACGACTGGCGGCTAATTATCACCTTTATAGGTTGGATAGCACTTTTTATAGGTTTGTCGCTGTTTATTTTTCCAAAACGAACAGTCTTATGGCTGGATTATCTCAACATTAAATTTGTACAGGTAATGTATATGATGCTATTTTTTGTAGGCTTATTTTTGCTGAATATGGGTTATGGGATAATTATTTTTCCATAAAAATTAAAAAATAATTAAAAAAAATATTCAAAAACTGAGAACAATCATACGCTAAACTGATGCATATCATTTCAAGACAATAAATTAGGTGTTAATTTTACATCATAATAAAAAATAAAAAGTTCATTGATTTTATAGAAATAAAATTTCCCCACGTATGTAAGTTTGCATTTACATAGCGATAATAGCCTAATTTGAAGAGTTTAAGGTGAACAAATTAAATCGATTTTAGTTTTGTCTTAGAAATAAGGTGACGTAAGAAATTATTTAAAAATTACTGAGAACAGCTTAATTTCTTCAAGATAGTCGCAGGAGGTTTCGGCCTCCTGCTTCCATCAAAAAAAAAGGTCTCCATTGTTGCAAAATAATGCAGATCAAAGAAGTGTTAACAAGTTATTTTAATGAAACTAATTTTAGTATTGTTTTAGAAATGAGATGCTATGATAAATTAGTTGGTGTTAAAAAACAAACTTAACAACTTCAAGAAGCAGGAAACTGAAAACTTCCTGCTTCTGCTAAAATGGGATAGATTTTCATTATTGAAAAGTAATGTTGATCGAAACTGGGAGATTTAGAACGTTTTTTGAGGTTGGCTTGTTTGAGTGCCGTTTTAGAAATAAGTTGGTGCAAAAAATAAGTTGAACGTAGAAAAATTAGCTCAATCTCTTAAGGAAACAGGAAGTTACGGCTTCCTGTTTCTAATAAAAAATAGGTTTGCGCTATTGAAAAATAGCACAAAGCCGAAATGGAGATTTAAGGATGTTGTTTAATTGAATCTAATTTTGGTGTTGTTTTAGCAATAAACCAGTGTTTAAAATTAGTGAAAATTGGCTAACAAATTTAACATCTTCAGGAAACAGGAGGTTACGGCTTCCTGTTTCTACTAAAAGATAGATTTTCATTGTTGAAGAGCAATGCAGATTGAAATGAAGATTTGTAAGTGGTTGTTTAAGTTAAACTTGTTTTAGTATTGATGTTATTTTAGAGATAAATCAATGTGAAAAATGAGTTTAGCGTTATCAAAACAAACTTAATCTCTTCAGGAAACAGGAGGTTGCGACCTCCTGTTTCTATTTAAAAAAATAACGATTTATTTTCTCAACATTACCTTCTCTATTAGTTTTAACATTTTTTATTGAAATAAATGTCGTAAATTACTGTCTTACTTAATCAATTTTAAATTTAAAATCATAAACAATGGACTATTACTATTCAACCATATTAAACAACATCACTTTTGATGAAGCCATAGAAAAAGTAACTGCCGAACTTCAAAAAGAGGGATTTGGCGTGCTTACGGAAATAGACATAAAAGCAACCTTGAAGAAAAAACTGGACGTGGATTTTTACAATTACAGAATTTTGGGAGCCTGCAACGCGCCTTTTGCCTATAAAGCTTTAAAAGCCGAAGACAAAATTGGCACCATGCTTCCGTGCAACGTGATTGTCCAGGAAAAAGAACCTGGAATTATTGAAGTTTCTGCCATCAATCCCATTGTTTCCATGCAAGCAGTTGTAAATGAATCTTTGGCGCCAATTGCACTGGAAATTGGCGATAAACTTAATAGAGTTTTGGCAAATCTGTAATTTTTTATCGAAAATATCCGCCGTAAATCAGAAATATAAAGCATTTTACCGATAAATTCATCGAATAAAAGTTGCCATTCTCAGCCTGTATTTGATATATCTCATTGGCAATGGCCACTGCATTGAATATCTTTAATTGTCAATATTATTTAAATTAATTATTATGGAAATTAAAATTCAATTTGTCCAAGTTCCAAAAAGTGAAGCCGTGGAATCATTTGTGATAAAAAAATTAATTAAACTGTCGGATAAATATGAATGGCTCATCCGTGCCGATGTATTTTATAAATTAGAACCCGACACAAAAGGAAAAGGAAAAATCTGCGAAATAAGGCTAAGCCTTCCCGGTCCAAGAATTTTCGCTTTTTCTGATGAAGAAAGTTTTGAAGCCGCCACCGATGAAACCTTGCGCGACTTGGATAAGCAACTTAAAAAACGAAAAAGTGAAATGAAACACTATAAATAAAGCCTTATTGATAATTTGGTTTTGAGATTGCCTGCCGTAATAAGGTATTTGGGAAAAATGATTGCTTCATTAACAGTTATAATTAAGTATCATTATGTAATCGGTATGATATGGCTACTTTAACAAAAAACGCCGAGGAAATTTTAGTTGATCGATACCTTTTAAAAGATCGAAACGGAATTATTGTTGAAACTCCCCGCCAATTATTTAAACGTGTTTCAACCTTTTTGGCTTCCGCAGAAATCAATGACAATGCCTATTGGGAAAAGCAGTTTTTTAGGCTGATGAACAAGCTCGATTTTCTCCCAAACTCTCCCACTTTAATGAATGCAGGAACGCCAAAAGGACAATTAAGCGCCTGTTTTGTATTGCCGGTTAACGACAGTTTAAAAAGTATTTTCACCACCTTAAAAAATGCCGCTTTAATTCACCAAAGCGGAGGCGGAACCGGATTTAATTTTTCGCGATTAAGGCCAAAAAATGATAAAACCTCCTCATTTCAAGGAACTTCCTCGGGGCCGATTGCTTTTATGAAAATTTTTGACGCTGCAACAGAAAACGTGAAACAAGGCGGAAAACGCAGGGGCGCAAATATGGGAATTCTAAATATTAACCATCCGGATATTAAAGATTTTATCAGGGCGAAATCAACCAAAAATGAACTTCGAAATTTTAATATTTCTGTAGGAATCACCAATGATTTTATGGAAGCCGTTAAAAACAACAAGATTTGGAAACTCATTAACCCAAGAACCAAGAAGATTGAAAAAAGGATAAAAGCGGTTGCGTTGTGGGAACTTATCATACAAGAAGCTTGGAAAACCGGCGATCCGGGACTTGTTTTTTTAGACACCATTAACAAAGCCAATCCAACACCGGACATTGGCAAAATAGAAAGCACAAATCCTTGCGGTGAAGTTCCTTTGCTCGATTATGAAAGTTGCAACCTAGGCTCCATAAATTTATCAAATATGGTGGTGCAAAAAGAAAATTCTGCCAAAATAAACTGGGACAAACTGGCTGCAACAATAGAAATAGCAGTTCGGTTTTTAGACAATGTCATTAGCCTGAATTATTATTTATTGCCACAAATAAAATCAATTACGCTAAGAAACCGAAAAATTGGATTGGGCATTATGGGCTGGGCAGAAATGCTCATAAAACTTGGCATTCCTTACGCATCTATTGAAGCGCTTGTTTTAGGCAAAAATCTAATGCGGTATATTAAAGAAAAAAGCTGCCAAACCTCCAAAAAATTGGCCATTGAAAAAGGAATGTTTCCCGAATGGAAAAAAAGCAGGCATTACAACGGGAAACCGCTCAGAAACGCAACATGCAACAGCATTGCGCCAACGGGAACCATTTCTGTAATTGCCGACACCTCCTATTCCATCGAACCTTTATTTGCGTTGGCTTATAAACGTTCTGGAATTCTTGGAGGGAAAACTCAGGTTGAAGTGAACAAACTTTTTAAGAAAAAAATGAAATCGATCGGACTTTGGAATACCGCGCTGAAGAAAATCATTTATGAAACCGGAACCGCAAAAAATTGTGACACAATTCCGAGTTCAATCAAGACAGTTTTTGAAACAAGCATGGAAATTCCTTGGAAATATCATTTATTGCATCAAAAGGCATTTCAAGAATATACGGACAATGCTGTTTCTAAAACAATAAATCTGCCAGAAGAAACTTCACCTAAAGAAATTGGCGAAATTTATTGGGCTGCTTGGGAATATCATCTAAAAGGCATTACCGTTTACAGATATGGAAGCAGGGAAACGCAAGTGCTTCAAAAGTGCGATTTCAATAATTTATCCAAAGATTGTCAATAAAACATTGAGAATATTGTGTTTTCCATACCCGAATTTCTTATTCGCTTTTTTTAATAATTCTATAACTTCTTTATCGTCAACCTGTTTAAAATCTTCATAAAACTGTCCCACCGCCTGAAAATTAAACGGAGTTGACAAACAGATAGTCTCAGAAACTTCCGGCAATTCCATTATTTTTTTCATTGCCGAAGCTGGCGCAACCGGCAAAGCCACCATAATTTTTGAAGGTTTTTGTAGCGCAATAAGCTGAATGCAGGAAATCATTGTATTTCCTGTGGCAACGCCATCATCAACCAAAATAACTATTTTATCTTTAAATTCCACTGGTTTTCTGTCTCCGTAATACGATTCAAGGCGTTGTTTCAACAACTTTCTGATTCGTTCCGTTTCATCATGAATATAAACTTGTGAAACTTCTATAGCCGCATCGCTTAAAATGCTGTTTTTTAAAGTTACCGCGCCAATTGCATACTCTTTATTGAAAGGATGGCCAATTTTTTTGGAGAGCACAATTTCTAATGGCGCATTTAAATTTTTGGCTATTTCTACACCCACAGGAATACCGCCCCGCGGAATTGCGGCAACAACCACCTCATTATTGTCCTTATAATTTATTAATTTGTTTGCCAGCAATTTGCCTGCTTCTTCCCTATTTGTAAACATCGCGTTCCTTTTTAGCTTCTTTTATTAAATGCTTGTCGAACCATTCTGCAGTGAGTTTTGCCACAATTTCAAGTTTTCCCGCTTCCGGAAATAAATGCGTGGCGCCTTCCACAATTTTTAATTCGCAAATGCCTTTTATGGCGGCTTTTGCTTTTTTATTCAATTCAATAACCACATCGTCATCACCGCCTACAATTAAAAGCGTAGGTATTTTTATGTCTTTTAAAACTGGCATAGCCAAATCCGGACGGCCGCCTCTGGAAACAACAGCTTTTATGGCGTTTCCCATTTGTGCGGCAGCGCTTAAGGCAGAAGCCGCGCCTGTGCTGGCGCCAAAATATCCAATTGGCAATTTTTTTGTTCCATCATAATTCATCGCCCATTTTGTGATTTTCACCAACCGCTCTGTAAGCAATTCTATATCAAAACGATTTTCGTAAATTAAATCCTCTTTGGCTGTTAACAAATCAAAAAGCAAACTGGAAAAACCTTGCTCAAACAGCAAACTGGCCACATAATTATTTCTGATGCTTAGCCTGCTGCTGCCGCTTCCATGTGAAAACAATATGAGTCCTTTTGGCTTTTCGGCAAGCCTTAAATTTCCTTTCAAAAGAACATCGCCAATGTCAATATCAACTTCCTTAAAAGATTGCGCACTCATTTTCATAACTCAAATTTTGGGTTTATCTAAAACATTATATTTTGATAAACAATCGACTTTAATTCTTTTGGAAGCACCGTTCTAATATCCTCCAATTCACCTAAAGAAACGTATTTGCGCAACATCATAAAGGTAGAATTGATGTAATTTTCCGCAACTTCTTCCGATTCAAAATCGTTTAATGAAGTTACCCCGTTCAATTCCCGAATTAAATCAATAAAATCGGTCATAGTTTTCACTCTTACTTTTTTTCGGGTGCTCCATTTGTTTACATAAACCGCTTTTAAAAACATTGGAAACTGTGAAATTAACTGCAAAGATTCTTCGGTGGTGATCACTTCCCGCAGTCCGTGTAAGATAGAAGACAATATTCTTCCTGCCTTATCGGTGTCATTAGGCATATTTATATTTTTTGCAAATTCCTTCAAAAACGCATTGCCTTCTTTTGCGAATTGATTAAAATTAAGTGCCATAATTTATATTTTAAGTTAAAACTGATGTATTTCCCATTTTTTGTTTTTGGTTTTTACTGCTACCAATTTGGGTGCCATAAACTTTGATTCGATGATTGGTATCCCTTTTTTGTAGTTGGCCGGCACATTTTTTCTCGGATTGTATAAGTATTTTACCAATTCACCCGAAGTGTCAATCACATATTCCTCCATAATATTGGATACGATTGCCTTTTTTAGCACGTAGTTAAAACCGATGGAATCCTTTGAAGACAACACAACAATGGCATAACCATTTGAAAAATTTGTGGCATTTAAAAACTGCGGTTTAATGACTTCAACGCCTTTTTCATTGATAAAACCGTAGTAATAAGTATCTCCAATTAATTTTCTGATCAAACACCTGCCATCATTAAAAACCGGATATGATATTGTTTTATATAATGAATTTAACCTGTTGGTTAACACAAAATCAGCTCTAAAATCGATCGTTTTATTGCCCTCTTTATCAATAAAAGCCCACTTATCAGCTTTTTTTATGGCTGCAAAATCGCCTTGGAAAGGATAAACTTCATCTATTCCACTAAAAATTTGTGAAAAAGCGGTGGCATACATGCTGAGGCAAAGAATGAGTATAAGTAATTTTTTCATGACCATTTTATTTATAATTCACATAAAGCTATGGTTTGTTTAAACTTTAAAAAATGATTTTCCTCAATTTGGAATGATTTCACTAACGAAGTACAATGCAATTTTTAGAATAATTTGAAGCAAAACATCAGAAATTGATGTATTTAAAGCCAAAAATCGCAAAAAAGCACTGTAATCTTTCATTTTTTTAAGAAATTATATCCATATTTTCTAATCGCCGTTTGATATATATCATTTTTTATAAAACTTATAATGAATTACTTAGCAATACATTAAAAACCTTCACAAATGGAATCGAACATCATTTACAAATCATTTTCCAAGGATAAAACCATTGAGGAATTGCATTACAATATTTCCTTATGGACTTCGGAATATGCTTTCATCAATATAGAATTAGACTTTATAAAAAGACTGATAAAAGCCTATCCGTTTTCAGCGACCATCCCAAATTTGTATGAACGATTGCAGTTATTTATTTTAGAACTTGATAATTTTGAACAGGCAAAAAATAATATTCTTATTAGAATTAATGATTTTGATAAAAAATTAATGGAAAGTGAAGAAACCAAACCACTGAATATAGGCCATTTATACTTAATTGACTATGAAAAACTGGCTGAAGAAGTTTTTATGTATATGAAACACTATAAAGATCTAAAAATTCGAATATTTGAATATATCAATGGTCTCATCAATTAATCAACTATTTTGAAGAACCAAAAATTTTAAAAACTGATGGATATCAACTAATTTTTCGGTTTTAGCCCTTAACTTTAAAACAAGTCAGCAGACTGTTTAATTATCAAAGCTGTAAAATTTAATTCCGTAAAAAATGGACACAAAAATGAAAAAAGATTGGTTTGGCAGGGAAAAAAGTATTGATGAATTGCATCATGACGCCAAAATATGGGTTTCTGAAATCAATTTGATTAAAGACGAAATACGCTTTTTGGAACATTTGCTCAGCGAAAAGTACATCGATTTTTTGGCGGCGGGTTTGCACAAAAAAATTGAGGATTCCGTGAAGCAAATATCTGTTCAAAAAAATATTGGAACTACCTTGTTGGAGGTTATAAACAGCCAAAATAAAATACTTGCCGAATTAATTAAATACGACAGCGTTTCAGGAAACCAAAATTATTTGGAAAGCCATAAAAAATTAGAAATAGAAGTGAATAGCTATATTAATAACTATAAAGCACTTAAACAACGCATATTTAAAGTGGTGGAAAATGTGATGAAGAAAAAAGACCAAAAAAAATTAACGGTAAGTGATGAAATTCCAAAATTACTGGATAAATGATTTTTAAAAACTCACTTTAAAACCAAATATATTAAATTGGGCAATGCCATTAAAACTGCAATGCCCTTTTTTATTGCCTAAAAAAATTGCGTTAAATTATACAATTTCCTTATTGCCAATTAAATGAAATGAGCATATCAAATTATGATGAAATTAATTTAAAAAAAGTGGAGAAATAGTTGCTTATTACTTTAAAAGTAATTTAATTTGCACACATAATAGCCGATGTAGCTCAGCTGGCTAGAGCAGCTGATTTGTAATCAGCAGGTCGTGGGTTCGAGTCCCTCTATCGGCTCCAAGAAGCCTCTTCAAAACGAAGAGGCTTCTTTTTTGAACTAATTTTAAATTGTAAGAAAGGACGAGAAGTTTATCCCGAGCGAAGTCGAGGGGAGTCCCTCTATCGGCTCCAAGAAGCCTCTTCAAAACGAAGAGGCTTCTTTTATTTCTTATCTTGAAATTATTCCATTTTTATTGTTTATTTTCTTTGCGTATTCTATGATAGAAACCTAATAAAAATGTTAAAAAAACCATTCAAACAAAATTTTCATTTAACCGCAAGGAACGCTATGAAAAAAAACGCAAAGCGCGCAAAGAAAATTTTCGATTAACGATTGACTAATATTACCTTGTCGATATTTTTAATTCTAAAATAAATCGTAAATCAAAAATCTTAAATCGTAATTCAATTCGCGTTAAGGATTGCAGCGAAAAACCTTTTTTTCTTCGCTTTTTTGGCGATGAAAAAAGTTTGAAGCGGAAAGCCTGACCCGTAGGGGAACGCCCACCAAAAAAAACGCGCGATCCGAAAATATTAGAAATTTTAAAGCGCATTCAAAATATTATTTAAATCTGTTTTTTGCTATTTTATATTGATTAAATTTGAACGAATTTAAAATTACTGATTTAGATGCTGATAATTGGAATTGCCGGAGGTACCGGAAGCGGAAAAACAACCGTTGTGAATCAAATTATACACGAATTGCCTACGGATGAGGTTTGCGTAATTTCGCAAGATTCCTACTACAATGTAACCACGGACTTGTCTTATGAAGAGCGTACAAAAATTAATTTTGACCATCCTAAAGCCATCGATTTTGACTTGTTGGTGGACCATTTAAAGAAATTGAAAAATGGCGAAATTATTTTGCAGCCCGTTTACTCTTTTGTGACTCATAATCGTACCGCAGATACTTTAATTACGCATCCGAGAAAAGTAATTATTGTTGAAGGAATTCTTATTTTTAACAGCAAAGAATTGCGCGATTTATTCGACATAAAAATATTTGTGCACGCTGATACGGATGAACGTTTGATACGCCGGATAAAGCGCGATATTGAAGAACGTGGCCGAAATATTGCTGAGGTGCTGGATCGTTATCAAACTACACTAAAGCCTATGCATCAGCAGTTTATAGAGCCAACAAAAAATTATGCCGATATTATTATCCCAAACGACCGCTACAATACGGTGGCCATTGATATTGTTAGAACCGTAATAAGCCACAAACTTTAGTTGATGACTTTTAAGCAAATTAAAAACAAATCGTTTATAAAGTTTATTACGAACAGATACGTAATGATTCTTGCCATATTTGTGGTTTGGATGGTTTTTTTTGATGAAAATTCGTGGGTGAACCACAGGGAATTTGACCGGGAAATTGACAAGCTTAAAAGTGAAAAGGACTATTATAAATCGCAAATTGACTCCGACAAATATTTTATAAACAAGCACAATGACCGTGTGGAGCTGGAGAAATTTGCAAGGGAACAATATAAAATGAAGAAAGAAAATGAGGAAATTTATATCATTGAATATGATACGATTCCTGAAAAATAACTATAAGTATTTAGCAAATTAATAAGGCCAAAGGGTGTTCTTGTAAGTTATATTTCCGATTTTTGTTTAATATACCTTTATTATGAGCAGTTTTATTACGCAAGAATTTCCGCCGGTTTCGGCTGCTGCCTGGAAACAAAAAATTCAGGTCGACTTAAAAGGGGCTGATTACAACGAAACCCTTCTCACAAAAACCAATGAGGGCATTACCATAAAGCCTTTTTACCACGCAGACGATTTCGAAAAACTGAATATTCCGCTCTCAAAGGAAGATTTCAAAATTTGCCAAAAAATTGTTGTTTCAGACGAAATTGATGCAAACCTAAAAGCCATCGACGCCACCAATAAAGGCGCCGACTCGGTAAAGTTTGTGGCAAAAAAACCGTTTGATGCCGCATTATTATTTAAAAACTTGTTGGATAAAAAAATTGATTTCCATTTTCATTTTGAGTTTTTGTCGGAAACGTTTATTGATGAACTTGCCGAGCTGCTGAAAAACGAAACCGTTTTTTACAATATTGACATTGTTGGAAAGCTGGCAAGAACCGGAAATTGGCACAAATCATTAAATGACGATTTTAAAACTTTAGAAAACCTTATTTCTAAACATCCGGCTGCATTTATACTGAGTGTTGATGCCGATATTTATCAAAATGCCGGCGCAAACACCGTTCAGCAAGTTGCCTATGCTTTGGCGGTTGCCAACGAATATTTAACCCAATTTGGTGCCCAAATCGCGCAAAAAATTCAGTTCAACTTTGCTGTAGGCAACAATTATTTCTTCGAAATTTCGAAAATCAGGGCTTTTAAATATGTTTATAATTTAATGCTCAGCCAATACGACACCAATGCCAACGCACTTGTTTTTGCCGAACCAAGTTTGCGCAATAAAACCATTTACGATTATAACGTAAATATGCTGCGCACCACCACCGAAAATATGAGCGCCATTTTAGGCGGTGCAAACACCATTTCAAATTGTGCTTATGATGCGGTATTTCACGATTCCAATGATTTTGGCGATCGTATTGCGCGAAACCAATTGCTGATTTTAAAAGAAGAAAGTTATTTTAAACAAGCCCAACATTTTGCCACTGATTCCTATTATATTGAATCTGTCACCAAACAACTGGCTGAAAAAGCATTGGCTGTTTTTAAGGAAATTGAAAAAGGCGGCGGATTTTTAACCCAACTAAAAGAAGGTATTATCCAGCGAAAAATAAAAGAAAACGCGCAAAAAGAACAAGCGCAATTTGATGCGGGCGAATTGGTTTTACTGGGAACCAACAAATATCCGAATGTGCAAGATAAAATGAAACACGATTTACAGGCGAATCCCTTTGTTGCCAGAAATCCACAAAAAACCCTGATAATTCCTATAATCCCAACAAGATTGGCAGAAAAATTAGAACAAAAAAGACTGAAAGATGAAGCGTAAAGATTTTTCACAACTAAAAATTGTCAGCCAAACCGAGAAAGAAACCAATTTCGACCACGAAAATTATGTGGCAGGAATTGCACCTTATTTAAGAGGGCCTTACTCCACCATGTTTGTTCGCCAGCCTTGGACCATTCGCCAATATGCCGGATTTTCAACGGCCGAAGAAAGCAATGCATTTTACCGCAGAAATCTGGCTGCAGGCCAAAAAGGCTTGTCTGTTGCTTTTGATTTGGCAACGCACCGAGGTTACGATTCGGATCACGAACGTGTGCAGGGCGATGTTGGCAAAGCTGGCGTGGCCATTGATTCTGTTGAAGATATGAAAATGCTTTTCGACCAAATTCCGTTAGACCAAATGTCGGTTTCCATGACCATGAACGGCGCTGTTTTACCTATTTTGGCCTTTTATATTGTGGCTGCAAAAGAGCAAGGCGTTGCTGAAAAATTGTTGGAAGGCACCATTCAGAATGACATTTTAAAAGAGTTTATGGTGCGCAATACGTATATTTATCCGCCAACGCCCTCTATGAAAATTATCGCTGACATATTTGACTACGCCAGCAAAAAGATGCCGAAATTCAATTCAATTTCCATTTCGGGCTATCATATGCAAGAAGCCGGCGCCACGCCAGAAATTGAATTGGCCTATACTTTGGCAGACGGATTGGAATACATCAAAACAGGCATTGCAGCCGGAATGGACATTGACACTTTTGCGCCACGTTTGTCCTTTTTCTGGGCCATTGGGATGGATCATTTTGGTGAAATTGCAAAAATGAGGGCAGCGCGTATGTTGTGGGCGAAAATGGTAAAGGAATTCAACCCTAAAAATCCGAAATCGTTGGTGTTGCGTACCCATTGCCAAACAAGCGGCTGGAGTTTAACAGAACAGGACCCTTTTAACAATGTGGCACGAACCGCCATTGAAGCCATGGCAGCAGCGTTTGGCGGCACACAAAGTTTGCATACCAATGCGCTCGATGAAGCCATAGCCTTGCCAACCGATTTTTCGGCCAGAATTGCCAGAAACACCCAAATTTATATACAGGAAGAAACAAAAATTACCAAAACCGTCGATCCTTGGGCCGGTTCCGATTTTGTGGAGAAACGCACGGAAGAAATGGTAAACACTGCCTGGGAATTGTTGCAGGAAGTTGCCGAATTGGGCGGAATGACAAAAGCCATTGAAAAAGGGATTCCGAAATTGCGCATTGAAGAAGCCGCCGCAAAAAAGCAAGCCAGAATAGACAGCACAAGAGACATTATTGTAGGCGTGAATAAATATGTTTTGGAAGAAGAAGATCCGATACAGATTTTGGAAGTGGACAATGATGCGGTAAGAGAATCTCAGATTGCGCGTTTAAACGACTTAAAATCTCGCAGAAACAGTGCAGAAGTTGCCGAAGCATTACAAAATTTAACGGAATGCGCCAAAACCCAGGA
>JACUUQ010000243.1 GCA_014859175.1 Lutibacter sp. | reverse complement strand
GTGGTTAAAACCTTAGCTATTCCATCTTCAGCCATTTCATTTAAAAATTCTAACAATTCAGGATATTGATTCTTAATGATTGTTGTAATTTTAAGAATTCTTGAATTCAGATAATTTTCAAGGTGTTCATAAACCAGATTTTCATTTTCATTTTGCGCTTGGCAATCCGTTCTGATTTCGTTTGGTACCAGATTGTCAATTGACGTATTTATTGATTTATTTTCCATCTTTTAATTTCTAAATTCATTTATAATTAATGCCTTTAATGATTTGTGAGTTCCTCTTTTCCGATTATATTTTATCTGAATTGAATTACCTTATGTTTATTTTTTCAGGTTGATTTTAGTTGATTATTCCTTAAATTACTCCTTGGGTGCAATTGTTTTAATAATTGCATCCAACAAGTTCTTTAAGTTCTTTTTAGTACCGATATATTGCTGCAAGTCCAGTTTCTGAAGGCATTTTTTCAGATGGCAAAATCATCACATTTCCCCCCATTTTTATAACCAACTCCCCAAGATCATCAAGCAGGTCATCTACTTTCGGATTCGTTAAATCTCTATTTTGAATATTTCCGGTAACCAAATTTGTTAATTTATTTGGAATCATACGGTCGGCTTCAATAATAAGGGTGTCAATCCTTCCTTCAACAGCCGCTACACCAATTTCCTTCATATCATCACTTCCTTTTCCGTCTGCTTTTTCTTGGGCAAACTTTTCAACCAAAGTATCAAGTTTTAGTAAATACTCAGGTTCCATAATACTCCAGGCCAAATCTGCCAATTTATCAATTGATACCGATTCCGGATTGATTTCAATTCCATTTGAAAGCAAGAATGAATTTTTGCTGACCTTTTGAAAGAGATTGTGGTGATTTGGCAAGGCAGCCAAAATAAGAGGCCAGCCTGTTGGCTTTGAATAATTTTCATAAATCGACTTTGAAACCGTACGAAAAAAACGTTCAGTATCATTGTCCTCTTCATCTTTTTTGCCACCATGGCCATGACGCATGCCTGAACTATTTTCCCCAGCTCCTCCGTAGGATGCTACCGTTAAATGTTTTTCGGTCAACTCATCTCCAAGTGCATCAGTTATGGTTTCTGGAACATCCGAAAGGAGTTCAACTCTTACCAGCGAATGACGGTTGCCTTCAAAAAGCTGAATATCTTTAAGTCCTAAACCCAATACATGATAACGGTTTGTGGATTGCAAATATTGTCGAAGCGGTTTGGTATGAAAACTGTCGGCTACCATAGCCAATTCCTGAACCGTTTCCTGCAGTTTCACTGTTTTAAAAATTCCGGCTGCACTAAATATGGCCAATCCTTCTAAAGTTTGATTCCAAATGGTGGCATCATTAATAAGTGCTTCAAAAGGCTCCAGACTTTTTTTAACTTCATTGGCCGTATATTTTTTCGATAAAGAAGCCTCTAATTCTTTAATGAGATTTTTAAAACGGATTACATCCTGAAGTTTTTCGGGATGGCTTCTGTGTGTTGGCATATATAGTGAAATGCAAGGCGCTTCATTTACAGCAAGCAACTCTTGTACTATTTCTTTGTTAAGTAATTCCATAATATGATATTTTTATTTTTAATTATTTTTGCTGATAAACAGTATCAACAAACTTCTTAAGCTGGCTATTGAATGCTTCCGGATTTTCAAGATTGCTTAAATGACCTGCCTGATCAATGATGCTTAAAAGCGCGATGTCTATTTTTTCATGCATTGCTTTTGCTGCTTCGGGTGGCGTAATTTTATCTTCTTCTCCAACCAAAATAAGCACGGGTACTTTTATTTTTGCCAATTTACTGCAAGTTTCCTTTCGATTTGCCAATGCATGTAAACTTTTGTTGAGTGATGGCGTTGTTGTGGTTACAATCATTTCCTTCACTGCGGCAATTTCTTCTAAATTTGATTTAAAGGATTCAGGCGCAAACAAATTTGGAAGTAAATCGTCTGCCAGTTTCTCAACGCCATTTTCCTTGATACTTTCAATGGTGTTCATGCGTTTTTCTTTCGCTTCTGCGGTATCGGCTGTGCAATTTGTATCGCTTAATATAAGTCCAATAAAACGTTCAGGATGGTTTTGAATTGCGTTTAATGCAATATAACCGCCCATGGACAAGCCGCAAATGATGGTTTTTTCAATTTTTAATGCATCCATAAAACCAAGTAAATCCTTCACAAAAAGATCAATTGAAAAATCAAGGGTTCCAACTTCCGTTTTTCCATGTCCGCGAATATCATAGGCAATCACGCGGTAGTTGTCTTTTAAAGCTTTCACTTGTTTGTTCCACATAGATTTGTTCAAGGGGAAACCGTGAATGAAAATGATTACCGGAGCTTTATTCAATCCTTCATCGTTATAACTTACGCTAATTTTGTTTACTGTGATGTTGATATTGTTTTCTGTTTGTCTCATGGTTGGTTGTAGTTTTGTGGTTTTTCTTTATTTTTTATATGAATACTAAGGTCTAAAGCCGGGAGTTCAAAGTTTATTTTCACCAAGTAAACTTCATTTTTCATCGTCAGTCTCCCGGAATGCTTAAAAGACTTCATTATAAATTACGATGCAGCAAAATATTTGTATTCGATTTAATTAAACGGCTGGCGTTACCGTTTGATTCATTAAGTAATTTTCAATGCCCATTTGCGCCATTTGTGCGTGTTGTATTTCGGCCCAATCTGCATGACCTTCTTCCATTCCAAGAATTTTGGAAAGCAAATCGGAAGTGATTTGATCGCCGACTTCACGAGCTAGTTTGATGGCATCGTTATATGCTTTTATTGCATTTACTTCATCATCGCTGTCGTTATTAATTATTTCAGGAACTGTTTTTCCGATATTTATGGAATTAAGTTTAGATACTGTTGGCGAACCGTCTAAAAAAATAATTCTTTCAATAAGCCATTCGGCATGATGCATTTCATCCATAGCTTGTAGGCGAATGGCGTTATGAAGTTTTCCGTAACCCCAGCTGGCACACATTTCAGAATGTACCATATATTGATTTATAGCCGTTAATTCATCGGCCAAAAGTGAATTTAATACTGTAATTAATTTTGCATTTCCTTTCATTCTTTTTTTTATTTTAATTGATGAAAATTCAGTGATGTCAAGAATGTAAATTTCATAAATCAATCAATAAGCTGTGTTACACAACTCTTAAAAAAAGTTACAAGATTCACACTTTTCGGCATTTAAAATGAAATATGGAAAGCAATAAAAAAAATATAAATGCAATTAATTATTAATAGTTTTGATGATTTAAAGAGTATATTAAAGGGTGCAATTTAAGCCTAAAAAACGCTTCCGAATTTGGTTTCTGGATAAAGTAATTATTTTAATTGGTCGGCATAATAAAAATTCGCAGGCAATCCGCCGGTATGCCAAAATAAAATATTTGCATTTGACGGTATTTTGTTTTCTTTTAAAAAATCCAGCATCGCATAAAAAGCACGTCCCGTATAAATCGGATCTAAAATAATTCCTTCAGTTTGGGCCAATTCTTTAAGGGCTTCTTTTTCATTTTCAGTAATAACGCCATAACCCGCTTCATAATAATCATTATTTATTTTTACATCATTAAGCGT
>JACUUQ010000031.1 GCA_014859175.1 Lutibacter sp. | reverse complement strand
TCATCTGTTTATTTTTTATTTTTTATTGGTACAGATGCAGTCGCCATTAATCATTGCTGTGTGTATCAAAATTTGTTATGGCTCGTTTCATCTGTTTATTTTTTATTTTTTATTGGTACAGATGCAGTCGCCATTAATCATTTCTGTGTGTATCAAAATTTGTTATGGCTCGTTTCTTCTGATGAAATTTCAAAATCGGCAAGTGTTTCTGCCGCAATCGCTAAAATTGCTTCCCTTTCCGTGTCGCTTAAATGCTGCTTGGAAAAAATGCTTTGTAATATTTCATTGGGCAATTCCTTGCTTTTAATTATCAAAGCAGCTTCCGAAATTCCCATTTTTTCGATGGCAATTTTGTCAAAAAGGCCCGCAGTTAAGGCAAGGAGCACTGTAATTTGTTCGGGAACGGACAATGGCTGAAGCTCTAATTGTTTAAGCCAGGAACGGATGCGATTTCCATGTTCAATAATTTTTTTGGAATGATCGTCAATCCGCGTTCCGAAACGCGCGTAGCTTTCCAATTCTTCAAATTGGGCATAGGCAAGTTTTAAGCTTCCCGTTATGGAACTGAATGCCGGCAATTGCGCCTTTCCGCCAATTCGGGAAACGGATTTTCCAACATCAACAGCGGGTAAAATTCCCAACTCAAACAGTTTTGGCGAGAGGTATATTTGTCCGTCGGTGATAGAAATAAGGTTGGTTGGAATGTAAGCGGAAATATTTTGGGCTTCGGTTTCAATAATTGGCAATGCCGTAAGCGATCCGTTTCCCAGTTTTTCATTTAATTGTGTGGCTCTTTCCAGCAATCTTGAATGGATGTAAAAAATGTCGCCGGGAAATGCTTCGCGGCCCGGAGGCCTTCTAAGCAGCAAAGAAAGTTCGCGATAAGCGCGTGCATGTTGCGTTAGGTCGTCATAAACAATGAGTACATCTTTTCCTTGTTCCATAAAATATTCTGCCAGGCTGGTGGCGGCATACGGCGCAATATATTTTAAGCCGGGCGCATTGTTTCCTTCTGTTACCAGCACAACGGTGAATTCCATCGCGCCTTTTTCTTCCAAATGCGCAATTACTTTTGAAACCGATGCTATTCGTTGGCCAATAGCGCAGTAAATGCAAATGACATTTTTGTCCTTTTGGTTGATGATGGTATCAACGGCAATGGCAGTTTTGCCGGTTTGCCGGTCGCCTAAAATCAGTTCCCGCTGTCCTCGCCCGATAGGGATAAGCGCGTCAATCACTTTTATGCCGGTTTGCAGGGGAGCAGAAACAGCGTTTCTGTCCATAATTGCAGGCGCGGGGCGCTCAATGGGAAAACGTTCGCTTTGCGCAATAAATCCCTTGTTGTCCAAAGGTTCTCCCAGCGGATTGATCACTCGGCCAATAAACGCGTTGCCAACGGGAATATCCATTACGCGGCCTGTTCTCTCCACTTCATCGCCAACATTTAACAAAGGATATTCTCCAAGAAGTATAACGCCAATTTCCGTTTCATCAATATTGTAGGCGATGCCAAATAAATTTTTGGGAAATTGCAGCAATTCTTCAAATCCAACATTTGGCAATCCGGAAACCATCACCACGCCCGGCGAAATGCTTTTAACCGTTCCCACTTCACGAGGCGTAAAATGGAACACGTGATTTTCAATTTTTGCGCCCAGCTCAGAAAATGTTTTTTTGATATTTTTTGTGCGTTCAGCTTTTGGCATTTGATTCCTTTTTAGTGATGGATTTCAATTTTTCGCTTTCGGTTTCATCAACATTTTTAATAAGTGAATCCAAATATTCCGAAATGCTCCAAGCCAGCTTATAACCGTTTGCGGTGATTTCAATGCCGGCAATTAAATCGGGTTTTACTTTAAAATCAAAGGCAGTTGCTGTACCCAGAAGGTTATCGATAGCGATTTCGATTTTATGCTGCAATGCAGGTGCCAGGTTGAAAGCGCTTTGCACGAGCACATGATTTTCGCCCGATTTAAAGGATTGGATGAATTGATTTCTCTCTGTTTCTTTTAGGGCAGATAATTGTTCAATAAAATTATTTACGGCTTGTTCTTCCAGATTGATGGAGGCAATATCGGCAAGCACTTTTTTTGAAACAGAAAAAACTTCACGTTGCACATTTTGCTCAAATTCTTCAATTAAATTGTTTTGAAGTTCTTTTAAAGTTGCCAACTGTTTCTTTTTTAGGGCATCGGCATCATTTCTGGCTTCTTTTAAAAGTCGCTCGCGTTCCGCTTTTGTTTCTGTAACAGCTTCTTCCATCAGTTGCTGTTTATCGGCATCAAAATTTTCGTTTTTCCGGATAAATTCATCTCGTTCAAATTTGGCTTCCGCTTTTTTATTTTCTGCATCGGCCAATTGGTCGTTGATTTTTTTTTCGCGTGCGTCAAGGGCATTTAGGATTGGCTTATAGAGAAAACGTTTAAGCAGCCATACCAAAATGATGAAATTTATGACCTGTGCAATAACTGTAAACCAATCGATTTTCATGAGTAAAAATTTAACTTCCTATAAAATGATTCCAAAACGGATTGGCAAAAATCAGAATCATAGCCAGCACAAAGCAGTAAATGGCGGTTGACTCAATCATTGCCAGCCCAACAAATAAAGTTCGGGTAATGGTTGGCGCCACATCTGGCTGTTGCGCCAATGAACTTAATGCGGTTGATACCGCTTTTCCTTCGCTTATTGCAGGAAAAATACTTCCAATTGCCATAATTACACCGGCAGTAATAATTGAAACAAGCGCTATTAAAGTTGAATTGTCCATTTTTTTGTTTTTTTAAGTTTTCATCGATTTTGTGTTTTTTACGGCAGCGGCAATATACACGGTTGCCAAAATGCTGAAGATATAAGCTTGAACCATTCCCGTAAGAAGTCCGAGCGCATTCATAATTATTGGAAACAGGAGTGGCGCCACGCTTAATAAAATGGCCACAATAATTCCTCCGCTCATTATGTTGCCAAACAATCGGATGGCCAGAGCCAAAGTGCGCGATATTTCACTGATGAGGTTAAACGGCAACATAATAATGGTTGGCTGCACGTAGGATTTTAAATAATCCTTGATGCCTTTTTCCGCTATTCCAAAAAACGGAATCGCCAAAAACACGCATACCGCAAGCGCAGTAGTTGTTGAAATTGAACCTGTTGGCGCTTGGTACCATGGAAAAATAATAAACAAATTGGCTGTGGCGATATACAGAAACAACGTGCCTATAAAACCAATATATTTTCTGGGTTGGGTAATCCCAATTTCTTCAATTTGATTGCTTATGGCAATCACAATTATTTCGAGCAGGCTTTGCCAACGAGAAATTTGCAAGTCTTTTTTGAGATTTTTCGTTATCATCCATGAAGCAACTGCAAGCACCAGCATAATTGCCCAAGTAGTCGCAATGGTCAGATTTAAGTTAATAAAGCCATGTTCCCAAAAAATAGTTTCATCCGGACTTAGTTTCATAATTCCCTTTTTTATTTCAACAAATTTTCTTTTTTATCATACTTTTTGGTAAAAAACAGCACCATAAAACGGGCTGCAATAAACCCAAACAAACCCAAAAGCATTGCCTGCAAGCCAAATTGCGACAAATAATAAAATCCAAACATCGCAATTGTCATGCGAACAATCAGGCTTCCAAAAATCAACCAAGCCGGATTTTTAGCCGAAACCGATTTTTTTACGGTTAACCAAAGTCCGCCAAAAAACAGTGCGCCAAGCACAGCACCTGTTGCGATGATAAAAATAAATTGTATAACTTCATTCATCTTGATTGTTTTTAGTTATCTCTTTATCTTCTTTTGATACCCAAAACCAGGCAATTAAACAACCTATAAAAATTCCGGCAGCCAAAAATGTCAAAGTCCATGAAAATGATTGCGGTTCGCTTTTGTCAAGCCAAATACCGAGCATTGTTCCCAGTAAAGTTGGCACGGCGACAGACCAGCCCACCATGCCAAACATTCCCAATCCCGACCAAACGCTTTCTTTGCCTTTGCGGAGTGATTTAAGCTTTTGCCTCTCTTTTTCCCCAATTTTTTTTGCAAAAAGAGGCATTTCATTTTCCTTTTTTATTGCCATTATTTTGTTATTTACGCGGTACGGAATTTTTCTAAACTTTGTATAAACCCACTTTCCATTTTTGCCATAACGAAACGGGCTTTGTGTTCGCGCTCATCCAATTCCAAAAAGGTTTTTTTTACTGTTTCTTGCAGTTTGCCCAAATCCACGCCTCCAATGGCATTGCGCACAGAAACCAGTACTTCGCGGCCCGCTTTAATCAAGATGCCCTGGTCTATTGCCACATAGTGAACTATGGCATCTTCTGTCTCATAAGTAAAAATTCCCGGCACCAAAGCCGCCGCGCAATCGAGCCGTTGCGGCAACAAACCAAAAGAACCTTCACTTGTTTCAAAAACAATGCGATTTACATTGATGTACTCAATGAAAACTTGATAGGGCAACAGAATTCTTAGTTTCATAATTTTTTTGTTTTCGTGTCAATTTTTTCAACATTTAAGTGTTTAAAACTTATGATTAATAAATTGTCACCCTGAGCGTGGTTGCTGAGCTTAGTCGAAGCACAGCCGAAGGGCGTAAATCAAAAATCATCAATCATTCATTATTGCTTCTTTTTTCCTCACTTCTTCAATAGAACCAATCATATAAAAAGCGCTCTCCGGATATTCTTTAAATTCATCCGATAAAATGCGTTCACAGCCATCCAATGCTTCTTTTAAGCTGACCAATTTGCCTTTGATGCCGCTAAACTGTTCCGTAGTAAAAAATGGCTGCGTCAAAAAACGTTCTAAGCGTCGGGCACGATTTACAATATTACGGTCGTTAACCGACAGTTGTTCCAGCCCCAGCATGGCAATAATATCTTTTAGTTCTTCGTATTGTGACAGTGTTTGCCTTATTTGTTGCGCAATGCGGTAATGCCGTTCGCCAATGGTAACCGGAGTGGCCATTTTTGAATTTGATTGCAACAAATCAATGGCAGGATAAAGTCCTTCACTCGCTTTTTTTCGAGAAAGAACGATGGATGCCGAGAGGTGTGAAAAGGTGTGCACTGCAGCAGGATCGGTTAAATCGTCGGCCGGCACGTAAACCGCTTGGATAGAAGTGATGGCGCCAGATTTTGTGTTGGCGATTCGCTCTTGGAGTTTCGACAGTTCGGTGCCTAAAGTTGGCTGATAACCCAGGTGCGACGGCATTTGCCCCATTAAACCGGAGACTTCCATTCCTGCCTGAATAAAACGAAAAATATTGTCGATAAGCAACAGCACATCGCGTTGTTCGTCATTGCGAAAATATTCAGCCATGGTTAAAGCGGCATGGCCAACCCTAAAACGTGCGCCAGGCGGCTCATTCATTTGCCCGAAAATCATAATCATATTGTTTAGCACGCCGGCATTTTTGATGTCAAAATACAACTCGTGACCTTCCCGGCATCTTTCGCCAATGCCGCAAAACATACTTACGCCTTCATTTTTTCCTACCATGTGGTGAATCATTTCCGTAAGCAACACTGTTTTTCCTACGCCGGCGCCTCCAAACAAACCCGCTTTTCCGCCACGTTCCAAAGGCAATAACACATCAATGGCTTTAATGCCTGTTTCAAAAACTTCAGATTTTGCCGATCTTTTGTCCAACTGTGGCGGAGGTTGGTGAATGCTGCGTTTTTCAAGCGGCGGCAATGGTTCAAGGTCATCAATGGTATTGCCAAAAACATCAAACATCCTTCCCAATATTTCTCTGCCAACAGGTACGGAAAGTTGTTCGCCAAATGATTCGGCAACCATCCCGCGCGCCAATCCCTGTGTAGCGGTAAGTGCAATTCCTTTTACATGTTTTGCGTCAATTTGCGTCAATACTTCAATGGCAATTTCGTGGTTTTTTCCTGCATAAAGCAAGGTGTAAATGGGCGGTAAATTATTTTCAAAACCAATACTCACAACGCTTCCGCGCACAGAAGTAATTTTTCCGCGGGTAAAAGAACTGCCGTTATGTTTTGAAATGTTCCTCATGCTTAAGATTCAAAATTTCGTCATCAATAGTTTATTTTTGGCTAAATCCTGTTTCAGCAAAAAATTAAAAATCAATATTTGGGCGTTACCCGCCAGCTGGCGGGTCAGGCTTTTCGTTACAATCCGTCATTGCAAAGTTTTTCATAAAACTTCGCATTGCCGGGATTTTCACTTCAATCCTTAACGCAAAAAACGGCACCAATAACATTTTAACTTCTTGCACAAATCAATTCAAATTATAGCATGTTTTTTGTGCCATTGCCGGTTGTTGATAATACAGTGTAAATGAGTGAAAATATCAATGAAATCAAATGACGATGGTCATTTCATCAATTGATATTCGTCATTTTTTTATTGAAGGAATAGTTGTTATAAGGGATTTGCAGATTGCTGTTTTGTGTTTTTCCGCAAATCAAAACTGATATTAATTCGGAGAAAAAAAACTGTTTATTTTTTAGAAGAAGCAATTAATTTGAAAATATTTCAATCGATTAAATAGCCATTTCCTGAAATTTCTTTCTGAATTGCAAAGGTTTTCTGATATTCGGAAATATTTCTTTTGTGCCGCCGGAACCCACAATACTAATGTTTCCGTAGCCGAGAATTCTTCCTAAAATACTTTGGTCAACATTAACGCTTTCGATTTTTGAGTGGTTCATTTCAAAAGTTTTTCTGCTGATTAACCCCGTTTTGATAATCACGCGTTTGTTGGTGATGGCAAATTCATCGGTATAGCGGTCAATAAGTGGTGCAATGAATAAGGTGAAAAGCGCTTTTAAACTAAAAAAGATAATCCAGTGATAGGTGGTTTCCAATTCAACGCGTTCATCATTGATTAAATTGTCGTTTACGTATTTTCCCGTTTTTAGGTTATCTTAATTTTTTTGAAATGTAGTTTAAATAAATGTATTCTTCCCATTTTTGTTGTTTAAAAATGATACATAAGATTTTACGGATTTGGGATGTGAGGTATTAGAATCGCTTCATTCATATAGTGCAAAGTTTGTTTGAAGGCAGCGTTCAAATAATCGCAAGTTCCATTTTTTTCATTGTTAATTCCCTTTAAGTTTTTTGTTTTTATCTGCTAAAATTTTTTTTGCCGAAATACTGCTGACTACTTTTTTGCCTGTCTTTTCTTCTATCTCTTTTCTGGTATTTCCTGCTATTGTTCCTCCTTGCTGGTCAATAGTTTTGTTTTCGTCAAAAGTTTTCGGTTTCTTTTCTTTGCTTATTTCAGTGGTAGAGGCTTCGGCAAGCATATTGAGCACCAATTCTAAATTGGTTCACCCCGTTAGATAATTTTTCATTCGTTCTTTAATATACCTTTTTCCCCATGATGTTTTTAAATATTTTTCTCTATGAGTAGCATCTTGTTGGTTTAAACACCCTTCAAAATAAACTAATTTCAAGGGTATTCTATTTCTTGTTGAATCAACTTTCCCAGCATTATGCTTTTCAAGTCTTTCTTTTAAATTTTTAGTATAGCCAGTATAAAACTGATTATCTTTTTCTGATTGAAGAATATAAATATAGAAGTACATTTCTTGTCATTTAAATTGTAAATATCTAATGGGGTAAATATTATCACGAAGATTTTCCTTTTTTAGGTCTTTGTGTTTTTTGTAGTTCTTTACCGATAATCCGCTCCATGCTTTGGTTATTTCATCAGTAAGTATGGCATATTCCTGTCCTTTTTTTACGCCGCTGTTATCCCATTCATCAGTAAGTTCTTTTCTTACTTCTATACTTTTGAGCCGTTGGTTTATCCATTCTTTGCTGTAGCCTTTTTTTAGGTAAGTTTCCATAAGTCGGTCAATGCCTATTTCAGGATCTTCTATTTCGTCAATTCGTTCTTTTGCTACTTTTGCTATCCATAATTTAAATGGCTCTGACTTTGGTGATGGAACCGACTGAATCAAGCGAAATAATTGTTCGGTATCTGCGATGTCTGTTTTCCTCATTTTACCATCTTCTGCAGGCATTTTTAACTGTCCGATTTTTTCGGACAGTTCACTGCCTTCTTTTTTTAGCTTAATTTTTAAATCGCTCCAGTATTTTCTGGGTCTCTCGCTTTTAGTAAGCACTTTTATGACATCAATAATAGAAAAATACCATTTTTCTTCTTCTTCAACCCAAAGGCTTCTTACTTGATTTTGTTCAAAAATTTTTATTGATGTTTTATTTTCCATACTTTCTGGTATTTTTATTTTTTACGACTTTTCTTTCACAAATAAATCCGATGTGGATCTTTCAAATAACTCAAATATACAATTTTTATGGATCGAAAAAGTTGCGGTTAAATGAATTTTGAATACAGAATAGAAAGCTGGTATAACGCTGGAGTTTGAAATAATTGCGCACACCAATACCTTCGACAATTAAAAAAATCAGTTAATTTGGCCATAAATAGTTTCAATAAAGTAGATAGACCGAAGTCTGTTTTTCTTTATCTTTTTTTAAAAAAGTCCATTAATCTGGGCGTCAATTTTGTTGATGACAGCATACAAATCCTCGGGATTGTCCACAAAATTTAGTTTGTCAACATCAATAATCAATAAATTCCCTTTGGTGTATTTAGTGATCCAGGCTTCGTAGCGTTCATTCAATCGGCCTAAATAATCGATGCTGATGGAGTTTTCATATTCTCGTCCTCTTCTATGAATTTGCCCCACCAATGTTGGGATGGTGGCTCTTAAGTAAATCAGCAGATCGGGTGGCGTAACCAAGCGTTCCATCAATTCAAACAAGGATTCATAATTCACAAAATCGCGGTTGGTCATCAATCCCATTGCGTGAAGATTGGGAGCGAAAATTCGGGCATCTTCATAAATAGTTCTGTCCTGAATGATGTTTTTGCCGCTTTCCCGTATTTCCAAAATTTGGCGGAAACGGCTGTTTAAAAAATACACCTGCAAATTAAACGACCAGCGTTCCATTTCGCCATAGAAATCATCTAAATAGGGATTCTCTTCAACAGATTCGTAATGGGGTTCCCAATGGTAATGTTTGGCTAACAGTTTGGTGAGGGTGGTTTTACCTGCGCCTATATTGCCGGCAATTGCTACGTGCATAATTAATTTTTAAGTGAATTTCAAAAAAGCTAATTTACTTAAATTTTTTATGCTTTTGCAACACAAATTTAAGCGCTTTAAAAAATTAACTTATAGCCGTACCCGCGAACGTTAATAATTTGGATGGAAGGATCGTCTTTTAGTTTTTTTCGAAGTTTGGTGATAAAAACGTCCATGCTCCGCGCATTGAAGAAATCATCGTCTCCCCACAATTTTTTGAGGATAAAAGAACGTTCCAACACCTGATTTTTATGCTGAATTAAATGATGCAACAATTCCGATTCCCGATGCGTCAATGTTTCTGTTGCATCGTTTAAAACAAGCGTCTGATTTTTGACATTGAATAGATATTGGCCAATTTTAATAAGATTGCTGCCATTTTCATAATCACCTCTTTTCAATAAGGCATTAATGCGCACTATCAGTTCCTCCATGCTGAAAGGTTTCCTCAAATAGTCGTTTCCGCCCAAATTAAAGCCTTGCACCACGTCTTCGGTTTGCGATTTTGCCGTTAAAAAAATGATGGGAATATCGGGATTTTCGATTCTAATTTCTTTGGCGAGCGTAAATCCGTCTTTTTTTGGCATCATCACGTCCAGCACCAGCAATAGCGGATTTTCGCGTTTGTAAGTTTTATAAGCAATTTCGCCGTCGGCGCAAAGCAGTACCTCAAAATTACGGGTTTCCAAACTTTCTTTAATAATTTGTCCCAAAGACGGCTCGTCTTCCGCCAGCAATATTTTTACGGGATTAGGCATTTGGCAATATAATTTTAAACAAGGTAGCGTTTTTTGCGTCGTAAACAATGGAAATGCCGCCGCCGTGTTTTTCAATAATATTTTTGGTGTAGTACAAACCTATGCCAAAACCTTTTACGTTGTGTGTATTGCCGGTCGGTATTCTGTAAAATTGTTCAAAAATCTTCTCTTTTTGATTTCTCGGAATGCCGTTTCCGCTGTCCTTAATCACAATTTCAACAGTATTTTTTACGGACGACAATTCAACGTCAATCTTTTTTCCGCCGTATTTTAAGGCATTGTCTATGATATTTCCGATGGCATTTCCAAAGTGGAATTTATCAACGTTTAAAACAGCATCCCCAATATTATTTTTAAAGTTGATTGTTTTTTCAGGAGCCGAAACTTTATAATTCGCAATCACAAGTTCCAGAAGTTCGGCAATCACAATTGGCTGTTTGTTTAGCGCCAGTTGCTGGTGCGTTAAGGCGGCGGTTTCCAATATTTTTTCGACCATCACATTTAAATTGGCCACTTGTGAATTGGCGATGGAAATGTATTTTTCGGTCTTTGCTTTATCTTCCAAAGCATTGAAATTTTTCATGGCTTCCAGCGCGGTTGAAATGGTGGCGATGGGTGTTTTAAATTCGTGGGTAATGTTGTTGATTAAGTCATTTTTTACTTCCGCCAGCTGTTTTTGTTTGTAAATGGTTTTTAACAAATAAATTAAACTTGCGATTATGCTGATGGACAAAATTAGCGAAAGCAAAATGCTGATAAAGGAATTTTTCAGCAAAATTGCTGTTTCATTGGTAAACCTAAGCTCCAAATGGCTTCTGTGCGGCAAATAGGTTGATTTTGAAACAACCGTTAAATGCTTTGCGGGAAAATTTTCGAGGTTGTAATCGATGGTTTTTTTATCGAAATTGTCATCCGATTTCCATTCAAAATAATCGTAAGCCATGCCGTATTCAATGCCAATATTTTTGCGTTTGAGTTCTTCGGACAAATAGTTGTCCAACTTTGCCAGATCTAAAGTATCTCTGGAGATGGAAATAAAAACTTTGGAAATTAAACTGTCAATATTTTTTGGAATTACATGGTCTGGCGTAAAAAACGCGTGATTTCTTAGGCTGTTGATAAATAAGGGTTTCTGATTTTTTTGTTTTGCTATATTTTGCAGCGTACTGTCCACTTTTTTTCGCAAACCCCATTTGGTATTGGTGCTCACCACAATGGTATCCGTTTGGTCTTTTGAGTTTTTTGAATTTGCCGAAGTGAAAGTAATGATCCCCGATTTTGTTAAATTGGCAAAATACGCTTCAACAGAATTGTCCAGACTTTGCTGAACTTTACTGATTAAGTTTTGTTTATTTAATTGGTATTCCCGGTAATTCCAATACACCTGCACCGCAATGGTGGTGAATATGGTTACCCCAATAAAATAAATCACCCATTTGTAATTCTTTTTATTCATAATCACAAAGTTAAGCACATAAATTGGCATATAATAATCGCTTAACAATCGTTAACACTAATTAACGGAATTATACTGTTTAAGGAGTTATATTTGTTCTCAAATAATTTTAAAATCAGTAAAATGTTAAATGTCCTTTTAAAAAGCATTGTGTTTGTTTTCTTGTTCATGCAAACCATTTTAAGCGCGCAGGATTTTCAGGGAAGCGCGGTTTACCAAACAAAAACAAAGGTTGAAATGGATTTGGCGGCTTCGGGAATTCCTGCAGACAGGATTAAGCGGATTGAGGAAATGATGAAAAACCAAATGGAAAAAATCTATATTTTGACATTCGACAAAACAGCTTCCATATACAAAGAAGATGTAAAATTGGATCAAGGCGCAGCCAGTGGAAGGCCCGGAATGCGTTTTTCGATGATGGGTGGAGGCGCATCGGGGAAATATTATAAAAATACACTAACAAAAACATCGGCAAAAGAAAATGAATTCAGCGGCAAAAACTTCCTGATTAAAGATTCTTTAAAAACCTACGAATGGAAAATGGAGCAGGAAACCAAAATGATTGGCAATAACCTGTGTTTTAAAGCAACCACCATTATGGAAATGCCTGCGAATGCCGGCAGTTTTTCTTTTGGAAGACAAAATAATAACAATAACGACACCAAGAAAGAAGAAGAACCAAAAATAGAATTGGTGCCTGTAACCGCTTGGTACAGTATGGACATTCCCGTAAGTCACGGCCCTGGAGATTATTGGGGTTTGCCGGGCTTAATTTTAGAAATCAATGCCGGAAACACCCAAATTATGGCCACGAAAATTGTGATGAATCCCAAAGAAAAAGCAGACATCAGGGAGCCAAGCAAAGGGAAAGTGATGACCCAAAAAGAATATGATGCGATGCTGAAAGAAAAAATGAAAGAAATGCAGGAACGTTTTTCTAACGAACGCCAAAAAAGCGGCGGCGCTGGCGGTATGCATATTAGAATTGGAGGATAAAACCAATTGATAATTAACAAATCAAACAGAACGTCTTTGCGAACAAGTAGCTGATGAGCATAAGTGAAGCAGCTCGACTGTGGCAATCTCTTCAATAGAAACAGATTGCTGCTGCTTTTTTCAAAGGCCTTGTAATGAAACGACATAATTGCCAATCATAACTAGAAATTTTACAAATAACTTTTAACGTTTCAACTTTTAACATAAAACTCTTTATAAAAAGCCTTAAATGAAAAAATTCACAACTTTCCTCATAACCATCCTATTTCCTGTTATCATTTTTTCGCAGTCCGTAAAATTGGAAGGCATTGTTAAAGATAAGTCCGACAAGCTTTTGGAAATGGCCAATGTCATCGCTTTTAAAAAAGGCACCAACATATTGCAGTCGTATTCCATCACCGATTCAAAAGGAAATTATCGGTTAAGTCTCAATCAAAACGAAGAATATACCTTAAAAGTGAGTTATCTGGGTTTCAATACCAAAAGCGTGGAAATTTCGGTTGGGAAATCAGCTGCCGATATGTCGGAAAACATTGTGCTGGAAGAAAGCAACGAATCCTTAAATGAAGTTCAAATTACCTATGAAATGCCCGTTAAAATTGTGGGCGACACCATTGTGTATAATGCCGATTCATTTACCTCGGGAAAAGAAAAAAAGCTGGGAGATGTGCTTAAAAAATTACCCGGAATTGACATTGATGACAACGGTGAAGTGGAAGTGGAAGGCAAAAAAGTGCAGAAAGTGTTGGTGGAAGGAAAGGAATTTTTCGACGGTGATTCAAAATTGGCGACCCAAAATATTCCGGCAAGCGCCATCGATAAAGTGCAGGTGCTTAAAAATTACAACGAAGTTTCAGGAATGCGCGGCGTTACCAACAATGAGGATAATATTGTGATCAACATTAAATTGAAACAGGGAAAAAAACGATTTTGGTTCGGCGAAGTGAATGCAGGCGCTGGCGATAACGAAAAATATGCCGCAAAACCAAAACTCTTTTATTACAGTCCGGAAAAAAGCATCAACCTGTTGGCCGACTTCAACAATATCGGTGAAGCGCCTTTTACCATGCGAGACTATTTTAGGTTTACCGGAGGTTTGCGCAGTGGCATGGGCGGCAGCGGCACCAGTTTTAACGTGTCATCGGGCGGATTGGGCTTCTTGACCGCGCAAAACAACCGGGCACAGGAAATTACCTCTAAGTTTGGCGCATTAAATTTTAGCATGGCGCCTAAAAAAACAATCGATTTTAATGGTTTTGCCATTGTGAACGATTCTAAAACCGATATGCTCACGCAGTCGAATACCGTTTTTAATAAATTAAACATCACCGACATAAGCGAAACTTCGGCCACACAAGGCAGTAAATTGGGAATGTTAAAACTTAGCGCCACCTACAAACCAACCAATGAAGTGCATATAAATTATGATATTTTCGGAAAACTGTCTGAACAAACCGAAATGCTAGATGTCACTTCAACGCGACGAAGTTCTGATGCTTACAAAGAAGAAAATCCGGCAACCCTAAACCAAAATTTCAACCTGTATTACACCATCGACGAAAAAAATATTTTCGCTGTGGAATTACAGCACCTTTATGAAAAAGACAAACCTTTGTTCAATTCGCTGGCAACCTCGCAGCCGTTTAAAATAATTCCTTCCAACAATACGGAAGCCATCATCGATTTGATTCAGAACAAAAAAACAAGCACCAACAAACTGGACGCGAAGTTGGATTACTACTATTTGTTAACGCCTAAAAGCAACATTAACATTACCTTGGGAAGTACGTTAAGCGACCAATATTTGACATCAAAAATTTCCCAAAATTTAAGCGATGGCAGCGTGCTTCAATTTAATGATGAACAACTGAAAAATGAAGTGAATTATAATTTTTTCGATTTGTTTTTAGGACTTCATTACAAAGTGGTTTCGGGAAAATTCACTTTTAATCCGGGCGTAAGTTTGCACCAATACATCACAAAAGACAACCAACTGGGGACGGAAATTAGCGAGAATCAAACAAAATTATTGCCGGATGTGTATGCGAGCCTGCAATTAAAATCGTCGGAAAGTTTGCGTTTCAATTATTCAATTTCCACCCAGTTTTCCGACATCAATAAAATTGCGGAAGGCTTTATGCTGTCCAATTACAATTCTTTAACACGCGGAAACAGGCTATTGGAAAACGCGCTGTATCACCGGTATTCCTTAAATTATTTTAGTTTCAGCATGTTTTCTTTCACAAATTTAAATGCGTCTGTGAGCTACAATAAAAAAGTAAACGGCGTTAAAAACAGCACAGAATTGATTGGCACAGACCGGATTTCTTATCCGATAAATTCAAATTTGGTCGATGAAACATTTTCGGCAAATGTAAGATACGGCAAAACATACAGCCGATTTAAAACAAATTTCAGGGCAAATTTCTCGAATTCGACCTTTAATAATACGGTTAATAACGAAGAAATTAAGTCGAAATCGCTTTCACACACTTATCAGGCAAGCGTGGCCAGTAAATTTAAAAATGCGCCAAATTTTGAGGTGGGTTATCAAAAATCGTTTTCTGAATATTCAAATACGGGAAGCACCACCGACAGGCCGTTTGCAAATATGGAAATCGGGTTTTTGAAAAACTTCATTTTAACTGCCGATTACAGCTATTACAACTATAAAAACGACGAAAACACAGTTAAAAACACCTATTCATTTGTAAATGCAAACCTGTACTATCAGCAAAAAGACAGCAAATGGGAGTTTAAAATTTCGGCGAACAATTTAACAAACAACACGTCGATGAACACCGACAGTTACAATGAAATTTCCGACAGCAACACAACTTCCCTGTACTTTATTCAGCCAAGATTGTACCTGTTTTCAGTGAAATATAATTTGTAGGGCGTTCCCCGCCGAAAAGGCGGGTCGGGCTATTCATTCCAAACTTTTTTCGCTGAAAAAGCGCAAAAAGGTTTTCCATTGCTATCCCTTACGCAAATTGAATTACGATTTTTGATTTTTTTTTCCTAACCCAGCCTCCCTTACTGAAAACGGGACAACCCTTTCCGAAGGAAAGGGAGTTAAATTGAGCCACTAAAAGAAGATATTTCTTATCTTAAGCAACTTAACTTTAAACTTTTAGCTTTGAGCTTTCAACTTTCAACTTTCAGCTTTAAACTTTCAACTTTTAGCTTTAAACTTTCAGCTTTGAGCTTTTAGCTTTGAGCTTTCAACTTTCAACTTTCAGCTTTAAACTTTTAGCTTTTAGCTTTCAACTTTAAACTTTAAACTTTCAACTTTCAACTTTCAGCTTTAAACTTTCAACTTTCAACTTTTAGCTTTCAGCTTTCAGCTTTTTAATTCCCCCTTCGGGGGCTAGGGGGTTTTAAAGATTCAAAACGCCATTTTCACCGGCGGCAAAATCATTCCACAAATAATCGTCGGCTTCTTCGTCGTTCACGTAATCGCCGTCAACGGCATATCTGAATTCGTACGATTGACCTTTTTGTAAATCTACAGTTCCTTTAAAAGTTCCGTTTTTTAATTTTTTTAGGGGATGCGTTTTGCTGTCCCAATTATTAAAATCACCAATTACCGAAACATTATCCGCATCTTTTGCAGCAATACTAAAGGTTACTTTACAATTGGATTTGTTTTTTAAGTACTGTTTTTTAATTGCCATAATTCATAGTTTTTATTAGTTACAAAAATAACAAACAATTTCATTAAATCCCTAAAAGCCATAAATTGTAACAAAGAATTGACATTTTGTTAATTTTGAATTTATGATAATCAAAATTTTTATCAGAAGAAAAATTTCCAAATAATAATTCAAAAAACGATTTGAAAATGGGGTTAAAATCCAACAAAAATCTTTAAATTAGTAGATTAAATCCGTAATTTAAGGATTTTTCTTTATTGGATAATAATATTAAGATAAAATTGCCTTAAAAACAAAAATAACCCGATTACTTTACTTTTGCCTTTAAACTTTAAAACCTAACAAAACCACCCAAATGATTTTAATTGACCAACCCTACATCTCCTCTTTTTTGCTTAAAACCATTAAAGAAAACCACCTTGAAATAGTTTCAACCGAAGCTGCGAGAGCAATGATTTCCGACGATTCGTTAAATTGGATTTCAGAAAAACAAGCCGTGGAATTTATTAAAAATACTCCCAACTGTCCGCTTTACACCAATTCCGAAAACACCATCAGCTGGATAGAAAAAAACTTGGCTTCCACAAAATTGCCGGTCCAAATTCAGGTTTTTAAGAACAAAATTACCTTTCGGGAATTGCTGAAGGCTGTTTTTCCAGATTACTTTTTCAAAGGGATCAAATTTGAGGAATTGGCTCATTTATCGATGGAAAACATAAAATTTCCGTTTATCATAAAACCGGCAGTTGGCTTTTTTAGTTTGGGCGTCCATAAAGTTGATAATCCTAAAGAGTGGCCATCAGTTTTAAACAAAATCACCAATGATATTGCTGAAATCAGAAGTTTTTACCCAAATGAAGTGGTTGATACTTCCAATTTTATTGTTGAGGAGTGCATTGAAGGCGAGGAATATGCAATGGACTGTTATTTTAACAAAGAAGGGGAACCTGTCATTCTTTCTATTTATCATCATCGTTTTTCAACGGGAAAAGATGTAAATGATCGGGTGTACACCACTTCCGAAGAAATTATTGAAAAGCATTTGCCAACAATGCAGAAATTTCTGAATACACTTGGCAAACTGGTCAATTTGAAAAATTTTCCTTTTCACGTGGAAGTTCGCATTGATAAAAACGGAACAATTATTCCCATTGAAGTCAACCCAATGCGATTTGGCGGCTGGTGCACCACGGCCGATTTGTCGTACTTTGCCTACGGATTTAATTCCTACCAATATTTTTTAAAAGGCATAAAACCAAATTGGAAGGAACTTTTTGAAAAGGGAAAAAACAAATATTACAGCCTTATTTTACTGGATAACAATTCCGGAATCCCTGAAAGCAATATAGCATCTTTCGATTATGAGTTGCTGCTTTCAGATTTTGAAAATCCGATGGAATTGAGAAAAGTGGATTTTAATGAGTATCCGTTTTTTGGCATGGTTTTCGTAGAAACAAGTCGGGGAAATGAAAAGGAACTCGACCAAATTTTGATTTCCGATTTGAAGAAATACATAAAAGTGAAAAGCATCTAAAAATAAACCGTTTTTACCATTCATTTTTTAACCGCAAGAATATACAAATGGTTAATATTTCTTTGTGCAACTTGGTGCTCTCTGTGAAACTTAGTGTAGCAAATGACTATGACACAGAGATTCACAAAGCAAAAAAATAAAGATTCACAGAGTTCAACGGTAAAAAAATTTAACTTATTCAGTTTAACCGCAAGATAGGTTTTCCGAAAGTGCAAAGTGCTTAATTTAAAACTTAACACATTGCGAACATTGCGCCTTCTTTGCGAACGTTGCGGTTAAAATGATTTTTTAGAAAATTTCCTTAATGATAATAATTAGTTTTAATTATGCCCAGTGCCGCAGCATTCCTGCTCCATAAAACTGTTGCTTTCTTCATGCCAAGGGAACGAAGCGTTGTATTTGTTGTTTTCCCAATAAAACTGAGCCCTTGTTTTAGGTTCGTTGCCTACTTCGTTCATCGTGTTGCTGTCATACAACCTTCCGTTTGCCAAGGTAAAAATCAAGCTGTTTGAGTTTTGGATATCTTCCAGCGGATTTTTATCCAAAACAAGTAAATCGGCCATTTTACCCACTTTTAATGAGCCAATATCTTTTCCTGCGCCAATATAATTTGCACCATTGATGGTGGCGGTTTTTAAGGCTTCCATATTGCTCATTCCGCCTTGTTGAAGACTCCACAATTCCCAGTGCGCGCCCATTCCCTGCAATTGTCCGTGCGCTCCTAAATTTACTTTTACGCCATTATCGGCCAATGCTTTTGCGGTTTTGGAGGTGAGAATGTGGCTGTTTTCATATTCTTCGTCTGGTATCATCATTCTGTGTCGTGAACGCGCATCAATAATGCTTCTTGGCGTAAATTGCAGCAATTTTTCATTTTCCCAGACATTGGTTTTTTGATACCAGTAAATTTCAGCATTGAGTCCGCCATAATTTACAATCAATGTGGGCGTATAACCAACCTCGCTGGCGCCCCAAAGTTCAAGAACATCTTTATAAACAGGCGCTACAGGAATGTTGTGCTCCACACCGGTATGGCCATCAATAACCATCGTTAAGTTATGAAAAAAAGTTGAGCCGCCTTCAGGAACCACATTGATGCCTTCTTCTCGCGCGGCTTGCAAAACTTGCTGACGTTGGTCTCGGCGTGGCTGGTTGTAACTTTTTACCGACAGCGCTCCAAAAGCCTTAGTTCGTTTAATAGAAGAACGGGCATCATCAATATTGTTAATCACCGCCTTAAAATCACCATCGGCACCATAAAGAATGTAGCCGGTTGAGTAGAGACGCGGCCCAACCAATGCACCACTTTTAATCATTTCAACAAGTGAAAAAATGGTTTCAGTATTGGCTGATGGATCGTGTGAAGTTGTGACGCCAAAAGCCAAATTTGCATAAAATTGCCAGTTTTGTTGGGTGGTCAATCCGTAGCGGAATCCGCCAACGTGCGCGTGTGAATCCACTATTCCGGGCATAATTGTTTTTCCGGAAACATCGTATATTTTAGCATTGTTTGGAATGGCAACTTCGGAAGATTTTCCAATAGCTTCTATTTTATTTTGATTGATGACAATGCTTCCGTTTTCAATCACTTCATCACCTTCCATGGTAATAATTCGGGCATTTGTGAAAGCAATCCTGCCTTTTGGTTTGTCCACTTTTGATTTTAATCCTATCGCAATGCCTTTGGTTGAAATGCTGTCCACTTTTTCCGGAGAATCAGGCAAAAAGGTAAAACGGTCTTTGATCTCATTTTTAAAGTATGTTTCTCCTAAAGTCCACATTACCTGTTTGCTGTTGGCCGACCAATGCAAGTTAATTCCTGCATCTTTTGCCAATTGCGACACCGGAACCGCAGTGGTTTTATTGTCTAAATCAGCTGTTTGTCCGTTGAGGTTTAGCGGTGCCAAATATACTTTGTGCAAATGCGAAAAAGCTATCCAGTTGTTGTCCGGACTCGGAACCAGCCTGTTTGCGTATTTGGATTGAATATGGGTGCGTTCGTCTTTTCCGTTTAAATCCATACTTTTTAGCGCTTTGGTCAGATTTCCGAAGAAAGCGCCGCCGGTTTGGTAAAAAATACGATTTCCGTCTTTGGTGAACGTTGGATATTCTCCATTTTTACTGATGAATTTCTGATTTCCGCCCGATAAATTCATCGTATAAATGCCCGGATTTTTTGTAAAAGCTATTCCTTGGTCGTTATTTCCGCCTTCTTTTTTGAACACTATCGTTTTTCCGTCAGGTGAAAAAGCAGGAGTTCTATAAATGCCTTTTTCTAAAGTAATCTTTGTTGAATTTCCACCTGAAGCTGAAATTTTTTGGATGGTTCCAAGCGATAAATCATTCCAAGTCACAAAAACAATTTCTTTTCCGTTTGGCGAAAAAGCAGGTTCTGCCTCAAAATCGGTTCCTGAGGTCAATCTTTTTGGTGTGCCGTTGGGCAAGTTTTTTGTCCATAAATAACCCAAAGCCCTAAAAATCATAGTTTTTCCGTCGGGTGAAGTCACTGCGTCACGAATCATTTTTACCGTAAACTCCTTGTCATCAATCGGCGTTTCAAAATGAACCCTTTCCGCAATGTCAATCGCCACATCAGTTGTAAAAGGAATTGCAGAAACGGCATTGGTTTTTGTATTTACTTTTTGAATTTTTCCTTTAGACCAAATGACTATTTCTTCGTTATTGGGCATCCAGCTAAAATTTGGATACACGCCAAAAACGGCCCAAGATGTTTGCTGGTCTTTGTTTAAATCGTCATAAACCGGCCATTCTTCTCCGGTTTTTAAATCGTGAATGTACAAAACAGTTTTGGTGCGCACACGTTTTACAAAAGCAAGCAAGTTTCCGTCTTTAGAAATTTGTGGTCTTGCCGCACCGCCCGGTCCGCCTGTGATTTTTTCAGTTTCTCCTGTGGCAAAGTCGTAGCGTTTTATCACATAAATTTGCTTATTTGCATCTTTATTGTATTCAAATACAGTTCCCGATGTGGCGTCTTCACTGTAATACATATACTTTCCGTCGGGTGAAATAACAGGTTCGTTGATGTCTTTTTGGTCGTTTCTTTTTTTGATCAATTGCACGCCGCTACCTCCGGAAATATGGTATTGCCAAATTTCTCCGGCACCCAAAGAACGTTCAGAAGTGAAGTGTTTTCGCGCCACCAAATAGTTGCCGTTTGGCATCCACACGGCATTATTAACCAGCTTGAAATCTTCTTTGGTCACCTGTTGGGCATTGCTGCCGTCGGCGTTCATCACCCAAATATTGTCGCCTCCGCCGGCATCGCTGGTAAAGGAAATGCGTTTTCCGTCGGCACTGAATCTTGGTTGCACTTCATAGGGAATTCCGGTGCGAAGTGCGGTTGCTTTTCCGCCGGAAATAGGCAGACTGTAAATGTCGCCCAGCAGGTCAAATAGGATGGTTTTTCCGTCCGGACTCACGTCCAAATTCATCCAAGTTCCTTCATCGGTGCTGAAATTATGGGTTTTATAGTTAAAAGCGGGACCGGGATTTGAAACGTCCCATTTTGGGATTTCTTGCGAAAAGCCTGTAAAAGTTAGCATTGCGGCAATAAGCGCTGAAAAATATTTTCTGTTCATTTTTTGAATTTTGGATGCCGATAGCTTTAAAATCCATCAACATTAATTTTTGCTAAATATAAACAAATTAGGCTAAGTTCTAAAATAAGCAGCTTATGCGTTAGGGATTAAAGCGATATCCTTTTTTAATGCGCCTTTTTCGGCGCATTAAAAAAGATTTAGCGT
>JACUUQ010000030.1 GCA_014859175.1 Lutibacter sp. | reverse complement strand
TTATTTTGATTTAACGCACTCTTAAAGAGTGCGTTTTTTTGTATTTTTGTAGCCGAAAATTACGATATTTGCAAACTGCAATTTATTTTTAGAAAATCAATTTAACAAATAACCATATAAAATGAATAAAAATACGGTATTGGCTTGGGCTACTTTTATAATGATTGTAGTTGGTTTAGGACTAATTGCGCTAGGTGCATTCAGATATGATGAAACAGCCGGTTGGGGATTTGCTTCCGTAGGAATCGGATTTTTCGCCATAGCTTGGGTGTTTAATGCTTTAAAAGGAAGGGTATAAAAGTTAAAAGTTAAAAGTTAGAAGTTAGAAGTTAAAAGTTGGAAGACTGAAGTCCGAAGATGTAACCAGCAACTAGTAACCTTCAAAATAAAAAGTAAAAAATTTAAACAACCAAAAACAAATAACCAACAACAAATAATTATAAAAATGGCAGACGATAAAAAGGTGATATTTTCCATGGCAGGTTTAACAAAAACTTACCAAGGTGCAAACAAACCGGTTTTAAAAAATATTTATTTAAGTTTCTTTTACGGCGCTAAAATTGGGATTTTAGGCTTAAACGGTTCGGGTAAATCTACTTTGCTTAAAATTATTGCCGGGATAGAAAAAAATTATCAGGGCGATGTGGTTTTTGCGCCGGGTTATTCTGTCGGATTTCTCTCGCAGGAACCGCAATTGGACGATACCAAAACGGTATTGGATGTAGTGAAAGAAGGTGTGGCCGAAACCGTTGCTATTTTAGACGAATACAATAAAATAAATGACATGTTTGGCTTGGAAGAAGTGTATTCCGATGCCGACAAAATGGATAAATTAATGGCGCAACAAGCGGTGCTTCAAGATAAAATTGACGCTTCAAATGCTTGGGAACTGGACACAAAGCTTGAAATTGCCATGGATGCCTTGAGAACGCCCGATGGTGACACACCCATTAAAAATCTTTCGGGGGGTGAACGCAGAAGAGTGGCTTTATGCCGATTGTTGTTGCAGGAACCTGATATTTTATTATTGGATGAACCTACCAACCATTTAGATGCAGAATCTGTGCATTGGTTAGAAAATCACTTGCAGCAGTATAAAGGAACCGTAATTGCTGTTACGCACGACCGTTATTTTTTGGACAATGTGGCAGGTTGGATTTTAGAGTTGGACAGGGGTGAAGGAATTCCTTGGAAAGGAAATTACTCTACCTGGTTAGATCAAAAATCGAAAAAATTGGCTGCGGAATCAAAACAAGCTTCCAAACACCAAAAAACATTGGAACGAGAGTTGGAGTGGGTGCGAATGGCACCAAAAGGCCGTCATGCAAAATCAAAAGCCCGTTTGTCGAATTACGACAAATTGATGAGCCAAGATCAAAATCAACTGGACGAGAAACTGGAAATTTACATTCCTAACGGACCTCGTTTGGGAACGAACGTTATTGATGCCATTGGTGTTTCTAAAGCGTATGGCGATAAATTATTGTATGAAAATTTAAACTTTAAACTTCCACAAGCCGGAATAGTTGGTATTATTGGTCCAAATGGCGCCGGTAAAACCACCATTTTCAAAATGATTATGGGTGAAGAAAAACCTGATAAAGGCGAGTTTATTGTGGGTGAAACTGCCAAGATCGCTTATGTAGACCAAAGTCATTCCAACATCGATCCCGAAAAAACAATCTGGCAAAATTTTGCCGATGAGCAAGAACTTGTTTTAATGGGAGGCAGACAGGTAAATTCTCGCGCTTATTTAAGCCGATTTAATTTTTCCGGAAGCGACCAAAATAAAAAAGTAAATACCTTGTCCGGCGGAGAAAGAAACAGGTTGCATTTGGCAATGACCTTGCGTGAAGAAGGAAACGTGTTGTTGCTGGATGAGCCAACAAACGACTTAGACATCAATACCTTGCGTGCTTTGGAGGAAGGTTTAGAAAACTTTGCGGGCTGCGCCGTGATCATCAGTCACGACCGTTGGTTTTTAGACCGGATTTGCACGCATATTTTGGCTTTTGAAGGAAACTCTGAAGTGTATTATTTTGAAGGTTCTTTTTCTGAATACGAAGAAAATAAGAAAAAACGTTTGGGCGGCGATTTAACGCCAAAAAGAATCAAGTTTAGAAAACTGATAAGATAAGATCAGATAAATTCATTAAAAAAGGCTGTCAGTAAATTAATTCTGGCAGCCTTTTTTATTTTTAGGGGTTTTGCTATAGGTTTTTCACTTTTGGAAACAAAATATTGTTTTCTAAATGAATATGTTGGTATAAATCATTGGTGAATTCCTCCAATTTAAAGTACAGCGCTTTAAAGGTATTACAAGCCCATTCCGGTGTTGTAAAATTGTCGCTCAATTCCTGAATTTTTTTGATCATTTCACCCACTTCTTCATGTTCATCTTCAATTAATGACATAGTTTTTACATCCAACTCAAAATTGTGATTGTCAGCTTTTGCTTTAATTGCTGGAAATAATATACCTTCTTCTTTTCCCATATGAGAAGTCAATTCACTGGAAATATTTGAAAATAATGATGCAATTTCAATCGTTCTGGGTTCATGTTGTCCGTGAACATTGGCTACTTTTTCTGCAAATTCGCTGATAACATCAAGATTTTGTTTTACATAAGTGTGGTGAACATATACGATATAGTCTGCCAAAAATTCAGCGCTCCAATCTTTGAAATTTAGGTTAGGAGCATCTTTCTTCGATTTGTTGTTCAGTAAATCGTCGACAACATCATCAACATTTATGTTTGCGTTTTTACAGGCATTTTCAACTGTTTTTCCGCCACCGCAGCAAAAATCCAATTTATATTTTTTAAATACGGAGGCTGTGCTGATATCATCGCTTACAATTTCTGCGATAGTTCTATCTTTTAATTCGGACATAAGTGTTTAATTTTTGACAAAGATAATAAATTAATATAATAAAAGATAAAATTATCTTTTATTATATTAATTTATCCAAAAGCAATCAATTGCATCTGTTATCATATGAAGCAATATACCGATGGCAACAATTCTTGTTTTTTTGAAGAAAAGTGCCACAAAATAAATTCCAATGGCATAATAGGAGTGAAGGATGTGAAAATTAATGCTACATCTGTTTGCACTAAAAATCGGCGTTGCCAACAGATGATCTAAATCTACCAACATGGTTAAAATAAAAATCAGCCAAACTTTTTTCCAGTTTTCTCTGAAGAAATAAAAAGCGATTGCACCAGGAACCAGAAAGTGCATTCCGTAATGTGTGATAAATCGGGTAATTTCCAAAACTAAAAAATAATTTTTTGGGTTTCCAAGTAATTAAGCGCATTTGGGCCCTCCATAAAAAGTAAATCCAAAATGCTTAAATTTGGAATGAACCCATGATTTTCAGAAAAAACTTGGATGTAGCGTTCAAGATTGTAAGTTAATTTAGGTTTGTCTTTGGCTAAAAATCTTAAATTTAAAATGTTGGGTTCTTTCTCATATTCCAATGTTTTTTTCGTCGGAATTTCAAGCTGCAAGGCATCCATGATAATTTCGTGCGCCAAAAAATTCAGATCCAATAAAAAATGTTTTTTTTTCTCAAAAACCGGTAATAAGTCATCGATATAAAATTCGTAAAATGGTGATGAACTATAAGCGGTTTTTAAGGTTTTTAAATGCTGTTTGTGCCAATCATCCTTATAATCAATTTTTACTTCTTTTGTTTTTTGCTTAATTTCTTTGGTATGTTGCACAGGCACATTTAACAGCTGCTTTCCCTGCGCTGTATAAATATAGCACCTGTTTCTAAAGGTTTGTTTCTGAAAATTATCTTCTGTTTCAAAAATAATTTCATCAGCATTTGCCATGGCGACATATTGCAGAATTGGAGAAAAATAAGTTGGCTGCAATAAAATCATTTATTTATTCTGCTTTTTTGCGTTTTCTGAAAAAGCTAACAGCATACCATATTGCAAGCGCTCCTAAGAAATAATACAAGTACGAAACCGGTTTTCCACTGCCATGAACCGTGGTAAAAACACGTTCCCATCTAATTTTTTGGGCAATACCCTCACCATTGCTGTCCCAGCTAAACCAAATAAATACGGGCTTGCCAACCACGTGGTCAAAAGGAACATAACCCCAATAACGGGCATCTTCAGAATTGTGTCTGTTGTCACCCATCATCCAATAATAATCTTGTTTGAAGGTATAAGTGCTTGCCAATTTTCCGTTGATAAAAATTTCGTCTCCGCTGGTTGTTAAATTGTTGTTTTCATAAACTTCAATAATTCGTTTGTAAAACGGCAACGATTTGGCGTTTAATTCGACTGTTTTTCCTGCTTCGGGAATGTAAATTGGCCCGTAATTATCGATTGACCAAGCATATTGGCTTTTATGCGGAAAAACGGATGCGCTATATTCTCCTTTCGGTGAAAGTAATTTTGTCACGCTTTTTACCAATGGATTTGATTTTAATTTACCCGCATTTTCATCTGTCAGGTTCAGCATATAGTAATCGCCGAAAAACTGGCCTTCAGTAACATTGTATCTTTTTAAAGCAGCCGCAGAAAGTTGTTGACCATCAGTCACGACTTTGTGGTAATATTGAGGAAGTGCCCTATCAGGAAGCACCGTTCTTTCACCATTGATGTAAATGTAGCCTTCTCTTATTTCCAAAGAATCACCGGGAATGCCCACACATCTTTTTACATAATTCGATTTTTTGTCAATAGGCTTATCAATATGAATATTAGAATGATCCCTAAAAAAACGAACTGTGTCAACCGGCCAGTTAAAAACCACAATTTCGTTGCGTTTAATATTTTCAAAACCCGGCAACCTGAAATAAGGCAAATGTGGCGTTTTTAAATAGGACTTTGCTTTTATTAATGGCAATGAATCATGCACCATTGGCGCCGCAATAACGGTCGACGGCGTTCTTGCGCCATAATGAAATTTGCTTACAAACAAAAAATCGCCCACCAACAAAGATTTTTCCAAAGAAGAAGTTGGTATTGTATAAGGCTGCATAAAATAAGTATGCACCAAAGTAGCTGCAACAATGGCAAATACAATGGAACTTACCCATTCTCCCACTTCAGTTCTTGATTTTAAACTTCTGTCTTCCACATAACTTACATCAGCAAAATAGTTTAAATAATAAATATAAAAACCAAGTGTTAAAACTGCCAAAACTGAATCTATGGTTTTGTATTTTCCAAAACTTCTAACGGTTTCAACCCAAATTACGGGGAACATCAATAAATTGATGATGGGAATAAACAATAAAATTACCCACCAGGTTGGTCTTTTTAATATTTTCAACAGCACAATGGCATTATAAATCGGTACGATTGCTTCCCAGGATTTTCTGCCGGCTTTTACGTATAATTTCCATGTTCCCGCAAAGTGAATTACTTGAACGATCAAGAAAAACAGTAACCATTGTATCATTGTCATAATTGAATTTTTTAATGTTATTTTAGACCCAAAACGTCTTTCATTGTAAAAATGCCGGTTTTGCCCACCAACCATTCCGCGGCGATTACTGCGCCTAAAGCAAAACCGTCTCTGCTGTGTGCGGTATGTTTAATTTCTAAAGTATCAACTTCCGATTTATAGGCAACGGTATGTGTTCCGGGAACTTCATCAATACGTTTTGCTGTTATTGGTATTACATTTTCGTTTGTTGTTACATTTAAAGCCCAACTTTCTTTGTCGGTATTTTCAATAATTCCTTCAGCCAAGGTAATTGCCGTACCACTTGGGGCATCCAGCTTTTTTGTATGATGGATTTCTTCTATTGAAATGGTATACTGCTCTAAATTACGCATCATTTTTGCCAAATAGGCATTTAATTCAAAAAAGATATTGACGCCCAAACTAAAGTTTGAAGCCGAGATAACAGCGCCATTTTTTTGTTTGCAAAGTTCAATAGCTTCAGGCAATTTATCCAGCCAGCCAGTGGTGCCGCTTATTATGGGCACATTGTTGTTTAAACAGTTTGAAATATTGTTGAAAGCTGCAGCAGGAATGCTGAAATCAATGGCGACATCAGCCAATGTAATGTCATAATCTCCGCTGTTTTCATCAATTTTTAATACGATTTCATGGCCTCTTTGCAACGCAATTTGTTCAATTGTTTTGCCCATTTTTCCATAACCCAATAAAGCTATCTTCATATTTAAAAATAATTAAAAATTAAAATTAACGGATGTGCCAACAATTGCCTTGTTATTAAGATCATTGCGAATTATTGATGGGGAAATTGATAAATTGCTGTCCACATTGTGTTGCAATAAATGAGCGTTGACACTGGCTTCCACAATTTGCAAAACATACAAGCCAACAGTAACCAGCAGCGACAAATCCCTGTCTTTTTTATATGATTTTTGGGCTGTTATTAAAGCATCTTTTGATAAAAATATATTTCCGTTAAGTCCGTCAAATTCATCGGGCTTTTCATTGATTCTTAATTTATAGGCCGTTCTGGCCCTATTGAAGTTGTCGTTATTTGTATGATAAAAATAAACGCCCGATCCCAATGCGCCGTAAACAATCGGAATTTTCCAGTATTTTTTGTTGAAGGCTTGTCCAAGTCCGGGTAAAACAGCCGAATAAAATGCTGCTTTCGCCGGTGAAAGTGGTTTAAAATTATCGCTGGACGGTTTTATGGTATCCTGAATTTTTACCACCGCCTCTGTTTGCGCATAGCCAGTAAATACCGTTAAAACGACAAAGAGTAAATAGCTGTATAACTTTTTTTTAAGCACTTATTCCAATAATTTTTTTAATCGGTTAAAATCTTCTTCAGAATGGAAAGGGATGCTGATTTTTCCTTTGTCTTTTCCCGATAATTTTATGTCAATTTTATGTCCGAAATAATTGCTGAAAGTTTTTAATCCTTCATTTACAAATGTTGGAAGTTTGGCTTCTTTAACCTGTTTTTTTGGTTTTGCAACAACGCCTTCCTTTAAATCTTTTACCAGTTGTTCCGTTTGGCGAACGGATAATTTTTGTTCAATAATTTTTTCGTAAATACTTAATTGGTCCTCGGTATTTTCAATATTTATCAATGCCCTGCCGTGTCCAATCGACAAAAACCCATCGCGCATTCCAGTTTGAATGATTGGATCCAGTTTTAGCAATCGCAAATAATTGCTTATGGTGGAACGTTTTTTTCCAACGCGTTTGCTCATTTCTTCCTGCGTTAAATCAATTTCATCAATTAATCTTTGGTAGGTAAGGGCAACTTCAATGGGGTCTAAATCTTTACGCTGTATATTTTCAACCAAGGCCATTTCAAGCATTTCCTGGTCGTTGGCAAGTCTTATGTAGGCGGGAATTGTGGTATTTCCAATTAATTTTGAAGCCCTATATCTTCTTTCTCCTGATACCAGTTGAAATTTATTTCCTTCTAGTTTTCTGATGGTAATTGGCTGAATAACACCCAATTCTTTAATGGAGCTTGCCAATTCGCGCAACGATTCCTCGTTAAAATAACTTCTTGGCTGAAAAGGGTTTACTTCAATTAAATCCAAATCAATTTCCAAGATACTGCCAACAAGTTTATCGGCATTTTTATCGTTTGCCGAGGTTATGTCGGAATTGTTCAATAAGGCAGATAAGCCTCTTCCCATTGCTTGTTTTTTAATTGCTTTTGCCATCTTTGGTATGCAGTTTTAAAATTTCGTTGGCTAAGTTAATATAATTTACGGCACCTGTGCTGGTTGCGTCATAGGCGATAATGCTTTCGCCGTAACTTGGCGCTTCGCTCAATCGCACGTTTCTTTGAATAATGGTTTTAAAAACCATGCTTTGGAAATGTTTTTTCACTTCTTCCACCACTTGGTTTGAAAGCCGCAAACGTGAATCATACATCGTTAATAACAAACCTTCAATATCCAAGGTTGTATTGTGAATTTTTTGAACACTTTTGATGGTGTTTAACAATTTACCCAAACCTTCCAACGCAAAATATTCGCATTGGATGGGGATAATCACTGAATCGGCTGCAACAAGAGAATTTAAGGTAATCAATCCTAGTGAAGGCGCGCAATCTATTAAAATATAATCGTAATCATCTTTAATTTCTTTTAAGGCTTCCTTCAGCATATATTCCCGATTTTGTTTATCGACCAATTCTATTTCAATGGCCACCAAATCGATATGCGCAGGAATAATGTCAACATTTGGAGAATTTGAAGCAACAATGGCCTCTTTTGCAGTTATGGAATGTTCCAACAATTGATACGTTCCAAATTCAACTTCTTCAATGGCAATTCCAAGCCCTGATGAAGCATTTGCTTGCGGGTCGGCATCAATTAACAATACTTTTTTTTCCAGAATACCCAATGCAGCGGCTAAATTAATAGTGGTTGTTGTTTTGCCAACACCTCCTTTTTGATTGGCAATTGCAATAATTTTTCCCATAAAAGAATCTCCAATTATTTTAAGCCGTAAAAATACAATTATTTATGGTTTTTGAAAGTTTATATTGTTAACAAAGCGCTAAAAAACAAAAGAGGCTTGAAATTTCAAGCCTCTTTTGTTTTTTATTTTTTTTGAGGAATATTTTCCAAAATGGTGAGTAAAAATTTCCAGAATTTTTGGGCAGATTTGATATTCGCTTTTTCATCGGGTGAATGTGCGCCTTGTATGGTTGGTCCAAAAGAAATCATATCCATAGCGGGATAATTGGTTCCTAAAATACCGCATTCCAATCCGGCATGGCAAGCCACAACACTTGGTTTTTCTTCAAACAGTTTTTCATATGTTTCGGTTAAAATCTTTAAAATTGGAGAGTTTACATTTGGTTTCCATCCCGGATAAGAACCTGATAATGCAACGGTGTATCCTGCCATTTCAAAGGTGGCTTTGAGCGCGTTTGCCAAATCAAATTTTCCGGATTCGACGGATGATCTAGTTAAACACATCACTTTTATGCTTTCATCTTTTACAATTACACGGGCAACATTATTTGAGGTTTCCACCAAATCTTTCATGTCGTTGCTCATTCTGTAAACACCGTTGTGCGCAGCATAAACCGTGTTGAGCAAGGTATTTTGGCTAATGGTTGTCATTACTCTTTCGGGAGTGGCCACTTCAGAAATTTTAATGTCCAAATTAGGGTCAACAGTGGCAAGTTCAGCTTTAATATCTTTGATGATTTTGTTTGCTTTTTTTATAAAAGCCTCTTTTTTGGAGTCGGCAACAGAAATGGTTGCAAAACTTTCTCTAGGAATGGCATTACGTAAACTTCCTCCGTTAATTTCCGAAATTCTTATAAATTCTTTTGTTTCATACAATAAACGGTTCATAATTTTATTGGCATTTCCCAATCCTTTATGAATGTCCATTCCTGAGTGGCCGCCTTTTAAACCTGTAATGGAAATTGAATAACCGCCGCTGTTTACAGGAGCGCCAACTTCGTTATAGGTATTTTCGGCAGTGATATCAATGCCTCCTGCACAGCCAATATCAATTTCATCGTCTTCTTCCGTATCCAGATTAAGCAATATTTCGCCGTTTAAATAATTGGCCTGCAATCCCATAGCGCCAGTCATTCCGGTTTCTTCATCAATAGTGAATAATGCTTCAAGAGCCGGGTGTTTGATGGTTTTTGAAGCTAAGACACTCATAATTGCGGCAACGCCAATACCGTTGTCAGCTCCAAGCGTTGTTCCGTCTGCACGAACCCAATCGCCATCAACAAGCATTTTTATGCCTTCTGTGTCAAAATTAAAATTGGTGTCCGAATTTTTTTGGTGCACCATATCCAAATGACCTTGCAAAACCACAGTCTTGTGATTTTCCATGCCTTTTGAGGCCGGTTTTTTGATAATCACATTGCCAATAGGGTCAACAACGGTGTCCAAGTTTAATTTTTTTCCAAAATCAGCCATAAACTGAATTACGCGTTCTTCTTTTTTAGAAGCTCTTGGCACCGCATTTAAATCGGCAAAATTATTCCAAAGTTCTTTAGGCTCAAGTGTTCTTATATCTTTATTCATTTTTATTGTATTTGCGTTTTTATGATATTTCTATAACGGTTTCATTTAGGGGTTTTCTTACTTTTTTCATGGTGCTCATAAAATCATCTTCAGCCCTAAAACCAACAGGCATCAATAAAACAGATTTCAAATTTTGTGCCGGCAAATTTAACAGCTCATCAATTTTTTCGGGCACAAATCCTTCCATGGGACAAGCGTCAATTTTTTCAATCGCGCAAACCGTTATTAAATTTCCCAAGGCAATATAAGCTTGGTTTACAGCGGATATTTGTTTTTCTTTCAACGTTTTGTTTTTGTACATTTCAATAAGCTGATTTCTAAATTTGGAGATTATTTCTTCTGAAGTGCCTCTAATTTCTTTCTCCAAATCGAAATAAGCATGAATAGCTTCCGTTGTAATGTCATTTTCAATACACAAAACCAGTAGGTGAGACGCATCGGCAACTTGGCGCTGATAAAAGCAAAATTTTACAAATTCTTCTTGAAGTTCTTTATTTTGAATAACCACCATTTTTATCGGTTGCAATCCAAAAGAAGTCGCCATCAAATTAAAAGATTTTTTAAGTAAGTCAATTTGTGCTGCCGATATTGTTTTTGTAGGATCAAATTTTTTGGTCGCATACCGCCATTTTAAACTGTTGATGATGTTCATTTACTATCATTTTGTTAAGATACAAAAATAATTTAAAAATACCGAAATCAGCTAAATTATGATTCAATTTTTTTAAGTAAAAGTAATTGCTTACTTTTAATTTGTTATTGAATTGCTATGAAAGAAAATTTACTTCATTTTGTATGGAAACTTAAATTATTTTCAACAACAAATTTAGAATCCACCAACGGAGAAATTATTGAAATTATTTCGGCAGGCACTTCTAATTTGAATGCCGGACCCGATTTTTTGAATGCGAAATTGGTGATCAACAATCAGCTTTGGGCAGGAAATGTTGAAATTCATGTAAATTCATCCGATTGGTATGCGCACAATCATGAAATTGACGAAAATTATGATTCGGTGATTTTACATGTGGTTTGGGAGCATTCCGTTGATGTTTTCAGAAAATCAAATCAGCCAATTGCCACTTTAGAACTGAAAAATTATATTTCGAAGGAATTATTGGACAATTACCGACAACTTTTTAGCAAAAATAAAAACTGGATCAATTGCGAAAATGACATCGAAAGTATTGATTCTTTTATTTTAACAAATTGGCTTGAGCGACTTTATGTTGAAAGGCTTGAAAATAAATCGGCACAAATTCAGAAAACGGTCACTAAATTCAACAACAATTGGGAAGCCGCATTGTTTGTTTTATTGACCAAAAATTTTGGGTTGAAGATAAATTCCGAAGCATTTATGAATTTTGCCAATTCTTTTGATTTTTCAATTGTCAGAAAAGTTTCCGGTAATTTATTTCAGTTAGAAGCCTTGTTTTTTGGTCAGGCCGGAATGCTTTCCGATGATAATGAATCGGAATATTTTGTAAATCTTAAAAAGGAATACCATTTTTTACAGGCGAAATTTCAATTGGCGCCTATTTCAAATGGCCAGATTCAATTTTTCAGGTTGCGGCCAAATAATTTCCCGACAATTCGTTTGTCGCAATTGGCGATGGTTTACCATAGCCATCAAAATTTATTTTCTAAAATTATTGAAACAATGGACATCAAAGAATTTTATGGATTGTTTGATTTGGCGACTACCAACTATTGGGAAACCCATTTCACTTTTGAAACTTCATCAAAAAAAAGCGTTAAAAAAATTACGAAACCGTTTATCGATTTACTGCTGATAAACACCATTATTCCTTTGAAATTTTTATATTTAAAAAGTCTTGGCAAAAACGATGTAAGTGCTGCGCTCACCATAATTGCCAACATAAAACCCGAAAAAAACGAAATTATTTCAAAATTCAACGAACTCAACATTAAAAGCAAAACCGCTTTTGAAACTCAGGCTCTGCTTCAACTTAAAAATGAATATTGCAATAAGCAACTGTGTTTGAGTTGTGCCGTTGGCAAAGAATTGATCAAAGGTTAACTATTTCGCCATTGATTTTTCACGAATTGCTTTAAATTCAGATTTTTCATTCCATTTTGGAATGGTGGTTTCATTGGCTAATTTATAACCTATTTTAAAGAAAAGCTTGGCGTCTTCAACGCATCCTGACAAGTCTGCAGTCTCTGAATTGTATTCATCCGTAGTTTTATGATACGTATTTGCCCAATAATTATTGATTTGGTCTTTTGCCCATTCTTTGCCATTTTCCCTGCTGTCTTGCCATCCTTTTATAAATAAAGATGGAATACCTGCCTGCGCAAAACTAAAATGATCGGATCTGAAATACATGCCGTTTTCAGGGAAAGGCTCATCTGCAATATAGCGATCTTGGGCTTGCGCTGCTTGTTCAACATAAACGTCCAATTCCGATTGCCCGAAACCCGTAATGGTAACATCTTTCATTTTTCCAATTGGCAGCAGCAATTCATAATTTAAGTTTGCAATCGTTTTTTCAGGAGGAAAAAGTCCGTTTTGAACATAATATTTTGAGCCAATCATTCCTGTTTCTTCTGCCGTTACGGCGATAAAAACAATGGAGCGTTCAGGCTTTGTTTTTAATTTAGAGAAAGCTTTTGCAGTTTCCAGCATTGCGCCCAACGCAGTTCCATTATCTATGGCGCCATTATAAATTGAATCGCCATTTTGCTTTGGGCCAATACCAAAATGATCCCAATGCGCGCTATAAACAATGCATTCATCAGGGCGTTTTGTGCCTTTAATGATGCCAACAACATTTTTGCTGTTTGCAAATTTTAACTGTGATTTAATCGTCAAATTCAAATTGCAATTTAAGCTTACAGCTTCAAAATCTGGTGTTGTTGCTTTTTTGGTAAGCGCATCAAAATCAAGTCTCGATTTTTCAAAAAGCTTTTTGGCGGCGATATCCGTAATCCAGCCTTCCAGCGCACATTTTTGCGCATTGCCGTCTTTGGCTTGAATGGATATTCCGGATGCAGAGGTATTTGTGAGTACAGCCCATCCGTAACCTGCCGCTTTATCTGAATGAATCACCAAAACCCCTTTGGCTCCTTGACGGGCGGCTTCTTCATATTTATAGGACCAACGGCCATAATAAGTCATTGCGTTGCCTTTAAAAAGTTCCTTATTTTGAGTTGCAAAACCTGGATCGTTCACCAAAACCAAGACAATTTTGCCTTTTGCATCAATATTTTTATAATCGTCCCAGCCATATTCAGGAGCTACAATGCCATAGCCTCCAAAAACAAATTCAGCATTTTTTATTTCAATACTGTCTTTTAAATGCGGTGTTTTGGCAATATAATCTTTGGTGTTTTCTAAAATGATTTCACCATTTTTAGCATTTATGGTGATGCTTTTATCCTGACTGTAATTTAATTCAACAGACGGCACCTCCTGAAAATAATTTCCATTGAAGCCACCTTCTAGTCCCAATTTTTTAAATTCATCGGCAATATATTGTGTGGTTTTTTCTTCACCGACGGTAAAAGGTTTCCGGCCTTGGAATTCATCAGAAGACAATGCGATTACATGTTTTTCTAAATCTGTTGCATTGATTGCGTTTTCAGCTTCTAAAGCCTGATCTTTATTTGAGCAGCTGATTGCCGTTAAAATAATTGAGCAACTTATTATTTTTGATAAAATGTTCATCTTAAATTTTTTAAGCACAAATAAAATTGTGAATGAATTTTATCAAATGTAATAAAAAGAAGCAAATAGAAAGCTATTTTACAAAGCGATTAATCGAATTTAAAATAATTTTTTTGATGCGAATTTTCAATAAAATTAGTTGCTGGGATACCAATTTTTCAATCTCACCTCTATGGTTTTATTTTTTAAATTTACCAATTTTTTAAAGGCTTCCACGTCACTAAATCCGTCTTTTCCCCTGTAATGTAAAGGATACACAATTTTTGGCTGAAAATCTAAAACCGCACTTGCAGCCTGCTTTATATCCATAGTATACGGTAAATTCATACAAACAAAAGCGATGTCGATATTTTGAAGTGCTCTCATTTCTGGAATATCTTCTGTATCGCCCGAAATGTAAATTCGCTTGTCGTCAACGGTTAAAAGATAACCGTTGCCTTTGCCTTTTTGGTGGAAAGCGTTTGTTTCTTTCGGAAAATTATACATAGGAATTGCAGATATGAAAAAACCCAATCGGTGAACTCCCTGGCCATTTTGAAGTTTCACAATTTCAGCACCATATTTTTTAGGAAATTTTTTTGCCACTTCTTCAGGAAGTATAAATATTGCTTTTGAAGTGTCAATGGAATCCAATGTTTTAAAATCTAAATGATCTCCATGAGTGTCGGTAATTAAAATAATGTCGGGAGCGTTGATGCCTTTGTACATTTTTGCGCCACCATATGGATCAACATAAATGGTTTTATTGTTATAGGAGAACACCAAACTGCTGTGTAAAATTGGCTGAATTTGTAAAGTGCCATTTTTTGTTTTAATGATGTCAATGTCCTGTTTTTGCGCCCAGCCAAAGCTTGAAATTAGCAATGAAATTGAAATTAAAATTGGTTTTATTTGCATAAGATGAAGTTTATAAATTATAGATTTTCAAATATAGACTATAATTTATTTGCGCTCAAAACCTTAAAATCGAGAATCGCTAATTATAGTAGTTGGGATAATATTAGCGAAAATTGTTCCAATTATTCTTTTTCCGGCAGATTTTACTTTTTATTTTTATAAAAATCTTTCACCCAGGCCACCATTTGATTTTCGGTCATTGAATCTGCATCAAAAACGCCAGTCAATTTACCAATAAGGTTTAGGTTATTTTTGATCTCCTTTTCAAAAACAGTTTTCATAATTGACGGACCGAAAAGCACAACAGCAGCACAATTTTCAATTTCATTCAATAATACTTTAAGAAATTCATTGGTTTGCGCCAATTTTTTATTTTCCCAGTTTTTTTCATAGGTTAGATACTGCCCTCCAAATCTTCCATATTTTTTTGATTCTCCAGGCGTTCGCACTCTGGTGTCTATATTGGATTCAATTGTTTTCACGGTTTGATTGCCGTTTGAAAGTTTAATAAGCACTGCTTGGTGCGTGTCTATCCAAATTCCAATGTTATTTTTCATATGTTTAAATTTTATTTTTTAGCGGTAACAGCTGCTGCCTGCCGGACAGGCAGGTTCGCCAACAATCATTTCTTTAAATATCAAAATTTGAAATGCTCGATTCATAATTATAGATTTAATAATGAAACAATTGGGGTAGTGTGATTTTTTTGGAATCAACTATAAATTTACAAAAATAATCGCTTATTTCAAGGATTTAGACAAAAAAAGCTGCAACATTTTTGTTGCAGCTTTTAACTGGTATTGTGTTAAATAATAAATTCCTAAAAACAATAATTATTTTCGGCAATCAGTTTTTCGGCAATCACATTTCGCAATGCAATTGGGTTAGGGTTGTTCACATATTTGGTAAATCGTTTTAAACCCATCAACATAACGCGTTGTTCATCACCTTCAGAAAAATATAGAATAGCTTCTTTACCGAAGGCATTTGCTTTGTCAACAGCATTGTACAAGTTTAATTTTGCCAAGGCAATTTGAACTTCCGCTTCTTTTTCTGAAGTAAATTTCACTACTTTTTCAGCTTTTAAGATGGCAGATTCTGCCATATAAACTTCAATCATCACTTCGGCTGCGGCCAAAACCAATTGTTGATGATTGTCTAAATCCATGCCAAATTTTTGAACTGCTTTTCCTGAAATCATTAAAAAAGCTTTTTTCAATCGGGCAATCATTTCTTTTTCTTCGGAAAACAACACAGAAAAGTCGGGCGTGTCAAAAGATGGAATTCCCATTAAACTGTTGCCCACTTCCATGGCTGGCGTCAACAAGTCGATCTCACCTTTCATCGCTTTTTTAAGGAGCATTCCAACGGTTAATAATCGGTTAATTTCGTTGGTTCCTTCATAAATTCTGGTGATACGCGCGTCTCTCCAGGCACTTTCCATTGGTGTGTCTTTAGAGAATCCCATGCCGCCGAAAATTTGGATTCCTTCATCAGAAACAAATTGGGAAACTTCTGAACCAAAAACTTTTATAATGGCGCATTCTATGGCATATTCCTGAAAAGCCAACAATTCTGCATCTTGGTGCGATTTTCCTTCGGCCAAAAGCGCATTAATCATATTTTCAATGTCTTTTGCGGCACGGTAACTTCCGGCATCCAATACAAAAGCTTTGGTGCACATTTCAGCATATTTTTTCTTGATGGCCCCAAAACTTGAAATTGGCACTTTAAACTGAATGCGATCATTTCCGTACTTAACCGATTCGGTGATAATTCTTCTGCTCGCATCCAAACAGGCAGCACCTAATTTTATGCGGCCAACATTTAAGGAATTCATCGCTATTTTAAAACCTTCACCACGTCCGGCCAACATATTTTCAGCAGGAATTAATGTGTCTTCAAAAAACACCTGACGTGTTGATGATGATGTAATTCCAAGCTTATTTTCTTCTGCACCCAAAGTAACGCCATTTGGATTTTTTTTATCGAAATCCATAATGAAAGCGGTAATGTTTTTGTCGTTTTCTATGCGTGCAAAAACAATAAAAATTTCAGCAAAACCTGCGTTTGAAATCCACATTTTTTGTCCGTTAATTTTATAGTGTTTCCCATCATCGGTTAATTGCGCTGTAGTTTTTCCTGAATTGGCGTCACTTCCCGCTCCCGGCTCTGTTAAACAATAGGCACCAAATTTTTCACCTGAGGTTAAAGCTGGCAAGTATTTTTGTTTTTGCTCTTCTGTTCCATAAAAGTAAATTGGCATTGTTCCAATACCGGTATGGGCGCCAAAAGCAGTTGCTACGGAACCTGTTGCAGAGGACATGTAGTCAGTTACCAGCATTGTTGAGATAAATCCCATGCCAATTCCGCCGTATTCTTGAGGAATAGAAACGCCCAAAAACCCCAATTCTCCGGCTTTTCGCATCACTGATTCCGTTAAAGCATAATCTTTATTTTCAAAACGTTCTTTGTGCGGCCAAACTTCTCGGTCTATAAATTCAATCACCGCTTCCTTCATCATTTTTTGTTCTTCACTGAATTCTTCCGATACAAAAATATCCTCCGATTTAATTTCTTTGATCAGAAATTCGCCTCCTTTTATTGTTTCCATTTTTTATTTGATGTTTAATTTTAATTAATTGGCTGCTAAAAAAAAGCCCGATTGTTTTATTTTAATAATTCGTAAATTCCAGCTGCGCCTTGGCCCGTTCCAACACACATGGTTACGATTCCGTATTTGCTTTTTCTGCTGCGCATTTCATTGAACAACTGCACAGAAAGTTTGGCGCCGGTACAACCCAGCGGATGGCCCAATGCAATAGCGCCACCATTCACATTTACAATTTCTTGGTTGATGCTAAGTTCACGCATCACTGCCAAAGATTGCGATGCAAAAGCTTCGTTCAGTTCAATTAAATCAATGTCTTTTAAAGTCAAGTTTGCTTGTTTCAGCGCTTTTGGAATCGCTTTTACCGGTCCAATTCCCATAATTCTTGGTTCAACGCCAACGGCTGCGTACGATACCATTCGGGCAATTGGTTCAATATTTAATTCTTTCACCATTTCTTCGCTCATCACCAACAAAAAAGCGGCGCCATCGCTCATTTGTGAGGAATTTCCAGCAGTTACGCTACCATCAGCGGCAAATACCGGACGTAATTTTGATAAAGCTTCTATGGATGTTTCTTTTCTCGGACCTTCATCTTTAGAAACCAAATAATTTTTTACTTGTTTTTTTCCGTTCTCGTCAATATAAACTTCTTCAATGTTGATGGGAACAATACCACTGGTAAATTTTCCTTCAGCTTGCGCTTTTAAAGCTTTCGTATGTGATTGAAAAGAAAATTGGTCCTGATCTTCACGGGAAATTTTGAATTGTTTTGCCACCGCTTCCGCAGTTAAACCCATTCCCCAATAATAATCTTCGTTGCCTTCTTTGGCCGTTTTATAATTGGGAACCGGACGATAACCGCCCATTGGAATGTAACTCATGCTTTCTACACCACCGGCAATAATGCAATCGGCCATTCCGGATTGTATTTTAGCCACGGCAATACTCACTGTTTCCAATCCAGATGCGCAATAACGGTTTACGGTCATTCCCGGAACATCTTCAATTTTTAATCCCATCAATGAAATTAATCGTCCGATATTCAAACCTTGTTCTGCTTCAGGCATGGCGTTTCCAACCATCACGTCATCTATTCTTTTTTTATCCAACTGAGGAAAATCCTTCAATAAATGCTCAATGGTTTCTGCGGCAAGTTCATCAGGTCGTTTGAATCTAAAAACTCCTTTTGGCGCTTTTCCCACGGCCGTTCTATATCCTTGTACTATATATGCTGTTCTCATTTTTTTTAAGTTTTTAGTTTCTTAATGGTTTACCGGTTTTTAACATATGCTCTATACGTTCTAAGGTTTTACGCTCGGTAGTTAAACTCATAAATGCCTCCCGTTCAAGATCTAATAAGTATTGTTCTGAAACATAAGCTGGCTCCGATAAATTTCCTCCGGCCATCACATAACCTAGTTTATTGGCTATTTTCTTGTCGTGTTCAGAAGCATAATGTCCCTTTTCCAAACTGTCGGTTCCCACTAAAAACATTCCCAAAGCCTGTTGTCCGTAAACCAATGCTTTTTTAGAAATTGGCTGTGTGTAACCGTCTTCAAGCATTTGAATGGCGTGACGCTTTGCCATTGCGATTTGCCGGTCTCTGTTTACCACAACTAGGTCTTTATGTTCTTTTAAGAAACCTAAATCGTAAGCTTCATAAGCTGAAGTTGCCACTTTTGCAGTTGCCACGTTTATAAAATAATCACGCAATTTATTCAATTTAACGTCGTCTTTTAACAAGCCTTCTGAAGCTCTCAACGCCATTTCTTTTGAACCTGCGCCACCTGGAATTATTCCCACGCCAAATTCAACCAAACCAATGTACGTTTCCGCAGCGGCAATCACTTTATCGGCATGCATACTCATTTCGCAAGCGCCTCCAAACGTAAGTCCGTGCGGCGCAATAATGGTTGGACAGGAAGAGTAACGCAAACGCATTACTGTATCCTGGAAATATTTTACGGAGTAGTTCAATTCGTCATATTCCTGCTCAACGGCCATCATAAATACCATTCCTAAATTTGCGCCAACGGAGAAATTTGCGCCTTGGTTTCCTAAAATTACGGCTTCGTATTCTGTTTCCGCCAAATCAATACCTTTATTGATGGCTTGTAAAACTTCGCCGCCCAATGTGTTCATTTTCGATTGGAATTCGATATTTAAAACGCCATCACCCAAATGTTGGATGGAAGCTCCCGGATTTGACCAAATTGTTTTTGCTTCTCTTATATTATTAAGAATGATAAAACTGTCTTGCCCAGGAATTTTTTCTTGATTTTTAGACGGAATGGAATAGTAATATTTTGCGCCATCTTTTACGGCATAAAAGCTTTTATTTCCGCTTTCAAGCATTTCGGTCACCCAATTTGCTACAGGCAGGTTTTCAGCTTTCATCAATTCAATTCCAGCTTCAACACCGATGGCGTCCCAAATTTCAAAAGGTCCGTGTTCCCATCCAAAACCTGCTTTCATGGCATCATCCAATCGGTATAATTCGTCTGAAATTTCAGGAATACGGTTTTGGACGTAGCCAAACATCGCCGCGAAATTCTTTCTGTAAAATTCGCCGGCTTTGTCTTTTCCTTTTACCAAAACTTTAAATCGATCAATAACATGGTCAATTGTTTTGGTAAGTTCAAGCGTTGCAAAATTTGCTCTTTTATTTGGGCGGTATTCTAAGGTATTTAAATCCAGCGAAAGAATATTTTTTTTGCCATTATCAGTAACCATTTTATAGAATCCTTGTTTTGTTTTGCTTCCCAACCATTTGTTTTTCATCATGGTATCGATAAAATCGGGAAGTTTAAACAAGTCGTGCGCTTCATCATTTGGGCAATTTTCATAGATACCGTTTGCCACATGAACCAAGGTGTCCAAGCCAACCACATCCACCGTTCTAAAAGTGGCCGATTTTGGCCGACCAATAACGGGACCAGTTAATTTGTCAACTTCTTCAATAGTCAATCCCAATTCCTTAACTTGGTGGAATAAACTCATAATTCCGAAAATACCAACCCGGTTTCCAATAAAAGCAGGCGTATCTTTTGCCAAAACCGAAGTTTTTCCCAAGAATTTTTCACCGTACATCATTAAAAAGTCCACAACTTCCTGTTTGCAGCTTGGTCCGGGAATCACCTCAAAAAGTTTTAAATAGCGTGGTGGATTAAAAAAGTGGGTAACGGCAAAATGTTGCTGAAAATCTGCGCTTCTTCCTTCGTTCATAAATTTTATTGGAATTCCAGATGTGTTGGAAGTAACCAATGTGCCTGGTTTTCTGAATTTTTCAATTTTTTCAAAAACCTGTTGTTTGATGTCCAATCGTTCAACAACAACTTCAATAATCCAATCTACTTCTTTAATCTTATGCAAATCATCGTCTAAATTTCCGGTAATAATTCTTTCGGCAAATTTTTGGTTGTAAATAGGCGAGGGTTTCGATTTTAATGAAGCGTTTAAGCTGTCATTTACAATTCTGTTGCGAACAAATTTGTTTTCAAGGGTGAGTCCTTTTGCTTTTTCTGCGTCATTTAATTCACGCGGAACAATGTCGAGCAGCAAAACTTCTACACCAATGTTTGCAAAATGACAAGCAATGCCAGATCCCATGATGCCCGATCCGATTACAGCTATTTTTTTTATTGGTCTTTTCATAAGTTAAAAGTGTTTATTTTTTATTTAGTCGAATTATTTTCAAAAACCATTCTATTATTGATCAAATTATTTATTGTTTCCGTAACTTCAAAAAAGTGATTTATTTTTTCGTCAGAAATGTTTTTTCTGATGGTTTCATTAAACTTAAAAACGTGTTCCTTAGATGTATTTCTCTTTTCAAGCCCGAATTCCGTAATTTTAATCAAAATTCCTCTTCCGTCTATTGGGTTTTTTTCTCTGTAAATCAGTTTTTTTTTCTCCATACTTTTTAAAATACGTGAAAGACTGGTGGGTTCCATGCCCATTAAAGGTCCCAACGCGGTTGACGGTGTTCCACTTTCAATATCTACATTCAATAAAACAAAGGCCATTGCCATAGTGCTGTCGTGCTTGGCGGCCTGTTCATTATACATTTTAGCCACTGATTGCCAGGTAGCTCTAAGTGCGTGATCTATAGTTTGTTCTTTTTGA
>JACUUQ010000242.1 GCA_014859175.1 Lutibacter sp. | reverse complement strand
TGTTAATATATCGCCAAACAAGTTTTCAGTGATCAAAACGTCGTAAGAATTTGGCCATTGCACCAAACGCATGGCAACAGCATCAACAAACTCGTAGGAAACGGTGACTTCCGGATAATCTTTTTCCATGGACTGCACGGTTTCTCGCCACAATCTTGATGATTCCAATACATTTGCCTTATCCACACAACACAATTTTTTGGTGCGTGTCATCGCCAATTCGAAGCCTTTTTTTGCCAAGCGAATCACTTCTTCCCTTGTATATGTACAAGTGTCGTAAGCTGTTTCTCCTCCATCTTTTCTCCCTTTTTCACCAAAATAAATGCCGCCGGTCAGTTCACGCAAAAAAACCAAATCGGTGCCTTCGATGCGTTCTCTTTTTAAAGGAGAATTGTCTATGAGCGAAGGAAAAGTAAAGGTAGGACGTATGTTCGCAAACAATCCCAATTTTTTGCGCATCTTTAGCAAGCCTTGTTCCGGGCGCACTTTGGCGGATGGATCATTATCATATTTGGGATGGCCCACTGCGCCGAAAAGCACCGCATCGGCATTTAGGCAAATTTCATGCGTTTCATCGGGATACGGATCTCCAACGGCATCAATCGCCGCAGCGCCGGTAAGGGCAGGTTTCCAGATTATTTCATGGTTGAATTTAACCGCAACCGCATCACAAACTTTTACGGCCTGGGCAATTACTTCGGGACCGATTCCGTCACCGGCTAAAAGTGCTATTGTTAATTTCATATATAGTTGTTTATTTTTTTTGAAAAATTATAAATTTTGGATTTTAGATTTTTGCATTATTTAAACGCTAAGTGCGCTAAAAAAACCATTTTAATTTGAATTATTCATCATTAATTATTAATTAACCCGCGTTAAGGATAGAGCCCTTCGACTGCGCCCAGGGCAAACTATTTGTTTGAGCAATTTTTAGCGTTTTTTCATCGCTAAAAATTGCGAGTAGCGATAGCCTGACCCGCAGGGGAACGCCCAAATTTTTATTATTTTAAATATTCAACATTTTTTGGGTGGCTTTAATTGCCGACACTGTTTGGTCTGAATCCAGTCCCCTCGTAATAAACCTTTTTTCGGCATTTTCCCAGGTGATAATGGTTTCGCACAAAGCATCGGAAGTGCTTCCCGGCGGAATCCTGACGGCATAATCCACCAATTTTGGCAATGTTTTTTTCTTTTTTTTATATATTTTGTGCAAGGCATTCATAAACGCATCAAACTGCCCGTCGCCATACGCGTGCTCTTCATGCAAATTTCCGTCCATTTTTACAGCAATTGTTGTGGAAGGTTTTAAGCCTTTGGAATGTGTTAGAACGTAGGATTCAACAGTGATTTTTTCCTGATACAGATTGCTGTTGAGCACATCGGAAATGATGTAAGGCAAATCTTCTTTGGAAACCAGTTCCTTTTGATCGCCCAGTTCAATGATGCGCTGGGTCACTTTTTTTAAATCTTCCTGGTTTAATTCGAGCCCCAATTCCTGCAGGTTTTTTTCAATATTCGCCTTTCCCGACGTTTTCCCCAAGGCATAGGAGCGTTTTCTTCCGAAGCGTTCGGGCAACAAATCGTTGAAATACAAATTATTTTTATTGTCGCCATCGGCGTGAATTCCGGCAGTTTGTGTGAACACATTTTTACCGACAATCGGCTTGTTTGCAGGAACCCTGATGCCCGAAAAAGCCTCTATCAGTTTGCTCACAGAATATAAGGAGGTTTCTTTCACAGAAATTTCAACCTCATTTTTATAGAAATCGTTGATAACCGCAACAACGCTTGCCAAGGGCGCATTTCCGGCGCGTTCTCCCATTCCGTTCACGGTAATGTGCAATCCTTTTGCGCCAGCATCGATGGCTTCCATGACATTCGCCACACTTAAATCGTAATCGTTGTGCGCGTGAAAATCGAAATGCAACTTTGGATATTTTTTTGTTATTTTTGAAAAATACTGATAGGTTTCTTTTGGCGTTAAAACGCCAAGCGTATCAGGCAACAAAATTCTGGAGATGGGTTGTGCAGCTAAAAATGCCAAATACTGAAAAACATATTCTTGTGAATTTCGCATTCCGTTGCTCCAATCTTCCAAATATACATTGGTGGCGATTCCTTCCTTTTGCGCCAATTCAATCGTTTCTTTTATTTCCGCAAAATGTTGCTCCGGTGTTTTTTTAAGCTGGTGCGTTAAATGATTTAAGGAGCCTTTTGTAAGTAAATTTTGGACCTTTGCGCCAGCTTTTTTCATCCATTCTATCGATTGGCCGCCATCAACAAAAGTGAGCACTTCCACGCGATCCAGATAGCCATGTTTTTTTGCCCATTCCGTGATATTTTTTACCGCCTGAAATTCGCCTTCCGAAACTCTTGCAGATGCAATTTCAATTCTGTCCACATGAAGTTCTTCCAGTAAAAGCTTTGCAATGGTCAACTTTTCTGCTGCCGAAAATGAAACTCCGCAGGTTTGTTCCCCATCGCGAAGTGTGGTGTCCATGATTTCAATTTTTCTTTTTTTCATGTCGAATCATATTTATTGAAATTTTTCCTGCGAAAGAAAAATGACGGGAATTCACTTGGGTTATAAATTATGGATTTAAAAAGGCCTTGCTTCTGCAAATTCCTGAATTTCCGCTTTCATTTTTGTTAAATAATCAATATCGTCATAGCCATTCAGCATATTTTCCTTTTTGTAGGAATTGATTTCAAATGATTCCTGATCGCCGCTTTCCAATAAAGTAATGGTTTGGTTTGGCAAATTCACTTCAATTTCAGTTTCAGGATTTGCTTCAATCGCCTTAAAAATTTTGTCTAAAAATGCAGCACTCACCTGAACAGGCAACACACCAATATTTAAACAGTTTCCCCTGAAAATATCGGCAAAAAAGCTTGAAACCACGCATCTGAATCCGTAATCGTAAACGGCCCAAACGGCGTGTTCCCTTGAAGAACCCGAACCGAAATTTTTTCCGCCCACCAATATTTTCCCTTTATAAACGGGATTGTTCAATACAAAATCGGTTTTTGGCGTATTGTCTGGATTGTATCTCCAATCCCTGAAAAGATTATCGCCAAAGCCTACGCGCTCTGTAGCCTTTAAAAAACGCGCCGGAATAATTTGGTCGGTGTCTATATTTTCAACAGGTAAAGGCACTGCGGTGCTTTTTAATATTTCAAATTTATCGTAAGCCATTGTTTTTTGGTTATATGTTGTACATTATATGTTATTGCCCTTCGACTGCGCTCAGGGTGACGGTTATTGGTTATTTAAATATTAGCCGATAATCGATAACAATTTATCATTATTAATTTTTGAAAAAATATTTTTATCATTCACTTTTATAATTCCCCCTTCGGGGGTTGGGGGCTTTATAATAAAGTTCTAGGATCGGTTAAAACGCCGGTAACTGCGGTTGCTGCTGCCACTAACGGACTTGCCAACATGGTTCTTGAACCGGGACCTTGCCGTCCTTCAAAATTTCTGTTTGATGTGCTTACCGCCACTTTTCCGGCAGGAACTTTATCGTCGTTCATCGCCAAACAGGCTGAACAGCCTGGCTCGCGCAATTCAAATCCGGCCGTGATTAAAATTTCCAGCAGGCCTTCTTCTTTTATTTTCGCTTCCACA
>JACUUQ010000241.1 GCA_014859175.1 Lutibacter sp. | reverse complement strand
AATTCGAACTTTTCAAATACCTTTAAACTGGAATCATATCTTGCCTACGGTACAAAAGACACCGATTTTAAGTACACTTTAGGTACCTCGTTCCGACTTAAAAAAAGCACAAATACTTGGCTTGGCGCTAGTTATGCCAACGATTTAAAAGAAGCGGCTTCCTTGGATTTTATTGCAATAAACACCACTTTTAGTTTGTTGAACCTCAGAAATATATATATTGACCAGTTATACAATTATAAAACACTGAACATTGATTTAAAACATGACATTCGCCCCAATTTAGAAGCCGAATTTCAATTAAGCACCGGAGATTACGAGCCAATGTTCAATTATCGGTATATTTCATCTGACAAAAATTTATCAGAATATCGTTTAACAACGACCATTTTTGGATTACAGTACAATCCGAAAAGCACTTATATGAATTCGCCAATCGGGAAATTAACCGTAAAAAATGAATTTCCGCAATTTACGTTTCAGGCAACCAAAAGTTTTGAAAATGTGTTGGACAGCGATTTCAACTTTATGCAACTAAATTTTAGGGCAACACATCAAATTAAACGGCTGCAAAAAGCGACCACATATCTTGTGGCAGAAGGAGGAATTGTTTTTGGAGATGCGCCCATCTCTCATTTATTTAATGCAACACCCAACGCTTCATTTAAAAATCCTTGGGCAAAAAGAATCGGATTTGCAAGTAACAACAGCTTTGAAACTATGGGCTATAATGAATTTATTTCCGACCGATTTGCCGCAATTCATATCAAGCACGCCTTAAAACCTTTTTCATTCGGGTCGAAATTTAAACCGCAGTTAATTTTTGTTGCAAGTGCCGCCATCGGCGAAATCGACAACCCATTGTATCACAATGATTTGGCATTTAAAAGCTTAAAAAACGGATATTTAGAAAATGGGTTTGAATTAAAAAGTTTGTTTAAAGGTTTTGGAATTGGCACATTTTACAGGTATGGCGCCAATATCAAAGCAGCGTGGAGCGATAATTTAGCAGTAAAACTAACCTATAAAATTGGGCTGGGATTTAATTAATCAAATACTTTTAGGACAATCTATTTTTATACCTTTGCAGAAATATTTTTGAATGGATTTTTGGACAAGGCTTACGCGGTTTATTTTAAAAAGAAGGTATCTAATCCTAGTTATAATTGCCGGTTTCACATACTTTATGGCTACGCAAATGCAATATATACGCATTTCTTCCACAGAAGCCAACTTACTTCCTGAAAATCATAAAATTAATATTGAATACAACAAGTTTCTTAAACTTTTTGGCGAAGAAGGCAATTTGATCATTTTAGCGGTTGAAGACACCAAACTTTTTACCCCAAAAAACTTTAACGATTGGAATCAATTAACCAAGAAATTGAACGATTTTTCAGAAGTGGACTTTACGGTTGGCATTGGAGATATTCAAGAACTGAAAAAAAACGTTGATGAAGAAAAATTCGATTTTGTGCCGCTCTACACAGATGAACCAAAAACCCAGGAAGAAATTGTAAAAATTAAAACCGAACTTTTTGAAAATCTTCCGTTTTACGACAATATATTATTCAATAAAAAAACAGGCACCATAAGATCTGTCATCTATCTCAAAAAAGATATTGTGAATACGCCGGCGCGTAAAGATTTTATTTTCAATATATTAAACCCTGCAATTGAAAAATTTGAAGCGGAAAGCGATATTGATGTTCGTATTTCAGGAATGCCTTATATCCGCACCATGAATTCCCAAAACATCATTGATGAAATTGGGCTGTTTGTTGGCTTGGCACTGGGCGTTACCTCGTTAATTTTCTTTTTCTTTTTCCGTTCTTTCAGGGCAACAATAATTACGCTTTTGGTAGTAACCATTGGGGTAATTTGGGCATTCGGATTTATAGGATTGTTCCGATACGAAATTTCGGTTTTAATGGCCTTAATTCCGCCTTTAATTATTGTAATTGGTGTTCCAAATGCCATATTTCTAATAAATAAATATCAGCAAGAAGTAAAAAAACACGGAAATCAGGCAAAATCATTGCAACGGGTTATTTCAAAAGTTGGGAATGCCACATTAATGACCAACGTTACCACCGCATCCGGATTTGCAACATTTATTTTTACCAAAAGTCAACTTTTAAAAGAGTTTGGAACTATTGCTTCCATAAACATTATAGGCATATTTTTGATCGCTTTGTTCGTTATTCCAATTTTGTACAGTTTTATGCCTTTGCCAAAAGAAAAGCATCTAAAACATTTAGAGCGAAGGTGGATTGAAGCTTTTGTAAAATGGATGGAATCTATCGTGCGAAATCACCGAATTGCAGTTTATGCATCAACAATTATATTGATTGTTGCGAGCATTATTGGCATTTATATGATCAAAGTTTCAGGAAGCCTAATTGAAGATATGCCAAAAGGCAAACAATTTTTCAAGGATATTGTATTTTTTGAAAAAGAATTTGGCGGCATTATGCCCTTAGAAATCATAATTGACACCAAAAAAGAAAAAGGTGTCATGAATTTGGGCACGCTAAAGCGCATGGATAAACTGGAAGAAACTATTGATGAAATTCCGCAATTATCAAAACCTATTTCTATATTAAATATTGTAAAATACTCAAAACAAGCTTTTTACGGAGGTGATCCCAAGTTTTATCAGTTACCCACCAACCAAGAAAAAAACTGGATTTTGTCTTATGCCAAAAGGGCAACTTCCGATACCAATTTGCTTGACAGCTATGTAGATACTACAGGAAGATTTGCCCGAATAACAACATTTATGAAGGATATTGGCACCGATAAAATGAAAATTATTGAAGAACGCTTACAACAAAAAATAGACAAAGAATTTCCAAAAGAAAATTACGATGTTTCTATGACAGGCAAAGCATTGGTCTTTTTAAAAGGAACCAACTATCTAATCCATAATTTGGTAATTTCGCTTTCGCTGGCAATTTTTCTTATCGCTATTTTTATGGCATTTCTTTTTCGTTCCTTTAAAATGATCTTAATTTCTTTAATTCCCAACATTTTTCCGCTATTAATAACGGCGGGCTTAATGGGTTATTTGGGGATTCCCATAAAACCGTCAACCATTTTGGTGTTTAGTATCGCTTTTGGAATTTCAGTCGATGACACCATTCACTTTTTGGCAAAATACCGCCAAGAATTAAAAATAAACAATTGGAGAATTAAACAATCTGTTTACAATGCCCTGCGCGAAACCGGAGTAAGTATGCTTTATACTTCTATTGTGTTATTTTTCGGATTTTTGGTCTTCACTGCTTCAAGTTTTGGAGGCACCATTGCTTTAGGTGGTTTGGTTTCCGTAACCTTATTATTTGCAATGGTTTCCAACTTATTGTTGTTGCCGTCATTGTTGCTTTCATTGGAAAAAAATATTGCAAACAAGGAAGATTTTAAAGAACCAACCATTGCCATTTTAGATTCAGAAGAAGTAAATGGCGATAAATAAAAAGCCCTCTAACTCATTCCTCGCAGGCATTCCTGAAGTGGGAACTTAAGTTTTTAGTTGACCAATTAGATTTTTAAGGTTTAATTCTAATAAGGTCAGCAATATTTATCTAAATGTTTTGGGCCTGCCCGCCTTTTTGGTGGGCGTTCCCCGCCGAAAAGGCGGGTCGGGCTTTCCGTTACAAACAAGGTTCAC
>JACUUQ010000029.1 GCA_014859175.1 Lutibacter sp. | reverse complement strand
GTTGGTTGGTTATGAATTATCGCCGGTACTTTGGCGGAAAATTAAAGGCGGCTTATCGGCAGGAAGAGTTCAATCTGTTGCTGTTCGATTGATTGTTGAGAGAGAACGCGAAATTAAAAGTTTTGTTCCGCAGGCTTCCTATAAAGTAATGGCCCAGTTTATTACAGAGGAAGAAAAGAAATTCAAAGCTTCTTTGCCGAAGAATTTCGATTCAAAGAAAGAAGCGGCATCTTTTTTAAATTCGTGCATCAACGCCAAATTTAAAGTTGACGATTTACAAACCAAACCGGCCACAAAATCTCCTGCAGCGCCATTCACCACATCAACATTGCAACAAGAAGCTTCCAGAAAATTGTATTTTCCGGTTGCCAAAACCATGATGATTGCACAGCGTTTGTATGAAGCCGGATTGATCACTTATATGAGAACGGACAGTCTTAATTTATCGGAAGACGCAAAAATTGAGGCGCAAGAAGAAATTATTTCCTCTTACGGAAAAGAATACAGCAAACCAAGAAGTTTTCACACCAAAGATAAAGGCGCGCAGGAAGCTCACGAGGCCATTAGGCCAACAAGTATGAGTTTGCAGTCGGTTTCAATTGATTATGATCAGGACAGGTTGTACGATTTAATCTGGAAAAGAACCATCGCTTCACAAATGAGCGATGCGCAATTGGAGCGCACCAATGTAAGAATTACAAACACCAATAATAAAGAGGTTTTTACTGCAAATGGTGAAGTCATTAAATTTGAAGGATTTTTAAAAGTTTATTTGGAAGGAACTGACAATGAAGATGAAGAGCAGGAAGGAATGTTGCCAAAATTGTCGAAAGGTGAAGTTTTAGCCAATAAATCCATTACCGCAACCGAGCGTTACACGAGAGCGCCTTACCGTTATTCGGAAGCTGCGCTTGTAAAAAGATTGGAAGAATTGGGAATTGGGCGTCCGTCAACCTACGCGCCAACAATTTCAACCATCCAAAAAAGAGAATATGTTGAAAAAGGAACCATTGAAGGTGAAGACAGAAGCTATACCGAGTTGAAATTAAAAGGCGGTGAAGTCATTGAGAAAATGTTGACCGAAAAAGTAGGTTCAGATAAAGGGAAATTGGTGCCTACAGATATTGGAAATATTGTAAATGATTTTTTGGTAGAGAATTTTACCTATATTTTGGATTTTGGTTTTACCGCAAAAGTGGAATCGGAATTTGATGATATTGCAGAAGGTAAAGAAGATTGGATTAAAATGATTAAAGATTTTTACAAATCATTTCATCCAATGGTTGCTGATGTTGCCGAAAATGCCGACAGGGCAAAAGGAGAACGTTTATTGGGCATTGACCCCGAAAGCGGCAAAAATGTGTATGCGCGTTTGGGGAGATTTGGCGTTATGGTTCAAATTGGAGAAGCGACAGATGAAGAAAAACCAAAATTTGCAAGTTTGCAGGGCGACCAAACATTGACTTCCATCACTTTTGAGCAAGCGATGGATTTGTTTAAACTTCCAAAAACAATTGGCGGTTATGAAGGAAAAGAAGTGGTGGTTGCAGTTGGGCGTTTTGGTCCCTATATTAAATATGACGAAATGTTTGTGTCAATTCCGAAAGATGAAAATCCGATGTCGGTTGACATAAATCGCGCCATTGAATTGATTATTGAAAAGCAAAAAGCCGATGCGCCAATTTGTGAATATGAAAATATTCCGGTGCAAAAAGGCGTTGGACGTTTCGGTCCGTTTTTGAAATGGGACGGACTTTACATCAACGTAAATAAAAAATACGATTTTGATAATTTAACCGAAAAAGATGTTGTTGAATTGATTGAAGAAAAAAAACGGAAAGACATAGAAAAAGTCATTCATCATTGGCCTGAAGAAGGGATTTCTGTTGAAAAAGCACGTTGGGGAAGATCAAATATTTTAAAAGGAAAAACAAAGATTGAATTGTCGAAAACAGTGGATCCAAGTAAATTAACATTGCAAGATGTTAAAGATATTATTGAGAAAAACGCACCCAAAAAGAAAACAACAAGAGGAAAAACGGCGAAAAAATAATATTTTTATTATATTGCCGTCGGAAAAGAAATCTTACAACCCCAAAAAAAAATGAATTTCGATTACCTTAAACCTATTGATGATGAGCTATTGGAACAGGCAAAATTGCAATCCGATCAATCTTTTGGCCGATGTATCGAAATTTATTCCGCACAAAATGGATTCCCAAATCTGGCAAATAAAAAAATAGCCATTGTTGGCGTTGAAGAAGGCCGATCGGCAATTGGAAACCACGAAACCGGTTCCAATTTAAATGAAATCAGAAAAGAACTTTACAAACTATTTCCGGGAAATTGGCCGATTAGCGTTGCCGACATTGGGAATATTCCGCAGGGAAATTCCATTGAAGACACTTATTTTGCGCTGGGAGAATTACTGACATACCTTATAAAAAATAAGATAATCCCCATAATTATTGGTGGCGGACAGGATTTAACCTATTCAAATTACCGGGCTTACGACAAGCTGGAACAAACGGTAAATATAGTATCTGTGGATAACAAGTTTGATTTAGGCACTATTGAAGACGAATTAACTTCTCAATCTTATTTAAGTAAGATTGTTATGAACCGGCCAAATAATTTATTTAATTTCAGCAATATTGGGTATCAAACCTATTTTAACGCACAAAATGAACTCGATTTGTTGGATGGTTTATTTTTTGAAGCTTACCGATTGGGGGAAGTTTCAAGCGCAATCCAATTGGTTGAGCCTGTTTTACGCGATGCCGATATTGTGAGCATAGATTTATCTGCAGTTAAAAATGCTGATGCGCCCGCAAACAACAATGCGACGCCTAATGGTTTTACAGGTGCAGAAATTTGCGCCATTTCAAGATATGCCGGCATCAGCGATAAAGTAACATCATTCGGCATTTTTGAATACAATCCAAAATTTGACGTTAAAAATCAAACTGCCCAGTTAATTTCACAAATGATTTGGTATTTTATTGAAGGTGTTAATTATAGGGCAAATGACTATCCTTTTGGATTATTGGATAATTACCAAAAATATATTGTGCCAATTGAAAATGAAGTGCTCAATTTTTATAAAAGCAACAAAAGCGGTCGTTGGTGGATGGAAATTAATTTGAATGAAAGTAATAAATTTAAAAGACATGCGTTAATACCTTGTGCGTATCAAGATTATATTAGTGCCACCAATCAGGAAATCCCGGACAGGTGGCTAAAAACGCTAAAAAAATTGGTGTAAAAAAAAGTTGCGCAACATACTAAAACGTATTTAATTTTGTTTTAAACAGAAGAAATTAAATATTGTTTTTTAAGATAATTAGTAATACGTTTGCCTTAAAGGATTAAGAAAAAAAATATGAAGAAAATATCGTTGTATATTTTACTGGTCTTAGTTATATATAGTTGTGGATCTAGCGATCAAGGAGAATTAGTTGGCGTAAGATCAAGCGGTAAATGGCATTCCCAAAAACCTTTAGGCATGACTTTAATACCCGGAGGATCTTTTACAATGGGTAAACAAAGCGAAGATGTTGCAGGCGCTTTAAATTCACCTACAAGAACAGTAACGGTGCGTCCATATTATATGGATGAAACTGAAATCACCAACAGTGAATACAAAGAATTCGTTTTTTGGGTTCGGGATTCTATTGTAAGAACAGAATTGGCATTATTTTCTGAATTGATGTCTTCGGATGGAGATATTGTTTTGGAAGATTATCAGTTTATGGATATAGACTCTTCCAAAATGTCTCCCTATCAAAAATATATGATGAAAACTTACGGAAGTTTAGGAGATATTAATTCCCCTACACAAGGTAAAATGTTGAACTGGAAGGAAAAAATAGTATGGGATGTCAACAAATTTCCAAGTGAAGAATATGCCGAAGTGATGATTGATTCAATTTTAATGCCTCTCGAAGATAGTTTTGAAGGCAGAAGAATGGTAAATCCAGCAAAATTAAAGTTTAAATATTCTTGGCTAGATCAAGAAGATGCAGGAAGAAAGCAGGGAAATAGAAGAGATTTTATAAAAACAGAAGTGGTATCGGTATATCCTGATACAACCGTTTGGATTAAAGACTACAATTACTCGTACAATGATCCAATGCACCAAGATTATTTTTATCACCAAGCCTACAATGATTATCCGGTAGTTGGGGTATCTTGGATGCAGGCTAAAGCCTTTTGCCGTTGGAGAACCAAAAAGAAAAACGATTATTTAAGCACCAAGAAAAATCCAACCGTAATTCCACAATTTAGATTGGCGACTGAGGCAGAATGGGAATATGCGGCGCGTGGCGGACTTGAAAACGCTACATATCCTTGGGGAGGGCCATATACCACAAATGACAGAGGCTGTTTTTTAGCAAATTTCAAACCGGCTAGGGGTAATTATGCCGTTGATGGCGCTTTATATACCATGGAAGCAAAATCATATTTTCCAAATGATTATGGTTTGTACAATATGGCGGGCAATGTATCTGAATGGACAAATACCGCATATAGTGAAGCATCCTATTACATAGGTTCTACAATGAACCCGAATGTGGAAATTGATAAAAATAAAAGAAAAGTAATCCGTGGAGGTTCTTGGAAAGATGTAGCCTATTTTCTGGAAGTAAGCACCCGGGATTATGAGTATGCCGACTCTGCCAGAAGTTATATTGGATTTAGGACAGTGCAAGATTTTCTTGGCACCAACATAAACGGAAAATAAAATCAACCAAAAATAAAACTAACAAACTAAAAATCTTTATTATGGCACAATCAAAAAATAGAAAAAAATTATTTAATTACGCTTATGGAATTGGTGCATCTATTGTAATATTAGGGGCGTTGTTTAAAATTCAACACTGGCCGTTAGGCAGTGAAATGTTAACCATTGGTATGGTTGTGGAAGCCATTGTATTTTTTGTGTCTGCATTCGATTCTGTTGAAGAAGATTTGGACTGGACCTTAATTTATCCTGAATTGGCCGGTGGTGACAAACGTGAGAAAGAAGCCGGACAAGCAAAAGAAGTCCAAGGATTACTATCCCAAAAATTAGACGATATGCTTAGAGATGCAAAACTTGATTCCGGTTTAATGCAAAGTTTAAGCGAAAGCATTCAAAATTTTAAAGGAGCTGCAGAAAATATTGCTCCCGCAGTAAATTCTATTGCTGCAACCAACAAATACAGCGAACAAATGTTTTTGGCCGCTGCACAAATGGAATCCTTAAATAGCTTGTACAAAGTTCAAGTGGAAAGTTCCAGCAAACAAGCTGAAATTAATTTGGAGGTAACTGAAAATGCAACCAAGCTAAAAGAACAAATGGAATCTTTGGCAACAAACCTATCTTCACTTAATGGCGTATATGGCGGTATGCTATCTGCTATGTCAATTAAAAACTAATTAGTTGGAAAAAAAATTATTAACTACAAAAACTAATTGGTATGGCTTCAGGTAAATTATCACCAAGGCAGAAAATGATTAACATCATGTACTTAGTCTTCATCTCAATGATTGCGATGCAAATGTCTAAGGAAGTGCTTTCTGCATTCGGATATATGAATGAAAAACTTACAGAGAATAATATTACGGCCTTTGAAAAAAATAGGGCAACGCTGGAAAATTTGGCAACAAAGGCGGCAGAGCAGCCCGAAAAATACAGCGAGCTCCATGCAAAAGCAATAGCCGTTGATAAGTTATCTTCAGAGTTCAATGATTACTTAGAAGGAAAAAAGCAATTTTTTCTTAAAGATCAAAAAGATTTGAAAGACTATGAAACAATGGATCCGACAGGAATTGTTGATCAACACTTTTTTACAGGGGATAAATTTACAACGGAAGGTCAGGAGTTTTTAGACCAAATAAACGGCTATAGAGATGCCATAATTAAAATTTTGGGAGAAGAAAGCCCTTTAGCGGCAACCATTAAAAACAGGTTTGACACCTCTCCTCAAGAAACAAAAAAAAGCGGCAAACAACTTTGGTTAAAAAATAGGTATGAAGGATTTCCCTTGATTTCTACAATCACCAACTTAACCTCTATGCAAACCGACATCCGTACAACACAATCTGATATATTTGGTACCCTATTGGGCGGACAATTGGAAAGCGATGTTTCTATGTCCAATTACAAAACAATTTTAATTCCCGAAAAATCCGCCTTTTTTCAAGGTGAAAACTTTAAAGGAAAAATAGTTTTGGGACGTTATGATGCGTCTTTGGTTCCTTCTGAAGTAGTGGTTAATGGACAAAAAATAACAACTATTGTAGATGGAGGAGCAGTTTTAGATTTTCCGGCTGGAGCAGTTGGTGAACGTGAAATAAAAGGAAAATTTGTTTTTATCGAAAATGGGGAGCCTGTTGAAATTGAAATTAGCAGTTCTTACGCCGTTATTCCAAAACCAAACAGTGCTGTAATTTCTGCAGATAAAATGAATGTTGTTTACAGGGGAGTGCCAAACCCAATGACAATTTCAATCCCAGGAATACCTGATAATTTAGTGAGTGCATCTGGAGCTGGATTATCTAAAGCAGGTGGAACCGGTAAATATATTATGACACCGGGCACAGGAAGAGAAGTTAAAATAAACGTTACAGGAAAATTGCCTAACGGGCAACCGGTTAGTTCATCACAAGATTTTAGGATTAAGGATATTCCTTCCCCTAGCGGAGCCATAAGAAAACAATCGGGTTATGTAAAAATGCCTTCATCAAGTTTGGAAAATTCTACCGTTAGTGCAGAGTTGCCTGATTTTGATTTTGATTTGGTGCTTAACACCTCCGGATTTACCCTTAAAGTGCCTGGGCAGTCGGCTGTGGTTGTTAGCGGAAATAAAATGAACGATGCAGCCAAAAAAGCAATCGCAAAAGCAAAAAGAGGTGATGTGATTACAATATTCGACATAAAATCGTCGTTATCAGGTAACAGTTCTTATAAAATAAAAGACGCTTCGGCAGTAAGTATTGAAATACAATAAAATAAATTTTAAATGATGAATAAGAAAAATATTGGAACTTTTATTTTGGCATTTGTGCTGTTTAATACCTTGTATGCGCAGTCAAATTTGCTGAATGCCAAGAAACCTTCTGATATTGGAAAAAAAACGGAAGCTCAAAAAGCCGTGGACAATGATAAGCCGTTGGTCTATGGATATGTTGACGACAGAGATATTCTTTGGTCTAAAGTTGTTTGGGAATATATTGATTTAAATGAGCGAATTAATATGCCGTTTTATTATCCTGTTGACACTATGAATGTGTCTTTAGATCGCCGATCTCTGTTTGATACCTTGTTAAAAGGCATCAAAAATGGTGATATCACAGAGATTTATGACGATTCCTATTTTACGGCCAAAATGACCAAAGCTGAAATTAACAGCAAGCTTTTTAGAATTGACACTACTGATGCCGGTTTTGACGAAATGAATGCCGGAAACCAAAATATTGATGAATATATTGATAAAATTAATTTAACCTCCCAAGATATTGAAGGATTTAAAATTAAAGGACTTTGGTATTTTGACAAACGACAGGGCGAATTAAAGTATCGATTGATTGCATTGGCTCCTATTGCGCCAGATGTGCAAACTATGGGGAGAGAAGAGATTGCTGGCGGAACAGAAGAATTGGCCTTATTTTGGGTCTATTTTCCCGATGCAAGAGAGGTGCTTCACAAGGCAAAAGTTTTCAATCAAAAGAATTCTGCATATCCAATTTCTTATGACCATTTGTTAAATGCCCGTAGATTTAGTTCAATTATTTATAAGGAAGAAAATATTTACGGCGATCGCGATGTGGATCAATACGTTAAAGGAAATGCCTTATTTCAAGTGTTGGAGTCTAATAAAATTAAAGATGACATCAGAAATAAAGAACTTAATATGTGGAATTACTAAACAATATTAATAGCGAAATCTTAAAACTCCTGCAAATTGCGGGAGTTTTTGTTTTATAAAGTAACTTTACGCCATGCAAGCAGATTATATTATTGTTGGTTTCGGATTGGCTGGATTGGCCTTTGCCAAAGAATTGAAAAAAAATGAAAAATCATTTTTGGTTTTTGAGGACAATTCCCAAAATTCTTCCATGGTAGCTGGCGGCGTTTACAATCCGGTAGTTTTAAAACGCTTTACGCCCGTTTGGAATGCAGCGGAACAATTGCAAATCGCTTTGCCTTTTTATAAGGAATTGGAAATTCAATTCAATAAAAAATATGATTATCGATTAGACATTTATCGGGTATTTAAATCGGTTGAAGAACAGAATAATTGGTTTGCTGCCTGCGACAATCCGGCGCTTTCCAATTATATGTCCACCAAATTAATAAAGGAAAAACACGAAGGTGTTTTGGCCAATTTTGGTTATGGGAAATTACTGAATACCGGAAGAATCGACACAAAATCGTTGCTTGAAGATTATCGGAATTATTTATCGGAAAGAAAACTAATCAGGAATGAAAGTTTTCAATATGAATCCTTAAAAATTTATGAAAACAGGGTTGAATATAAAGATGTAATGGCATCAAAAATTGTTTTTTGTGAAGGTTTCGGTTTAAAAAATAATCCATTTTTTAATGAATTGCCTATGCAAGAAGCTAAAGGAGAGTTAATTACCATTCATGCACCCAATTTAAACGTCGATTTTTTAATAAAAGCGGCTTTGTTTGTGTTTCCGCTAGGAAATAATTTGTATAAAGTTGGCGCCACTTTTAATTGGAAAGACAAAACACAGCTTCCAACGGAAGATGGCAAAAACGAGCTGACAGCTAAATTGGAAACATTTATTACGGTTCCTTACACCATTGTTGAACAGGTTGCCGGAATACGACCAACGGTTAAAGACAGAAGGCCATTGGCGGGAAAACATCCGAAACATCAAAACTTGGCAATTTTAAACGGACTTGGAACGCGCGGCGTGATGATTGCGCCAACGCTTGCAAAAGCACTTTATGATTATTTAGAAAATGGAATTGCGCTGGATAAAGAAACCTCTACTGCTCGTTTTCTTTAGATTTGATGGCGTTTTGATCGTATTTTACAAAAAGATTGATCCATCCTATTCTTGAAAACCTGATTGTAACAGGCGCTGTTAAAACCAATGCAATTACTATCGGGATAAAACTGTCCACCAAATTAAAGTCAAAAAACAGGGTAACTATTACAAAGGTTGCAATTGAAATTCCAACGGTGAGCGCATAATTTACATACATGGCACCATAATAAAAGGAAGGTTCCATCATATATTTTAATCCGCATTTTGCGCAATTTTCATGCATTTGAAAAGCTTTGTGCAATTTAAACATATTCTTCTCTTTCATAAAATCGCCTTCGTGGCATCGCGGACATTTATTGAATAAAATGCTGTAAAGCTTGCTTCCTTTTTTAAACATTTATTATTTTATTTGATTATAATTCAGCCAATTAATAAATTTAAACTTTAATTGAGTGCCAAATTTATTTGTAGTACTTTTGTACGATTTTTAAAACGCATACAAATTTACATTAAATTATATACTATTAATGCTTAACGTACACAATTTATCGGTTTCTTTTGCCGGTTCCGATTTGTTTTCAGGAGTTACTTTTAAACTAAATAAAGGTGACAGAATTGGATTAATCGGCAAAAATGGCGCAGGGAAATCCACTTTGCTAAAAGTGCTTTCTAAGGATATTGAAAATTCCGGCGGAACCATGGCTTTTGATAAAGAGGTGAGAATCGGATTTTTACGTCAGGATATTGATTTTGTTGAAGGAAGAACAATTTTGGAAGAAGCCTACCAGGCTTTTGAAGAAATTAAACAGTTGGAAGGAAAATTGGAAATTATCAACCATGAATTGGTAACGAGAACCGATTATGAAAGTGAATATTATCACGATTTAATGGTTAATTTAAACGAGTTCTCTCACCGATATGAATTGTTGGGCGGTTATAATTACCAAGGAAATACCGAAAAAATATTGCAGGGTTTGGGCTTCCAAAGAGAAGATTTTGACAAACTGACGGATACTTTTTCCGGAGGCTGGAGAATGAGGATTGAGCTGGCAAAGTTGTTGTTGCAAGAAAATGACATTTTATTGCTGGATGAGCCAACAAACCATTTGGATATTGAATCTATTATTTGGCTGGAAAATTTCTTAAAAGTATATTCCGGAGCCATAGTTTTGGTTTCGCATGATAAAATGTTTTTGGACAATGTCACCAACAGAACCATAGAAATTTCTTTGGGAAAGATTTACGATTACAAAAAACCATATTCGCAGTTCTTGTTACTTCGAGGTGAAATAAAAGAAAAACAATTACAGGCGCAAAAAAATCAGGAAAAAGAAATTAAAGCCACACAGGTTTTAATAGATAAATTTAGGGCAAAAGCCAACAAGGCAACCATGGCGCAATCTTTAATAAAAAGGTTGGATAAAGTGGAGCGCATAGAAGTTGATGATGACGACAATGCGGTGATGAATGTGAAGTTCCAGATTTCAAAAGAACCAGGCAAAATTGTTATTGAAGCTGAAAATTTATCGAAAAGTTACGGCAATAAGCATGTGTTGGAAGATGTTGATTTGCTGATAGAAAGAAACAGTAAAATCGCTTTTGTTGGCCAAAACGGACAAGGGAAATCGACTTTGGCAAAAATAATGGTGGGAGAAATTCCGCACGGCGGCCATTTAAAATTAGGCCATAATGTGGAAATCGGCTATTTTGCCCAAAACCAGTCTGAATATTTAGAAGCGGAAAAAACGGTGCTTGAAATTATGGAAGATGCCGCAACAGACACTAACCGAGCGCGAGTAAGAGATATGTTGGGGTCGTTTTTGTTTAGCGGCGATACGGTGGATAAAAAAGCGAAAATGTTGTCGGGTGGTGAAAGAAACAGATTGGCATTGTGCAAATTGTTGTTGTCGCCATTCAATGTGTTGATAATGGATGAGCCCACAAACCACTTAGATATAGCTTCAAAAAACGTATTGAAACTGGCGCTCAAAAAATTTGAGGGAACTTTAATTTTGGTTTCGCACGACAGGGATTTTTTGCAGGGATTGGCCACAACAGTTTATGGTTTTAAGGACAAAGTAATTAAAGAATATTTGGGCGATATCGACTTTTTCTTGGAACAACATCAGATAGAAAATTTGCGTGAAGCTGAAAAAAGAACTGTTGTTGCCAAAAAAACGGATGCTTCCAAAAAAGAAGTTTCTAATTTGTCAAGAGACGAAGACAAGGAACTTAAAAAGTTAAAAAATCACTTGTCTAAAATTGAGGCTCAAATAGATAAATTAGAAAAGGAAATTTCGGAAATGGATGAAGCTTTGGTGAAGGATTATGAAGCAACATCAACCAAACCAAATTTTTTTGAAAACTACAAGGCAAAAAAAATCAAAGTGGAAAAGTTGATGGACGAATGGGCGGAAATTGAAGAAAAAACAGAAAATTGTTCCTAGAGAATAAATATAGCCGCATACAACAAATTCACTTTTCTGAAATTGAAGATAGTGGTGTTTCTCTTTTTATAAAACGCGAAGACGAACTGCATCCGTTTATTTCAGGAAATAAATACAGAAAATTAAAATACAATTTAGCCGAAGCCGCCAAACAGCAAAAAAGCACCTTGCTTACTTTTGGAGGCGCGTATTCCAACCACATTGCCGCAACCGCGGCGGCCGGATTTGCCTATAATCTTAAAACAATCGGAATTATCAGAGGTGATGAATTGGCCAGTAATTTGGCCGAAACAACTCAAAATAATCCAACCTTGAAATTTGCTTCAGAACACAATATGCAATTTGAATTTGTTTCCAGGGCAGCTTACAGAAACAAAACTTCACCCGAATTTATCGCCGCACTTTATGAAAAATTTGGCGACTTTTATTTGGTTCCGGAAGGCGGCACAAATAATTTTGCCGTAAAAGGCTGCGAAGAAATCCTGACTGAGGAAGATGCAAAATACAATGTTATTTGTTGCGCAGTTGGCACAGGAGGAACCATATCCGGAATAATAAATTCGCTAAAAAATCATCAAAAAGCAATTGGTTTTCCGGCGTTAAAAGGTGATTTTTTACCATATGAAATCAAAAAATACATACTAAAAACGGAAAATTGGAGTTTAAATACCAACTATCATTTTGGCGGTTATGCAAAAGTTTCAGAAGAATTAATTACTTTTATCAACAAATTTAAAAGTGAAACAAAAATCCCTTTAGATCCTGTTTACACAGGAAAAATGATTTTTGGTATTGTGGATTTGATCAAAAATGATTTTTTTGAAAAAGGAACCAAAATTTTGGCAATTCATACGGGCGGTTTACAGGGAATAGAGGGAATGAATTTGTTATTAAAAAAGAAAAATTTAGCGCAAATACTATAAATATGAAGTTAAAAGTTGTTTTAATTTGTTTGTTGACTATCGGGTTTTTATCAAGCTGCAATTCCAAGAAAAAAGTTGTTCACTCAAAGCATAAAATTCAGCCAACTGAAAAGAAAGCGGTGGCTTCAGTCGAAAAAAGTGCGCCAACAGAAAAAGCAATTGAAACAAAATCCATTGCAACATCAACCATTGAGTATATCAATACTTATAAAGATGAAGCGATGAAAGAAATGCGGGAATTTAAAATCCCTGCCAGCATAAAATTGGCCCAGGGAATTATAGAATCTTCCAGCGGCAACAGCGATCTTACCAAAAGATCTAACAACCACTTCGGCATAAAATGCCACAAAGGCTGGGAAGGGGAGCATACTTTGCACGACGATGATGAAAAAGGCGAATGCTTCAGGGTTTACAAAGATCCATTAATTTCTTTTCGAGACCACTCATTATTTTTAACCACAAGAAGTCGTTATGCCAATTTATTTAAATTGAAAGACGGCGATTATGTTGGTTGGGCGCAAGGTTTAAGTGAAGCCGGTTATGCAACCGACAGGCGTTATCCCGCAAAATTAATCGGGTTAATCGAAAAATATGATTTGCACAAATATGATGCGGAAGTTCTGGGAATACCGTTCAAAAAAGTGGAGAATATGAGCCTGGCCCAGCACATTGTTGTTAAAGGCGACACGTTGTACAACATCTCAAAAAGATACGGATTATCGGTTGAAGAGCTCAAAAAAATCAATGCGTTGGCTTCTAATGAAATCAGTATCGGACAAGAATTGAATGTCACAAAATAAACTGCTGAAAAAACTGTTCATATTTTTTTAAATAATATTTGTGGCCTGCCTTTCTTTTGGTGGGCGCTCCCGCTGAAAAAGCGGTCGGGCTTTTCGTTATAATCTTTTTAACGGTAAAAACCGCTAAAAAGGATTTTCACTGCAATCCCTAACGCAAATTGATTTACGATATCTGATTTTTGATTTACGATTTTGAAATGGTGTAATCAGATGTTAACCAAAACAAATTGCGTGCTTTGCGTATTTTCTTTGCGTTCATTGCGGTTAAATAAATTTCTTTTGAATTTTTTTATTTTTTTTATTTTTTACTTGGTTTTTATAATAGAATACGCGGTTTCAAATAAAAATGAACTATTTTATATTTATAATTGATTCATTAAATTGGAAATCCCTAATTCCTCATCTATAAAAAGAAATAATTTTGAATTATTATTTTTAGCGTATTTTTGCAAAATATGATGAATAAACTTTCAGATTGGTTACCTACCACAAACAAAGAGGTGAAACTCAGAGGTTGGGATGAGCTCGATGTAATATTATTTACAGGCGATGCTTATGTGGATCATCCTGCATTTGGCGCCGCCGTTATTGGCCGTCTTTTGGAAAGTTATGGTTTACGCGTTGCGATTGTGCCGCAACCAAGTGTGTACGACAATTTGCAGGATTTTACCAAATTGGGCACGCCAAAATTGTTTTTTGCCGTTACCGGCGGTTGCATGGATCCAATGGTGAGCAATTACACCGCCAGCAAAAGAAAACGCGACAATGATGCCTACACACCAAACGGCGATAAAGGTTTTAGACCTGATTATGCAACTACCGTTTATTCAACTATTTTAAAGGAGAAATTCCCTGAAGTACCTGTTTTAATTGGCGGAATTGAAGCTTCACTGCGCCGTGTTACCCATTACGATTATTGGAGCGACACCTTAAAACCAACCATTTTAATCGACTCAAAAGCCGATTTGCTGGTTTACGGAATGGGCGAACAACCGTTGCACGAAATTGTGAATTTATTGAAAAAAGGCGTGCCCTTTTCCAGTTTAAGAACAGTGAAGCAAACTGCTTTTTTGGTTGATAAAGGTGATGAAATTCCTAAAAATAAAAATTGGGAAGATGTAACCATCAATTCTCATGAAGTTTGTTTAAAGGATAAAAAATCCTACGCCTCAAATTTTAAAGTGATTGAACAAGAATCCAATAAATTGCATGCCGACAGGATTTTTCAGGAGGTGAGCAATTACACGTTGGTCATAAATCCGCCTTACGAAACAATGACTGAAGCTGAAATTGATGCTTCTTTCGATTTGCCTTACACGCGCCTTCCACATCCAAAATACAATTTTCGCGGGCCAATTCCCGCGTTTGAAATGATTAAATTTTCCATAAATATTCACAGAGGTTGTTTTGGAGGCTGCAGTTTTTGCACCATCTCCGCACATCAGGGGAAATTTATTGCCAGCAGAAGTCAGGAATCTATTTTAAAAGAAGTGGATAAAGTAGCGAACATGCCCGATTTTAAAGGGTATTTGTCGGATATCGGTGGACCATCGGCAAATATGTATAAAATGAAAGGAAAAGTGCAAGAAATTTGCGACAGATGTGTTTCGCCTTCTTGCATTTCTCCAGTGATTTGCCATAATTTAGACACTTCACACAAACCTTTGACAGAACTTTATAAAGCAGTTGACAAGCATCCGAAAGTAAAAAAATCGTTTATCGGAAGTGGAATTAGGCACGATTTGTTAGTGCAGGAATTCAATAAATTGGCCGATCCAAAAGAGCTGGACGCTTATACGGAAGAAGTGATGACCAACCATGTTTCAGGCCGATTGAAAGTGGCGCCGGAACATACGTCGGACAATGTGTTGAAATTGATGCGTAAGCCTTCTTTTACCTATTTCCATAAGTTTAAAGAGCGTTTTGATGCCATAAATATGCGTAAAAAACTAAATCTGCAATTGATTCCCTATTTTATTTCCAGCCATCCGGCCTGTGAATTGGAAGATATGGCAAATTTGGCTGCGGAAACTAAAGACATGGGCTTTCAATTGGAACAGGTTCAGGGTTTTACGCCTACGCCAATGACAGTTGCTACTGTTATTTATTACAGCGGTTATCATCCTTACACCATGAAACCGACCAAAACGCCAAGAACCAAACAAGAAAAAGACGAACAACACAAATTTTTCTTTTGGTACAAAAAAGAAAATCAGCAATGGATAAGAAATACGCTCACAAAAGTTGGCAGAACAGATTTGCTGCAAAAATTGCTTCCAGAGAATAACAGCTGGCGAAAAAATAAAAATGCACCGGCCAAAAACACTTTTAATGACGCCGTTCCCTTTAAGCCAACATTCAAAGGGAAATTTTTCAAAAAAAATAAAGCAAAATAATTTAACATCAAAAATTTAGGACTTTAATTTAATTCCTAAATTTGTTTTTACTTTAAACAAATAAATAATGAAAAAATTATTCTTATTTTTTTTATTGTTTTCAGCTTCTTTAATTGCCCAAAATAAAGTTAAAGTCGATTTAAGCAATCCAAACGCCACCATTTCAACCCATTTATATTTCTTGCAATCTAGCTCTTACGATTCTGAAAAAGCCGCAACAACTATTTATGGTTATGGCAGCTTGGAGGCGCAGGAAATAGCAATCAAATTAAAAACAATTATGGATGCTAAAGGACTTAAAGTAGATTTTAGCAAGGTGCCTGCCAATCCCATGTACTCAGATACCACAATGACCAAAAGCGGAAATCAATACCTCTTATTTCCAAACAAAATGCCCGAGATATATTTGGAAAAAATTGAAGATAATTGGTATTATTCCAAAGAAACTTCGGGCAAAGTTTTGGAAATTTATGATTTGATGTATCCTTGGTATTCTGAAAAATTGCAGGAAATAATTCCTGAAGTGGGACACCGAAAACTTTTTAATGTTGAACTTTGGCAATACTTCGGGTTGCTGATTTTACTGATTGTCAGTGTCGGATTGTTTTATATTTTGCGAAAAATTGTTTATTTGATATTGAATAAATCACAAAATTTAATCATTAATATATCGAATGAAGAAATCAAATCTTCATTGAAAAAACTCACGCGTCCGGTTGTATTATTGATTTTAATGGCATTTATCAAAAACACATTGCCTTCTTTGGTGCTGCATATTGATGTCAATAACTTTCTTCTTTTGGCCATAAACATTATGGTGGTTATTTTTTGGATTTATGTATTCATGAAATTGGTGTTGGTTATCATGAGTATTTATGGTAAATATGCCGAATCTACCGTTTCTAAATTGGATGATCAATTGGTGCCTGTATTGCGGAATTTCTTAATGGGAATTGTCATATTTGGCGGATTGCTTAAACTATTGACACTTTTTGGCGTTGATCCCGTTACGGTTATTGCAGGTGCTTCCATTGGCGGCATCGCAATTGCTTTGGCTTCACAGGACACGGTTAAAAACTTTATAGGAACCATTATGATTTTTGTGGACAAACCTTTTCATATTGGCGATTGGATTGAAGCAGGAACTGTAATCGGAACAGTTGAAACGGTTGGTTTTAGGTCAACCACAGTTAGAGCCGCCGATACCACAATTTTCCAGATTCCCAACAGCCAACTTTCGGAAATGGTGGTGAACAATAAGGGTTTGCGCTCTTTCCGCCGATACACCACAAATTTGGGCATTCGTTATGATACGCCTCCCGAACTTATTGAAGCTTTTGTGCTAGGCATCAGAAGAATTATTGAATTGGAACCATCAACCAGAACAGATGCTTTTAATGTTGAATTTGTTGGATTTGCCGACTCATCTTTGTCTATCCTCTTGAATATTTATTTCGTGAATTTGGATTGGAATAATGAGCAAGCCTCTAAACATGCCTTGCATATGAAGATTTTGAAATTAGCCCATAGTTTAGGCGTCGAATTTGCCTTCCCTTCTTCAACATTAATGATTGAACAATTTCCGCATAAAAAAGCAGCAGAACCCATTTATAATACCGATGAAAACAGAATAAAGGAAATTTTGGATGCCATTAATTTACCCCAAGAAGATGAAGAAAATTAGCATCATACTCGTCGCAATCGTGTTGTTTTCTTGCAAAGAGAACAACAGCGCACGTAAACCCATAAAACAAGTCACCGTTGAACAAAATTGGACAGATATGCAAATGAAACTAAGTAAATATGCCACTTTTAAGCTGACATCAGATTTAAATGTTTTAACAGAAAATGAACGCAAAATGTTTCCAATTCTAATTAAAGCAGCATCAATAATGAATAAATTATTTTGGTTTGAGGCCTATGGCGAAAAAAAACAGCTTTTGGACAGTATTACAAATGAAGACACCAAAAAATTTGTCGAAATAAATTACGGTCCGTGGGACAGGCTCGATGGAAATAAACCGTTTGTTGATGGTGTTGGAAACAAACCTGCAGGCGCAAATTTTTATCCGGCTGATATGACAAAATTGGAATTTGATGCTTTTACTGATGAAACCAAATTGAGTCTATACACTTTTATCAGAAGAAATAAAGAAGGTAAATTGTACTCAATCCCTTATCATGTTCAGTTTAAAAATGAAGTGAGAGAAGTTGCCAATTTATTGTTGGAAGCTGCAAAATTAGCTGATGATGAAGGACTTAAAAATTATTTGGAATTACGAGCTCAAGCTTTTTTGGACGATAAATATCAAGCCAGCGATTTGGCTTGGATGGATATGAAAACCAATACGCTAGATATTGTGATTGGCCCAATTGAAACTTATGAAGATCAGCTCTATGGAAATAAAGCGGCTCACGAAGCTTTTGTGCTGATAAAAGATCAGGTTTGGAGTGAAAAATTGGCACGATTCGCGAGTTTTTTGCCGGAATTACAAAGCGGACTTCCGGTTTCGGAAGCTTATAAAAGTGAAATTCCCGGAACCGATTCCGATTTAAATGCCTATGATGTTGTTTATTATGCCGGCGATTGCAATGCGGGCAGCAAAACCATCGCCATAAATTTGCCAAATGATGAAACCGTTCAATTGCAAAAAGGAACAAGAAGATTGCAGTTGAAAAATGCGATGCGCGCCAAATTTGATATCATTTTAAAACCAATTTCTGAAGTTTTAATCGATTCAAGCCAACAAAAACACATCACATTCGATGCTTTTTTTGCCAACACCATGTTTCATGAAGTGGCTCACGGATTGGGCATCAAAAACACCATCAACAGTAAAGGCTCCGTTAGAAAAGCCTTAAAAGAACAAGCTTCTGCTTTGGAAGAAGGAAAAGCCGATATTTTAGGATTGTATATGGTGCAGCAATTGCGTAAAAAAGGAGAATTAGAGGGCGACATCAAAGATTATATGACCACTTTTATGGCAGGTATTTTCCGATCTGTACGATTTGGTGCTTCAAGCGCACACGGAAAAGCAAATATGATTCGATTTAATTTTTTTAAGGAAAAAGGCGCATTTACAAAAAATGCAGATGGCACTTACAAAGTGAATTACGATAAAATGGATGAGGCAATACGCCAGCTATCATACTTAATTTTGACCTTGCAGGGAAATGGTGATTATGACGGCGTTGTTAAATTGGTTGATGATAAAGGAATAATTTCGTCCGATTTACAACGTGATTTGGATAAGCTAAGCAAAGCCAATATTCCTGTTGATGTTATTTTTGAACAAGGAAATTAACGTTAAATATTAAATATTAAATATTAAAAGTTAATAGTAATCAGTTTAAGTTAAAACGAAGAATTAAAAATAAGAAATATTTTTCTCTGGAAGCTAAGTCAAGCTCTCTTTCCTTCGGAAAAGGCTTGGGATAGGGTGGTTAACAAATAAAGAAAAAAAGCTCCCTGAAAATTTCTTTTCAGGGAGCTTTTTTATGGCTTTTTTTTCTAAGATTTCGGATCTAAAAATCCGTCAACACGCTTGGCAATATCCTGTAAATGATATTTCGTGTTGGTATTGGTTGCGGCAAGTGCAGCTCTTTGTGCGGCAGCTTTTACACGATTTAATTCTCCGCGAACAACGGCAACTATATCAGATTGATTTACGGTAACAGAAGTTGTTTTTACATAACTCGATTTTCGGCCGCTTGGCTTCACGTCTTTGGCAGTCATTAAATAACCAAGCCTGTCAACGTAAGCTCTTTGTAAATTTCTTCGGTAAGTGTCAATATTTTTGCCTGTTTTTAATTCAGACCAAATACCGTTTTGTAAATCATTTATCATCGCAATTAAAGAATATGAATTAGTGCCGTTTAAGGTTTCATTTTCAATCATTCTCATCATTCTTCCAAGATCCAAAATATTGTTTAAAGTTCTTACTTGTGTTGCTCTAACTCGCTCAGTAACTCCTGAATATTCAGTTCTACCAATAATATCTTTGTCGATTAACCAGGTAGGCGTTTCAAACAATTCTTTATTAACAAATTTTAAACATTCTTTTTGATGTGTTTTGTCAACGTGTTTGTAAACAGCGCCTGCTTGGTCCGAAGTTTTATAAGTTTCAATAACACCTCCTAAATTTGACGAAACATGGCCCATATATCTGTTGAATTGCGCTAATACATGGCCATACATTGTTTCCAAATCATCGTAATTTTTTCCTTTTTCAGAAGTCCACTTTATAAGGTTTGGCACAATTCTTTTTAAGTTTGCAATTCCATAAGCGCTGGCTTTGATGGCATTATCCCCCAAATCTTCAGTTTGCGAGCTTGGATCAACCACATCGCCGGCTTGCTGGTGCCCAAATCGATATAAAGGATCACCTTCATGTTTTAAAATCCAGCTGTCCAACGTTTCTTTTTCATCCTCAGCAGTTTTGGCATCTAAGATTGGTCGATATCCCCAATTTGCGGCATATTTATCATACACCCCAATATTTGGCATTAAAGCAACGCCTTCATCGCCAGGTTGTGCGATGTAATTAAAACGCGCATAATCCATAATGGAAGGCGCGGTTCCAAATTTTTTGGTAAATGAAGCCGAACGAAGGGAGTCAACAGGGTATGAGGAACTGCTTCCCATATTATGTGGAAATCCTAAAGTATGCCCAACTTCGTGCGAGGAAACGAATTTAATCAATTCGCCCATTACTTCATCTTTAAACGCAGCTGTTTGTGCTTCTGGGTTTATGGCGGCTGTTTGCACAAAAAACCAACCTTGCAGCAAACTCATCACGTTGTGATACCAGTTAATGTCGGATTCTAAAATTTCTCCAGATCGGGGGTCGCTCACATGTGGCCCATTTGCATTTGGAATTGGAGAGGCCAAATACCTTACAACGGAATAACGAGCATCTTCAGGGCTCCATTCAGGGTCTTCTTCTTTTGTAGGCGGATCTTTTGCTATAATTGCATTTTTAAATCCGGCTGCTTCAAAGGCAACCTGCCAATCTTCAATCCCTTGTTTTATGTATTTCACCCATTTTTCCGGCGTGGCTCTGTCAACATAATAAACAATTTGTTTTTTTGGTTCAACCAATTCTCCTTTTTTGAATTTTTCAATATCTTCATCTTTTACTTCCAAACGCCATCTGTCCAAATAAGTAACTTCTTTGCTTTTTTGTGCTTCAGAGCCATAATCTATTTGACTGCTGGTAAACCAACCAACACGTTGGTCAAAAATTCTTCTTTTCATAGGAATTTTTGGCAATAAAATCATGGAATTGTTCATTTCAACAGAAACCATTCCGGTGCTCGAGTTTGATGGCGGTTCACTGGCAGCGTATGTTTTTACATGGCGCATTTCAATATTTTCGGGATAGCTTTTTACGCTTTCAATATAGGAATTTTTAGGCTCAAGTTTTGTGATTTTATATTGCTTCCTAATAAATTCAGGCAATCCCAAAGGTTTTACATCCGCAGTAAAAAGTTCTGTAACGTCAATTACTGTTGCAGTTTTGTCATTGTTGAATGCTTTAATTGGGAAAGAAAATAAAACAGGTTCAAAATTTGAATTCATCACAGCTTCATAAACAGGAAGTTCTTGGTCGGCAACAATATTGTGTGAAACTACCCGCAATAAAATTTGTTTGTCCTTTTTTTCCCAACGCAATACCTGGGTATTTGTTTTTTGTCCGCCAAAACTTTGATTATTGGAGGTGTTTTTGGCAATTCGGGTTACCATTAAAAGTTCTCTTCCAAGCAATGAATCCGGAATTTCAAAAAGGTAAGCTTCATCTACAAAATGCACTTTAAACAAGCCTTCATCGGTCACCGCATCCGCGGTAACAACTTTGCTGTAAGGTTCAATTGCGTTTTTTTTCGGTTTTGGGGCAGGAGCGGCAGGAACATTTTTGTCTTTGCCTTTTTTCTTTTTTTGGGCTTCTGCATTGGCAGAAATCCCAATTATTAACAAGAAAGTCAATAAGCCATTTAAAAATTGTTTTGTCATAAAATTGTTTGTCTGATTAATGTTTAAAAATAATGTCCTAATATATTAAAGTGAACTGTAATTATTCTTAAATATTTGTTAAAGAAAATGCAGAATTTTAACAAATGGCAAACAGTGAAATTTTTTTTGAAATCAAAAATTCAAATGATGAGTCCGCTCTGAAAAGCTACTTTTGCTAAAAATTAGTTTTTTTTCATTATTGT
>JACUUQ010000240.1 GCA_014859175.1 Lutibacter sp. | reverse complement strand
TTTTTCTTTGCGCTCGTTGCGGTTAAAAGCAAATTTCGATTGAATTAATTTTTTATAATTTTTTACTTTGTTTTTATCATAGAATACGCAAATGCTGTTTTAAAGAGAACTTAGCCTTATTTTTTTATAGCATCAACTGCCAACTGCAACCGTAAAATGCGTACTATTTTAAATCATTAAATTACACAAATCCTTCAAGGCTTCTGTCACTTCTAAATCATCGGTCAAGGGTTCCACAACTGCCACTTCAACCGACAGTCTTTTTGGCAAACCGCTATGAATTAATTTGGCTGCATCAACCAACAAACGGGTTGAAACGGTTTCTGCCAAACCAAGTTCCGTCAGGTTTCTGATTTTTACGGCGATATTCACCAATTTTTTTGCGATGTCAAGTTCAATTCCGGTTTCGTTCACTAAAATTTCCGCTTCAATTTTAGCCTCAGGATACGCAAAAGAAGTTGCTATAAAACGTTGCCTAGTTGAAGGTTTCAATTCTTTAAACCCCTTTTGATAACCGGGATTAAAGGAAGCCACCAACATAAAATCGTTATGTGCTTTCACCGTTTCTCCCAATTTATCGATAAACAGTTCGCGCCTGTGATCAGTAAGTGAGTGTATGGCGACGATTACATCGGGCCTTGCTTCGGCAATTTCATCCAAATAAATAATGGCGCCTTCTTTTATGGCGGTCGTCAGCGGACCGTCTAACCAAATTGTTTCAGCGCCTTTTATAATGAAACGACCAATTAAATCTGTTGAAGAGGTTTCTTCGTGGCAGGAAATCGTAATTAATTTCTTATCCAATTTATGCGCCATAAACTCGATAAATCTCGATTTACCGGTACCTGTTGGCCCTTTTAACAAAAAGGGAATTTTATTTTTGAAGGCGTGTTCAAACACCTCAATTTCTTTGCCAATTGCGTGGTAATAGGGAGTTGTGATACTCATAGTTATGGTTATTAAAGTTTTATAAGCAATAAAAAAACCAGCGTTTCAAATTATATCAATAGGTTAAAAATATAATTATCAACGCTGGAAATCCATCTAAAAAAACAACAATAATATTTATTTAATTCACTTACTCTTGGATCTCCAAAGCTTCATCACTTGGTTTTCCATGTTTATAAAAATCGATGATGTAAAGTGTGATTCCCACAGCAAACATGGTAGCGCAAAGCACCAAAACCACAAAGTGAACGGCGATTTCTTTTTGCACCAGCATAAAATCCATTTTAAACTTTCGTTCTAAATAAACTTGGGCAACACCGGCAACTCCAAAAGCAACTGTCATACCAACCATACCGATATTGGCAAGCCAAAAAGCCATTCTGCCTCGAGCGCTGTCGTATAATTTTCTTCCTGTCATATTGGGCAAACTATAACTGATGATTGCCAAAACAATCATTCCATAAGCGCCCCAAAAGGCCAAATGGCCGTGCATTGCTGTAACTAACGTGCCGTGAGTATAAATATTTGTTTGTGGTAAAGTATGTGCAAAACCAAGCAATCCCGCACCAACAAAAGATACAATTGCAGCACCAAGCGTCCAGTATAAAGCCAATTTATTTGGATGTTTTTTCTCTCCTTTTCTATACATATTTACGGCGAATAATGCCATCGCCAAAAAAGCCAACGGTTCCAATGCCGAGAAAATCCCACCAACAATCAGCCAAATTTTATTTACGCCAATGTAATAATAGTGATGTCCGGTACCTAAAACTCCTGACAAGAACGTCAATCCAACAATTACATAGAGCCATTTTTCAATAACTTCTCTGTCAACACCCGTCAATTTAATCAATAAGAAAGATAAAATACCGCCCATAATCAATTCCCAAACGCCTTCAACCCATAAATGCACTACCCACCAACGGAAAAACGAATCCGTTACCTGACTGTCGAAAGGCAACATTCCAGGCAAATACAGCAATGCCGCAAAAAGCAATCCCATAGAAAGCACCAAAGCTGTTGTTGTTTGGCGTTTTCCCTTAAATAGCGTAGTTAAAATAAGCCCTAAAAATAAGAGTACATTTACTACAACCAAATAATCCAAAGGTCTCGGAATTTCTAAAAATTTTCTTCCTTCCCAAATATTAAAGTGAAATCCAACAATGGCTGTTACGCCAACCAAGGCCAAACTTATTAATTGGACATAAGCCAATTTTACGCTAACTAATTCGCGTTGCGCTTCTTCGGGAATAATATAATAGGCAGCGCCCATAAAACCAGACAATAACCAAACTACCAATAAGTTTGTGTGAACTGCTCTTGCAGTATTAAAAGGGATAAATTCGTGTAAATTATCGAACCCGATGCGGGCGAATCCCATGACAAAACCATAGGTTATCTGTAAAACTAACAGCAGCATTGAAAGGGCGAAAAACCAATAGGCTACTTTTTGTGATTTATATTTCATAATATTGATAAGTTTATTTATTGATTTTTTCTTTAGCCAATGGTGATATCACTCGATCAAAACCATTTAAATCGATTTTTCCGATCCAGTTAAAAAAGGCCACCACATCAGATGCTTCTTGCTCTGTCATTCCGTAAGCAACCATTTTTCTTCCGCTCGGTTGCCAAGGTGCTGGAGACATTAAAATACTTTTGATCACTTCTTCCCCATTTCCGTCGTATCGAATATTTAAACGGTCGATAACTTTTGTCAATTCGGGTGCGTAATAGGCACCTTCACCCAATATGGTATGGCAACCCATACAGTTGTTGGATTCCCAGATTTCTTTTCCCCGAACCACGTCGGCAGAAAGATTTTCTCGATTTGTTTGGTCGTTTTCTTTGGAGAAAGAAAAAATGGTAAGTCCTATAAATACAAGAAACGTCACCAATGTTCCGCCCAGAAAGAAAGCCCTTGCTTGTTTTTTAGATAACATAGTTTAACAGATTTAATTGATTTTCGGTTGATTAATTATTAAAAGACCTTTTTATCTTTTAATAAAGCGAATGTATGCACATCAATTTAATTAAACTATGATTTTTATCATAAATTTTTACTAGATAGGCGCCTCGAGTGACGGACTTACATTTTTTAAGGTTAAAAAATCCCCTTTATCAGCAATTTCTTTTGCAAATTCCATAATTGTCAAATCCCTAAACTTGGCCAATATATTGTTTTTAAAAGGCACAACAATAAAATGTACCGGACAAGGATTTGTGGAATCACATTCGTTCAACCCCAAAAAACATCCATTCAATTTATTCAAACCATCAATATTATCAATAATGTCAAGCACATTTTTCTGTTTATTCTTTTCAGACAAATAGAAACCGCCATGCGGACCTTTACTGGAAGAAATAATTTTGCCACGCACCAGTTGCTGAAATAATTTCGCCAAGAACGGACTTGGAACATCAATATTTTCCGCAATTTCCTTTACGCTAATTTTTCGTTCTTCATTTGAATGTTCTGCTAAATACAACGTTGATAAAATAGCATACTTACTTGCATTTGATAACATTTTTTTATGATTTTTTACAATTTATTTCCGCAAAAGTACCAAAAAAAAGAGTAAATGGTATTATATTTTTTTAAATTTAGCAGTAAAATGTCTCATAATGGGTGCTTCATCAACAATAACATATCCCGATTTTGCCTCTTCCCTGGTATCATAAATATTCTTCAAGGCCACGGCAATATAATCCATATGATTGTTGGTATAAACCCTTCTTGGAATGGCCAAACGCACCAGTTCTAATTCGGGATAGCGATTTTCACGGGTAATCGGATCTCTGTCGGCCAAAACGGTGCCTATTTCAACGCCTCTAATGCCGCCAACGATGTAAATTTCAAC
>JACUUQ010000028.1 GCA_014859175.1 Lutibacter sp. | reverse complement strand
TATTATGGCTGCGTTAGACTCAGAAATGTCTTTATTAAAGAACATGGGGGTTAACGTGATTCGCCAATATACCGGAATTCAACCAAAATGGATTCAATATATCTATGAAAAATATGGAATTTACACCATGCTCAATCATTCATTTGGCCGTTATGGGCTGACCTTGAATGGAACTTGGGTTGTGAATACGGAATATTCTGATCCTCGTGCGCGTAAGCTTATTATTTCAGAAGTTAAGGCCATGGTTGAGGAATATAAAGGTACACCAGGTTTGTTGTTGTATTTGCTTGGAAATGAAAATAACTACGGTCTGTTTTGGGAGGGAGCTGAAACTGAAAACATTCCGATGGAAGACAGAAAATCTACAAAACGTGCCGAACATTTGTATAAACTCTTTAATGAAGCGGCCATTGTGATGAAAGAAATTGATAATTCACTTCCTGTTGCTTTATGTAATGGTGATTTGCTTTTTTTGGATATTATAAAGGAAGAATGTAAAGATGTTGACATTTTTGGCGTTAATATGTATCGCGGTGTGTCATTTGGCGATGCCTTTCAAAAAGTTAAAGATGAACTGGATAAACCAATTTTGTTTACAGAATTTGGTGCAGATGCATTTAACGCTATTGAAAATGCGGAAGATCAGAAATCGCAAGCTTATTATATGTTAGGCAACTGGCAGGAAATTTATGAAAATGCTTATGGTATGGGAAAATCCGGTAATTCTCTTGGCGGATTTACATTTCAATTTAGTGATGGCTGGTGGAAATTTGGTCAAACCGCAAATTTGGATATTCACGACACTAATGCTTCTTGGGCAAATGGCGGTTACTTAAGTGACTTTGAAATTGGCGAGAATAATATGAATGAGGAATGGTTTGGTATTTGTGCCAAAGGACCAACAAATAATAGAGGGCTTTATGATTTATACCCACGTGCAGCTTATTACGCATTAAAAGAAGCGCACCAATTAAATCCTTTTTATCCGGGTGTTACACCAGAATTTGTTAAAAATCATTTTGACAATATTCAAATAATGGATGCTGTTTTAAGGGCGCGCGGAGATAAAGCCGCTTTAGGAAGTTTGAGTAATGACAAATTACGTATCAGCAATTTAAGAGCCGAATTTACAACCTATAACACCGGGGGCAGTTTAATTACAACACCGGATAATGAAAATCCAGATAAATTAGTTTTTCCAAATCAACTGGGTTTCGATCATATGCAATCTTATTTTGTGGGAATCGAAGGAAATCCTTCTTCAAATATGCGTGCAAATGTTAATTTTAATGTTCTAGGCCATGTGGCAGAAAACCCAATTGATGAGATTTTTTATGAGAATAGAGGGCGAACAATCACGGTTAAAACAGATCAAGGTGAACAAGAAGTTACTGACTTAAATCGTGTACAAGTTTACAATGCTGAATTTGAATGGAACGCAAAAGAGTTTGATTTAAGAGGTTTTTATCGTACTGGCCATGGCCAGTGGGGTTATGAAGGCGACTTTTTCGGTTTATATCCCGAAGCAAATTATGGTCCAAACCTAGACATCTATAATGGTGAAATTCTTGGTTTTGAAGTTGATGGCAAAAGGAGTTTAAAAGGATTAAAAGTGGCATTTGGTCCGCAACTTTGGTGGGGAGCAAATCCGGCAGTCTTATTAAAATATAGCAAAACAATCGGTAAATTTGATCTTAGCGCAATTTATCATGAAGACATAGATGAAGCATCCGATGTTGTTTCATCAATCGCCATTCCGCTCCCTAAAACAAGAAAAGCCACACTTCATGCGAAAACAAAATTAGGCGCTTTTGGTTTTGAAGTTGGTGGTATTTGGGGAGGCCAACCTTTAAATGGCCGAGAATTTCAAATTGCTGAAATTAATGATGAATGGTTACAGTCTATAGATAAATCGGGAGCTAAATACACAATTTATACTGATAAAATTAACTCAGAAGATAACTGGGGAGCAAAAGCGAGAATAACCTTTGCCAGCGGCGCTTTCAAATGGTACGCACAATCTGCTGCCATGGGATTGGTAGCCAATGGCGGTGCCGATCAAACAAAAATGTTTACCGGATGGAGATTAAAAGACAGCGGCAGCGGTAACCAAACCAATTTTCTTTCGGGCTTTACCTATACTTCAGGCGATTTTCAAATTGCACCTAACTTTTTATGGCAAAAACCTATTGTTGACGCCATGCCAAATGATGTGCAAGCGCCCGGCCGACTAAGAAATATTCAGGATGATCCTTTTGCAGTGAGGGCAAACAGAGAAACAGTTGCCGGCGAATTGCTGCTAACCTATGATCCCACCCCTGCAACCTGGTTTTACGAATGGGATAATGACAGGGCTGAAGATGCTAAGTTTGCAATTAGTACCGATTTTATTTATCGCCATCACGCAACCGCACAAGATGCTGCCATAGGATTTTTAGAAAATCGTACTTCTTTTGCATTTCCAAATGCAGCCCCTGCCCATGATTTATGGGAATCAAATACCCGCATTGTTTCTAAAGTAAGACCAGATCTTGGTTTAATTGCGAACATATACTTCGGTAATGCACAATCAAACGGCAGTGATGAAAGGTTGATTGAACGTTTTGGAGGTGATATTAGATTTATTTATAAAAAATTCAAACTTGTGCACTCGTGGAAAATTAACGACTGGGGTCCTTTTGATTATCACCGCGATTTTAATTTAACCTATCCAGTTCAATTAATGTTGGATTTATCAACATCCGTAGGGAAACCAAATTGGTTTATTTTGCCAGACACCAAAATTGGAATACGCGGCACTTGGCGTTCTCTTAATGAGTATTCACCACGCTATTCTCCTAATGAAACACTTCCGTTTGCATCAGCACCTATCATTAGCCCTGTTGGATTTGACGATGGTAATGAATGGGAAATTAGAACATACATACATATCAATATTGGAAAATAAAAAATATAAAAAATGAAAAATAGAAAATATATTTATTTAAAAAATAGCTTCATTTTAGGATTGTTTTTTGTCGCTTCTGTAAGTTGTGAAAGAGAAGTTTCTGATGAAGTTGAGTTTGCGACACTCCCTAAAACTGGTGAAATCTTTACAGATGCCCCTATTGGTTTAGGAAGCAATTTTTACTTTCCATTTGAAGGTTCAAAAGTAACTGCTTGGACTGTAGATGAAAACGAAGGCTATAAAAGTAACGCTTCAATGCGTTTTGATGTACCTAATGCAGACGACCCCGATGGAAATTTTGCTGGTGCAATATTTAGAGTAGATGGTGCCGGTCGCGATCTAACCGAATATGATGCATTAACTTTTTGGGCAAAAGCTTCTCAAGGAGTCACTATTGGCGAAATGGGTTTTGGTACTGACTTTGGTGAAAATAAATACCAAGTAACCAAAACAGGCACAAGTTTAAGCACTAATTGGGTTAAATACATTATTCCAATACCCGATGCTTCCAAACTCTTTGAAGAAAGAGGTATGTTCTGGTATTCAGCAGGAACGCAAAATACAGGTGGTTTTGGCTATACTTTTTGGATTGATGAATTAAAATTCGAAAAATTGGGCACCATTGCACAACCAAAACCAGCCATTTTTAATGGTGCGGATATAGTACAACAAACCTTTACAGGTATCGATATAACAATAGAAGGAACACAAACCTTTAATTTAGGGTCAGGTATCAATCAAACGGTTTTAGCGGCACCTTCATATTTTACATTTAGTTCTACAAATGTTGATGTGGCAAGAGTAAGCGAATTGGGAGTAGTTTCTGTACTTAATGCTGGTACAGCAACAATTACAGCAATTTTGGATGGTGTAAAAGCAAAGGGTTCTTTAACTATTGAATCATCAGGTGGTTTTGAACTTGCACCTATACCAACAAGAAATCCCAGTAATGTTATTTCTATTTTTAGTGATACATACACCAATGTTCCTGTTGACTTTTTTAATGGTTATTGGGAGCCGTATCAAACGACAAAATCTGCTGATTTTGTAGCTGAAGGTAATCACATCTTAAACTATACTGACTTTAATTTTGTTGGAAATCAATTTTCGAATCCAACTGTGGATGCATCACAAAAATCAAATCTGCACATTAATATGTACATTCCGGGTGAGGTGCCTGCAAACATGGACTTTTTAATTACGATTGTAGATTTTGGCCCTGATAAAGCTGATGGTGGTGGCGATGATACAAGGCAACAAGTGTTTTTTGATAAAGCAAAATGGGTCCCAAACACATGGATTACTTTAGAGTTTCCTATAACAATGACCAATAAGAATAATATAGGGTTGATTATTTATGAAAATATTAATTTTTCATCATTAAAAAACTTTTATCTGGATAATATCTATTTCTATAGTGAGTAATATTGTGTTTAGACATTAAAAATTAAAAAAAATATAATAAGAATGAAAACAAAAATATTTAAGCAGAATCCAATATGTAGAAAAGGAGACTTTGTACTTGGTATTCTCAGTCTAACAACATTGGTTTTATTCAGTGTGTTCAGTAGCTGTTCAACCGATGAAACCCAAACTGTTGCTGAATTTACAGAATTGGTAATGGCAGATGAATTCGATACAGATGGTGCCCTAAACAGTGCAATTTGGGATTATGAAATAGGTACAGGAGAAAATGGTTGGGGAAATAATGAGTTGCAATACTATACAAATCGTTCTGAAAATGTAACAGTACAAAATGGCATATTAATTATTACCGCTAAAAAAGAGTCTTTTGAAGGTGCTTCATATACTTCAGCAAGAATCGTGTCGAAAGGTGAACAAACATACGGTCGCTATGAAGCGCGTATCAGATTGCCTTACGGACAAGGTATCTGGCCTGCTTTTTGGCTATTGGGAGCCGATTGCGGACCGGCAGTAGTTTGGCCACAATGTGGTGAAATTGACATTATGGAATATCGTGGGCAAGAACCAACTAAAATACACGGAAGTGTACACGGCAATGGTTATTCAGGCGTAAATGCTATTACAAAAAGTTATAGTTTGCTCAATGACCGTTTTGATACAGGGTTTCATGTTTTTGGTATTGAATGGGGCCCAGAATATATAAACTTCTATGTAGATGATGTTTTATACAATCAAATTACCCCGGCTGATGTGCCTGGAGAATGGGTTTTTGACCATCCATTCAAAATTATTATCAATCTTGCTGTTGGAGGCTCTTTTGCTGGCAATCCCAATAGTGAAACGGTTTTTCCTCAATCAATGCTTATCGATTACGTAAGAGTATATAAACAATAATAAACTTAACAAATAATATAAAAAATCATGAAACAATTACTAAAAAAAGTTAAGCAAATTTTAATGTTGCTTTTGGCCATATCCTTATTAGGATGTGAAAATAATGATGACGATAATTTCCCGGAAGTTATTGCAGGTTTTACGTATACTATTAATGTTGATACAGGTACCGTAACTTTTATCAATACATCAGTAAATTCAAGGAATTATTTTTGGACTTTTGGAGACGGTACCAGTTCTACCGAAATTAATCCTATAAAAACCTTTCCGACAGGGGAGTATAAAGTTACATTAAAAGCAACCAATGTTGCAGGAGCATCTAATACTTATGAAGATACAATAGTGATTTCTGATGCCGGAGCCCCTATTATAACATTGCTTGGCGATACCACAATGAATGTTGCGATTGGCGCTACATTTACTGATCCGGGAGCAACTGCTGAGGATGATTTAGATGGAGATATTACCGCTAACATTGTAGTTGGAGGAGATGTTGTAGATGTAAATACAGCAGGTACTTATATTATTACCTATAATGTAAGTGATGCCGCAGGAAATGCAGCAACTCAAAGAACCAGAACAGTGATTGTTGCCGCAGCTGCCCCAACGTGTCCAGAAACACTTTTAGCATTACCAATTAATTTTGATTGCGACGGCATAGATTATGAATCAAAAAGAGTAGCTGGTGGAATTGATTTTAGTATAATTGATAATCCGCAATTAAACGGCGTAAATGCAACAGCCTCTAAGGTTGGTGAAATTGTTAATAAGGGAGATAATTGGGAAAATCTTAATTTTAAATTGGATACTCCAATTAACTTTACCACGAACAAATCCATTAAAGTTAAGTTATATTCAAAAGTAAGTGTACCTATAAAATTAAAAGTAGAAACTGGAGGCACTCCTGTTGAAAATGATCAAACTCATGGCGGAACAGGCTGGGAAGAATTGACTTTTACGCTTGCAACCTCAGAATCATATAGTAATATAATTGTATTTATTGATGGCCCAGGCAATACTGCGGGCACATTTTATATAGATGATATAGAGCAAGTTGCCGGTGGCGACAACGGCAGCGGAACAGCACCAACAGCAGCAGCACCAGTACCAACACAAGATGCAGCAAATGTAATTTCAGTTTATAGTGACACGTATGATGATATTGCAGGTACAAATTTTAATCCAAATTGGGGACAGGCAACGGTACAATCGGAAGTGACTGTTTCCGGAAATAAAACATTGCTTTACACAGGATTAAATTATCAGGGAACTCAACTTGGCAGTCCTGCAAATGTTTCATCAATGGAATATTTACATATCGATTTTTGGACAGCCAACGCTACAGCCTTAGATGTATTTTTGATAAGCACCGGACCAGTGGAAAAAGCCAAAGCTCTGACAGTTCCAACCGGAGGCGTATGGACAAGCATAGATATTTCTTTAACCGACTTTTCGCCGGTTAATTTAGCAGATATTATTCAATTTAAGTTTGCTGGAAATGGAGACATTTATTTGGACAATATTTATTTTTATGGCACTGGCAACGGCACAGCGTGTACAGAAACCACACTTGTATTGCCAATAGATTTTGATTGTGAAAGCATAGATTATGAATCGAAAAGATTTGCTGGCGGAATAGATTTTAGTATAATTGATAATCCGCAATTAAACGGCGTAAATGCAACAGCCTCTAAGGTTGGTGAAATTGTTAATAAGGGAGATAATTGGGAAAATCTTAATTTTAAATTGGATACTCCAATTAACTTTACCACGAACAAATCCATTAAAGTTAAGTTATATTCAAAAGTAAGTGTACCTATAAAATTAAAAGTAGAAACTGGAGGCACTCCTGTTGAAAATGATCAAACTCATGGCGGAACAGGCTGGGAAGAGTTGACATTTACGCTTGCAACTTCAGAATCATTCAGTAATATAATTGTATTTATTGATGGCCCAGGCAATACTGCCGGTACATTTTATATAGATGATATTGAGCAAGTTTCTAATGGTGGTGGCGGTGGTACAGTAGGTGACTGTCCTGCACCTCCGGCTGGTGAATTATTATCTAATGGTGATTTTGAAGCAGGTGAAAGTTGCTGGCAATTTTTTGCTGGTTCGTCTCTTTCAACTACAGTTAACAATGGTGGTAGTAAATCAGCACAACTTCAAGGATCTACTGGTGTAGCAGTAGGTTTAAAACAAGAAAGATTTGCAGCGGGTATACTTCTGCCTAATACGCAATATACAGTTACATTTGATATCATCGCTTCTGGACCATTTGGTGAAGGAGGAGTTTTTAAAACATTTACATTTTCTGAATCTGCTGAGGGTAGTAATTTAGGTGCAATACAACACATCCTTGCGGATGGTGTGACTTCTTTACCAACAACTTGGACACCGCAATCATTTACATTTACAAGCTCTGCTGATCCAAATTTCGTAGCAGGTGGTTTGTCCTTTTTAATTGAAATAGTAAATAGTTCAGTTAAACTTAATGTAGATAATGTAGTTATTAAAAAAACACCTTAATAATTTTTTATTAAAATAAATCAATAGCTTGAGCGAGCAATGACTCGCTCAAGCTTTTTGATAATAAAAATTAAATGAAAACGATTCTAATTATTTTATAATCCAAGAATAATGATTATAAAAATATATAATGAATAAAAAAGGTCAGAAAAAAATTAATTTTTTTTTCTGACCTTTTTTTATTCAAATCAATTATTATTAAATTTACACCCCCCGAAATTAGCTCCTTTTTATTTAATTTAAAATGTATTAATTTGTGATATTTAGCTCAATACCAGTACATTAATTTAATTCATGTATTGTAACAAACTGCCAAGGCTTTTTTTATCTAAAATCAATCTTATTTCCCTTAATAACTTTCGGCCATACCGTGCAACGGTCTTGATTTAATATTTTTGCCTTTCACCCAATGCACTTACATCAAAACAAAAATCAATTATTTTTCAAATTAGCCAATGTTGTAAATTTTAGCGTTTGATTCTTATTTCAACGGATAAATAAATCCTCCTTAAAATTCTTTTTTTTACATTTGTTACCTAAAATAGTACGATGGCAAATACATTTGGTAAAATATTTACACTCACAACATTTGGGGAATCTCACGGCGAAGCGATTGGCGGAATTATAGATGGCTGTCCGGCTGGTATTGAATTAAATTTGGAAACTGTTCAAAAAGATATGGATCGTAGAAAACCTGGCCAGTCCAAAATTGTTACACAACGTAAAGAACCTGATGAAGTGCAATTTTTATCCGGAATTTTTGAAGGAAAAACTACGGGAGCTTCCATAGGATTTATCATAAAAAATGCAAATCAGCGTTCCAATGATTATGCGCACATAAAAGATGCCTATCGTCCTTCGCACGCCGATTATACCTACGACAAGAAATATGGCGTTCGCGATTATCGCGGCGGCGGTCGCACTTCTGCCCGTGAAACTGCAAATTGGGTTGTGGGCGGCGCTGTTGCAAAACAGGTTATTTCTCACATAAAAATCAATGCTTTTACCTCTTCTGTGGGCGATATTTTTATGGAAAAACCATATCAGGATGTCGATTTCAGCAATATTGAAAGCAATGATGTTCGTTGTCCGGATACTGCAACTGCAGCAAAAATGATTGCTCGTATTAACGAAATCAAAAAACAGGGAGACACAATAGGAGGAACCGTAACCTGCGTCATTCAAAATGTGCCTGTTGGCTGGGGCGAACCTATTTTCGATAAATTACATGCCCAACTTGGCAAAGCGATGCTTTCCATCAATGCGGTAAAAGGCTTTGAATACGGGAGCGGATTTTGTGGCGCCAAAATGAAAGGAAGTGAACATAACGATATTTTTAATGCCGACGGCACCACCGCAACAAACCTTTCGGGCGGAATCCAGGGCGGTATCAGCAACGGAATGGACATTTATTTTCGGGTTGCTTTTAAACCTGTCGCCACCATCATGCAAGCGCAACAAACAATCGATAACGAAGGAAATATTGTTGAAATGCACGGAAAAGGCCGCCACGATCCTTGTGTTGTGCCGCGTGCCGTACCAATTGTTGAAGCTTTGGCCGCAATGGTTTTAACCGATTTTATGTTGCTGAATTCTTATAAAAAGTTGTAGCGCCTGCCTACCGGAGGTAGGTTAAATGTTGTAATTAAGAATTCCCCTCTTGAGAGGGGTTAGGGGTGTGTTTTTCTTTTATTCGCTTAATTGTTTAATCGTTTATTTTTTGCGTAGAAAATCCAAAATACAACATTCAACATTGTCTATTTTAAAGATAATACACCAAAAACACGATTGGAATAACAATTCCCAACACCAAATAAATTCCGCCGCGCCCAATCACGCCTTTTTTCCCTTTGATCATAAATAAGGAAGTAATGGAAAACAGAATTAACGCGCCAGCAAATATGTCCGAAAACCACATCCAAATTTTGTTTGGGTTGTAGTGCAAATAATTGACTTCATAAAACATTGGTCGTTTTTTCAAATATTCAGCCCTTCCAGTTCCGTTTTTTATATCTACCATTATTGAAGAGCCGCCTTTTAAAAATATTTTAAGATTTTGGGTATTGGGGTAGTAGTGCTGTTTGTAATTTTTACGATGGTCAACTTTATCCAACAATAACAAAATATTGTTCTTTACAGAAACATTATTTTCTAAATTTATTTCTGTGGTAAAATGCTTGTTTTCAACAGAATAATTAGGATTCCAGTCGCTTAAGTGATTTAGCGCGATACCTGAAATAGCGTAAATTAAGGTGGTGCCAATAAAAAAGAAGCCAATATCCCTATGAAGAATTCTGCTCCATTTTCGTAAATTTTTCATAAACAAAAGCAGATTATTCTACTACGGAATGAGAAACATATTTTAAGGTATATTTTGAAATATGATCGGTATTATCAGCTTTCATTTGGTCTCTGTAGGTTTGAATATGTTTCTTTTTTGCTTCAAACAGTTCATTGTTTGTAGCACCTTCGGAATGGCTTTTAATATTGTCTTCTTCCATTTTTAGGCAATAAGATTCATCTATCCTTTCCTCAACCACAATGCCGTTAAATGCAATTTCACTGCCTGTTAAAGCTGCATCAAATCGTTCTTCTGCAGTAATATGAATATCGCCTTCATCGGAAACCAACAATATTTTTTTTCCGCTATGCTTGCAAACATGGTCAACAATTCCCTGAACTTTGACTTCTTTATTTACAAATTCCCCTGCTTTTACATCAAATTCTCCAATGGCCAAAAAAGGGATTTCAGCTGTTTTATTTGCATCTTCATATTTTTTAACCTCTGTTTTGCAAGATATTACGGCAAGTGCAATCACTAAAACGAATACAATTTTTTTCATATGTTTTAAATTTATTTTTATTGGTACAGATGCAGCCTGCCTGCGACAGGCAGGTTCGCCATTATTCATTTCTGGGTGTATCAAAATTTGTTATGGCTCGTTTCATCACTTTATTTTTAGATTAAACGCTATATTTAAAATACAGCATCTAAATTAAGTGTGATTGCCAAAATAAATAATGATTAAAATCAGTTAAGTGTTATTTTAAGGCAATTTTAAGGAAACTGTTTACTGTGTATTGTTTATTAGTTTCACTGTTTATAAGTTGATACAAAATTCAAAATCGGCACCCTAAGCGTAGTCGAAGGGTTATAGTCTTTTCTCTCTATTCTCTGTTCTATAGTCTAAAATAAACTAATTATTCAATATTTTTAATGCGGTTTTTAAACCTATTCCCATTTCAAAGGGAAATTCATTTGCAAACAAAGCGCTTTCAATAGCCGCAATTACGGCAATAATGTCGTTATTGTTTACGCTTCCCATATGTCCAATCCTAAAATATAATGTTTTGTGAGAAGGCAACAATCCGCCTGCCAAAATAACGTCGATCTTTGAAATATGTTCCAAAAAAGCACTTCCTGCAATATTCTCAGGAAAATAAACGGCCGTAAGCGTATTTGCCGACAAGTTTTTTTGAACCGGCAAAAGTTTCAATCCTAATGCAATCATGGCTTCACGAAAAGCAACTGCAATTTTTTGGTGTCGCAAAAATCTTTTTTCCATTCCTTCTTCAACAATTTGTTGCAAACTCACTTCTAAAGCAGCAATCAAATTTACGGGTGGCGTTCCAAAATAGGAGGGTTGTCTGTTTTCATAGGCCTTCATAATTGGCAGCCAATTGTTGAAATCGGCATAGTAGTTGCCCACAGATGTTTTTCTGTTTTTGAATATTTCCATTGCTTTTTGCGAAACAACTAGCAAGGCCAAACCAGGAGGCACGCCAATTGCTTTTTGTGAAGCAGTCAGCACCACATCAATTCCCCACTCTTCTTGCTGAATTTCTTCCCCGGCAACCGAACACACGCCATCTAAAATTGAAAGCACATTATATTTTTTGGCCAATTCAGCGATGGATTTCGGATTTACCAAAACGCCTGTTGAGGTGTCAACATGGGTGATGGTTATTAATTTATATTTTTTTGCGGAAAGTGCTTTTTCTATGTCTTCTAAAGCTACTACATTCCCCACTTCTGAAGCTAAAATAGTGACATTTGCGCCATAGCGTTTTGAAATTTCCGCAAAGCGGTCTCCAAAATAACCAGTTGAAATCACCAAAACATTGTCGTGAGGTTCAATTAAATTGGCTGCCGCCATATCCATCGCAAAAGTTCCGGTTCCCGACACAATAAAAGGCTGTCCGGTTGAGGTCAACCAAACTTTCCGCATCATTTCTATGCAATTCCCGAATGATTCAATAAAATTTGGAGCTACGTGGCTTGTGGTTGGAGCGCCCAAAGCCGCCAATACTTTTGGTTCAAATTCAATTGGGCCGGGAATCATCAATAATTTTCTTCTTTTCATGGGTGGTACTATTTTTTGTTTAATTCAATAAGTAAAATATTAAATATTAAAAGTTAAATATTAAAAGTTAAAAGTTAAATATTAAAAGTTAAATATTAAAAGTTAAATATTAAAAGTTAAAATGTTTAAGTTCTTATTCAAAATCAAAATCTAAAATCTAATATCTAATATCTAAAATCTAAAATCTAATATCTAATATCTAAAATCTAATATCTAATATCTAAAATCTAAAATCTAAAATCTAATATCTAATATCTAATATCTAATATCTAAAATCTAATATATGACTCGTAATTTACAAAAAAAATCACCTAAGCCGAAGCAATAGGTGATTTTATTCTGATTATTTAGGTAGCGTATTTTTGTAACTAAATTTAAGCGCCAATTAAATCGCCTTTTCCTTTGGTAGGTAACGTACTGTAGCCCATTAAATATTCATCCACTTTTTTGGCGGCTTCCCTTCCTTCCGAAATTGCCCAAACAATTAAGGATTGTCCCCTGCGCATATCGCCGGCAGTAAAAATGTGAGGCACATTTGTTTGAAAATGAGTTTCTGATGCTTGGTAATTGCTCCTAAAGTCGGTTTTAATTCCTAATTGTTCGCTTAAAGTCGCTTCCGGACCTGTGAATCCCAAGGCCAATAACACCAATTCGCAAGGCCAGATTTTTTCGGTTCCCTCAATTTCTTTAAGAGCAGGTCTTTCTCCGGGCTTCATCACCCATTCAACGTTTACTGTTTTTAAGGCTTTCAGATTTCCTTTTTCATCCGCAATAAATTCTTTTGTTGAAATGAGCCAGTTTCTGTCGCAGCCTTCTTCGTGTGAAGTTGAAGTTTTGAGTTTCAGAGGCCAAAATGGCCAAGGTGTTGATTCGCTTCTTTTTTCGGGTGGTTTTGGCATAATTTCAAAGTTGGTCACACTTTTTGCGCCTTGACGGTTTGAAGTGCCAATACAATCGGAACCTGTGTCGCCGCCACCAATAACAATCACGTTTTTATCGGTGGCAAAAATTTCTTCAGCTTCTATTGCAATACCCGCATTTCTTTTATTTTGTTGTTTTAAAAAAGTCATGGCTTGCACCACGCCTTTAATTTCTGCACCTTTTACCGGTAAGTCTCTGCTAAGTGTTGCGCCGCCACACAAAATAACAGCATTAAACTCATCCAATTTTTCAATAGGATAATTTACACCAACATTTATGTTTGTTTTAAATTCAATGCCTTCTTCTTTTAAAATAGCAATTCTCCTTTCGATAACTTCTTTCTCCAATTTGAAATTCGGAATTCCATAACGCAGCAATCCGCCCAAAGCATCATCCCTTTCAAAAACGGTCACCGAATGTCCGGCCCTATTTAGCTGTTGAGCGGCTGCCAAACCCGCAGGCCCGGAGCCAACTACTGCTACTTTTTTGCCCGTTCTGTTTGTTGGAGGCTGGGCAATAATCCATCCATTTTTAAATCCTGTTTCTACAATATTCTTTTCTAAATTTTCTATGGTTATCGCAGGTTTTACAATCCCTAAAACGCAGGCTTGCTCGCACGGCGCAGGGCATAATCTTCCTGTAAATTCTGGAAAATTATTGGTGGAATGCAAAATTTCCAATGCTTTTTCCCATTTCTGTGCATGAACCATATCGTTAAAATCGGGGATTAAATTTCCCAGTGGACAAGCGCTATGGCAAAAAGGAATTCCACAATCCATACAGCGCGAACCTTGTTTTTCAACTTCATTGGTTTTTAAGGGAACTGTAAATTCTTTGTAATGCTGAACTCTTTCTTTAACAGAAATGTATGCTTCATCTTGTCTTTCAAACTCTTTAAATCCGGTTACTTTTCCCATAATTAGACAGTTGCTGTTTTAATATTATTTTCCATTTCAATTCTCATCAATGCTTTTTTGTAATCGGTAGGCATCACTTTCACAAAATTATCTAAACTTTTTTCCCAATCATCCAAAATTCTGTAAGCCAAATCGCTATTGGTATATTTGAAGTGATTTTTTATCATTTGTTTTAAATCTTTTTCATCATCATCAAAAATGGGATCAAATTCAACCATTTCCATATTGCACAATCCATTTCTGAATTTCCCGTCTGCATCAAAAACATAGGCGATTCCGCCACTCATTCCTGCACCAAAATTTCTTCCTGTTTTGCCCAAAACCACCACTTTTCCGCCTGTCATATACTCACATCCGTGGTCACCTACACCTTCAACAACCGCAATGGCGCCCGAATTTCGTACACAGAAACGCTCGCCTGCAATGCCATTAATATAGGCCTCGCCATTGGTGGCACCATAAAGTGACACATTTCCCACAATAATATTTTCTTCTGAAGCAAAAGTGGCTTCATCGGGTGTTTTAATGATTAATTTTGCGCCCGACAAGCTTTTGCCCAAATAATCGTTCGTGTTTCCATCAACCTGCATAGTCAATCCTTTGGTGGCAAATGCTCCAAAACTTTGTCCGGCCGATCCCTTAAATTTAAGGTTTAACGTGTCTTCCGGCAAGCCATTGTCACCATATATTTTGGACAATTCATTGCTCACGATGGCGCCAACGGTTCTGTCGGTATTTTTTATGGGGAATTCCAAATACATTTTTTCCTTTCGGTAAATCGCCGGATGCCCCATTCTTAGAATGTCAAAATCCAGTACATTTTCCAATTCGTGGTTTTGGGATTCCGTATTATATAAAGGCTTGTTTGTTTCCGGTTTGTGCAAAATAGGCGATAAGTCAATTCCTTTGGCTTTGGCGTGATCAATAGCCTTGTTTACATTTATTTTTTGGCTTTGGCCCACCATTTCGTTGATGGTTCTGAAGCCTAATGACGCCATAATTTTTCGCAATTCTTTGGCGACGAAATACATAAAATTAATCACGTGCTCCGGTGTTCCTTTAAAGTTTTTACGCAATTCGGGATCTTGTGTTGCAATGCCTACAGGGCAAGTATTTAAATGGCATTTGCGCATCATTATGCATCCCGAAGCAACCAAAGGCGCTGTGGCAAAACCAAATTCTTCGGCGCCCAACAGGCACGCAATGGCAACATCGCGACCGGTTTTTAACTGACCGTCACATTCTAAAACCACCCTGTTTCTTAAATTGTTCAGCACCAAAGTTTGCTGTGCTTCTGCAATGCCAAGTTCCCAAGGCAATCCTGCATGGCGCAACGAAGTTAATGGTGATGCTCCCGTGCCGCCATCATAGCCGGATATTAAAATCACATCGGCTTTTGCTTTTGCAACACCAGCGGCGATGGTGCCAACGCCCACTTTAGAAACAAGTTTCACATTGATTCTGGCTTCTCTGTTGGCATTTTTTAAATCGAAAATCAACTGCGCCAAATCTTCGATTGAATAAATATCGTGATGTGGAGGCGGTGAAATTAAACCAACATAAGGTGTTGAACTTCTGCATTCTGCAATCCAAGGTAAAACTTTATAAGCAGGTAATTGTCCGCCTTCTCCAGGTTTTGCGCCTTGTGCCATTTTGATTTGAATTTCTTTTGCATTGGTTAAATAATTGGTTGAAACGCCAAATCTTCCCGATGCCACTTGCTTAATGGCGCTATTTCTGCTATCTCCGTTTAAATCTTTTCTAAAGCGGTTTTTGTTTTCTCCGCCTTCCCCAGAATTGCTTTTGCCGCCAATACGGTTCATCGCAATCGCTAAATTTTCGTGGGCTTCCTGGCTGATAGATCCATAAGACATTGCCCCGGTTTTAAAACGTTTTACAATTTCTGTCCAAGGTTCCACTTCTTCCAAAGGAATTGGGTCTAAATTATTAAATTCAAACATTCCTCTTAAAGTCATTAATTTTTCGCTTTGCTCATTAATGTCTTTGGCGTAAACTTCATAGCTTTCATAACTATTGGTTCGCACGGCTTGCTGCAGTTTTGAAACTGTGGTCGGATTAAACATGTGGCGTTCTCCATTACGTCTCCATCTGTAATCGCCACCAATATTTAACGGAAGGCTTTCTTCTATTTTAATAGGAGGAAAGGCACTTCTATGACGCAAGAAAATTTCTTTTTCTATTTCATACAAACCAATTCCTTCAATACGAGAGGGTGTGTTTGGAAAATATTCTTCAGTAAAAGCAGTGTTTAAACCTAAGATTTCAAAGATTTGGGAGGCTCTGTAGGAATGCAGCGTGGAAATTCCAATTTTATTCATGATTTTCAAAACGCCGGTTGCAATGGCTTTATTGAAATTTTCAATCGCTTTTTCTCCTGAAATCCCTAAAATATCACCGTCTTTAACTTGCTGACGAAGGATTTCATTAATCATATATGGGTTAACGGCACTTGCGCCATAACCAAACAAGGTGGCAAAATGATGAGGTTCACGCGGTTCAGCCGATTCTATTACAATGCCAAAACTTGAGCGTTGCCCCATTTTGCTTAATTGGCCGCCAACATACGAACAACTTAATAAAATAGGTATCGGCGCAAAATGCTCATTCACATTTCTGTCGGATAAAATAACGATATTACATCCTTCAGAAACCGCTTTGTAAGCTTGTTTCACCATATCTTTTAGGGCTGCTTCAATGCCATTTAGCCCTTTTGTGATATCGTAAAGCGTTGAAATTGACACAGATTTGAAATCTGGATGGTCAATGCTTTTTAATTTATCGATGTCCGCATTTGAAATTACCGGATTTTGAATTTTCAGTTTTTTACACTGTAAATCCGATATGTCAAAAATATTTCTGTCGCCGCCAATGGCCAAACTAAAATCGGTAACAATTTCTTCTCGAATACCGTCCAAAGGCGGATTGGTAACTTGGGCAAAAAGTTGTTTAAAATAATTGAACAGTAATTGTGGTTCATCAGACAAAACAGCTAAAGGCGTATCATTTCCCATAGATCCGATTGCTTCTTTCCCGCCAGTTGCCATTGGGGTAATAATGGTCTTTATTTCTTCTTTGGTGTAGCCAAAAATTTTCTGTCGCGCCACCAAGTTTATTTCTTCCTTTGGTGCTTTGTTCCCGGTATACGGAATATCGGCCAATGGCAATAAATTTTTATTCAGCCATTTTCTGTAAGGTTTTTCTGAAACAATTTTTTGTTTTATTTCTTCATCATTAATAATTCGGCCGGCATTCATATCCACTAAAAACATTTTTCCTGGTTCTAACCTTCCGTGGTGCACCACATTTTCAGGCTTGATGTCCAAAACGCCTGTTTCAGAAGACATCACCACATTTCCGTCTTTTGTAACCGTGTATCGTGAAGGTCGCAGTCCGTTTCGGTCCAATAAGGCGCCGATATAATTTCCGTCAGTAAAAGGTATCGATGCAGGTCCGTCCCAAGGTTCCATAATACAGGAGTTATACTCGTAAAACGCTTTTTTTGCATCGCTCATTGATTGGTCTTTTTCCCAAGCTTCAGGCACCATCATCATCATCACTTCCGGCAATGAACGGTCTGTCATCAGCAACAATTCCACCACCATGTCCATACAGGCAGAATCCGATTTTCCTTCTAAAATAATGGGGAATAATTTTTTGATGTCACTGCCAAAAATTGGACTTTTCATTAACTCCTCACGCGCTTTCATTCTGTTGATGTTGCCGCGAAGTGTATTAATTTCGCCATTGTGGCACATATACCTAAATGGTTGCGCCAAATCCCAGGAAGGAAAAGTGTTGGTGGAAAATCGCTGATGAACCAAAGCCAACCGAGTCACCAAATCTGGATTTGATAAGTCGGTATAATAATTTCTGATGTCCTCAGGAATTAAAAGTCCTTTATATATAAGTGTAGTTGTTGATAAACTTGGCAGATAGAATTTTTTCCTGTCGGATAATTTTGAGTTTTCAACCGCATGTTCTGCAATTTTACGCGCGGCAAACAATTTTGCATTGAACTGGTTTTCCGTTAATGGCAGCCTGTTTTTACCGATAAATATTTGCTCAATGGCGGGTTCATTTTGTGCTGCAATTTTCCCAAGATACTCTTTGTTAACAGGAACTTTACGCCATCCTAAAACTGCCAGTCCCTGATTTTTAATTTCAGTTTCCAGGCAATTTTTAAAGAAATTAAGCTGATTTTCAATTTGGGACAAAAAAACCATTCCCACCGCATATTCTTTTGGTTTTGGCAGGCTAAATGTGGTGTTTTTCACGAAGAATTCGTGGGGAATATCAATCAGTATTCCCGCGCCATCGCCTGTTCTGCCATCTGAACTCACCGCGCCACGGTGTTCAAGCTTAATAAGAATTTCTAAAGCATCATGAATTATTTTGTTCGATTTCTCTCCTTTCAAATTGCAAATAAATCCTGCGCCACAATTATCTCTTTCAAATTCCGGTAAATATAATCCTTGTTTCTCCATTAAATTTGTTTGATGTTTTTTACAAAAATAAGACAAAGTTTGTGTTTCGTATAAAAAAATTACGAAAACGTTGTAATAAGTCTATAAAAACAGATCTAACATTAAAAATAATGAAACAGTTAATATTTAAGTTAAAAAAACTTACTATTTAATAATGGTTTTTGAAGTTTTTGGCTGTTCAAAATGCGTTTTTGGATCTAATTTTTTTAAATTTTGCAGCATAAAGATCAACATAATGTCATTTTTAGCATTGCTTTTATACAAGAATATTTTAGGATGAAGTGGGTTTTAAAATAATTTTTATTGAAAATGAGTTTAATTTAGTGAAAACTTCCTTATTTTAATGAATGTCCAATAAAACACTGGGAGTTTTAGGGAGTTGATGCAAAAATGATTAAAAACATTTTGATTTAATCTGCTAATAAAGTATATTTATGCAAAAATAATATATATATGAAAATTACCTGTTGTCCAAACTGCAATTCCGAAGATTATGTTAAAAGTGGTGTCATCAAAGACAGACAGCGCTATAAATGCAAAAAATGTGCTTACTACTTCACTGTAAACAAAGTGGGTAAGCAAATTGATTCCTACTATGTGAATAAAGCTTTACAGCTATATTTGGAGGGTTTGAGCTATCGGGAAATTGAGCGTATTTTAGGGATTTCGCATGTGAGCATCATCAATTGGGTCAAAAAATACAACGTAAAGCGTCCGCATAGCTTTGAATACCATTCCACTTATAAGATTCTAAATGCTGTTGAATTGGCAAAATACTTTACAAACAATAAAAATTTAATTGGTGCAGGCGTTATTGTCACTGAGCTTGGTGATAAATTTATGTTGATTCGCTGGGAACGATTTAAAGGATAGCTATATTAATTTACAAATATATATATTCAATTTTACTGCCTGCTTTTTTCTTTACACCTTGTTGGAGCTAAAGAAGCAATTCTTTGGCAAAACCTAATTAATTAACCAAATTTATTTTTATGAAAAAACAGCAATCAATTTTGTTAATTCTTCTTCTGGGATTAACGTACTTCAGTTATGGTCAGTCCAAGGACGGAGATCAAAAATTCGGAATAGATTGGGGGGGCTTTGTTAAAGTTGATTACATGTTTGATTCCCGTCAGACAGTAACAGCCAGAGAGGGGCACTTTCTTTTGTTTCCGGCCAATGAAAGCAATGTTAACGGCAAAGACATTAATGACCAAGCCAATTTTAACATTTTAGCAGTTCAAACTAGGTTAACAGGTAAAATTACTGGACCTGATTTTTTTGGGATGAAAACTTCAGGAGTTATTGAAGGTGCCTTTTTTGGACATACGGATTCCGACATTAATGGATTTCGTTTGCGCCATGCATTCGTTAAATTGTCCAATGACAAAATTGACATCATTATGGGGCAGTATTGGCATCCGATGTTTGTGACCGATGTTTTTCCTGGCACATATTCTTTTAACACAGGAGTTCCCTTTCAACCTTTTTCCAGAAACCCGCAGTTTAGGATTTCAACAAAAGGAAATGTTAGATTTACTGGAGTAATGTTTTCTGAAAGGGATTTTGCATCAAGAGGACCTGCCGGAACTACTTCTAAATATGTGCGTGATGCAGGTGTGCCACAGATGCATGCGCAACTTCAATTTGGAGGTAAAGAATTTTTGGGTGGTTTTGGCGCCAATTTAAAGGTAATGAGACCTGCTTTGGGAGAAGATAATATCACAAATACTGCTTTTATAGGCTATATGAAAACAAAACTTGGGAATGCCACTTTTAAACTCGAGGGTATTTATGGTGAAAACATGACCGATTTATTGTCAATAGGCGGTATTGCTCAAGACACTAATGGTGGCTACACGTCAAACAAAACATTTTCTGTTTGGGGTGAAATAAGCGGAGGAAAAGGTGATATTGAGTGGGGATTGTTCTCTGGTTATACTAAAAATGATGGATTTATAGATCCTGTTGGCGGCACAATTTATGGATTGGGTCCAACAATAGACAATGCTTTTAGGGTTGCGCCCAGAATAGGATGGAAATCTGGTAAAATGAAAATAGGAATTGAGGTTGAATATACCTCTGCACTTTATGGCACCTTAGATTCCAATGGTAAAGACATAAATACCCAAGGCATTGATTCTGTCGATAATGTTAGGGGATTGGTAACGGCAGTTTACGGATTTTAATAATTAATTTAAATAATATAAGATTATGTCAAAAGAAAACATGAAAGCATATTGGAAAGAAAATCTAACTTATTTGGCAATCTTGCTAAGTATCTGGTTTTTGGTTTCCTACGTGTTCGGAATTTTTTTAGTGGATCAGTTAAATACCATCAAAATTGCTGGTTTTAAACTTGGTTTCTGGTTTGCGCAACAAGGATCAATGTACGTGTTTGTTGTCTTAATATTCGTCTATGTAAAATTGATGAATACCTTGGATAAAAAATATGGTGTTGAAGAATAATATAAACTTTAAAAATATAAAATCATGGGAATATTAGCTTGGACTTGGTTACTTGTAGGAATTTCATTTGCGATTTACATCGGAGTTGCAATTTGGGCAAGAGCAGGAACTTCAAAAGAATTTTATGTAGCGGGCGGTGGTGTGCATCCGGTGCTTAATGGAATGGCAACCGCAGCCGACTGGATGTCGGCCGCATCATTTATCTCCTTGGCAGGTATCGTTTCTTTTACAGGATATGATGGCGCTGTTTATATTATGGGATGGACCGGCGGTTATGTGCTTTTGGCACTTTTATTGGCGCCTTATTTAAGAAAATTTGGAAAATTTACGGTACCTGATTTTATTGGGGACAGATATTACTCAAGCACTGCCCGTATTGTGGCCGTAATTTGTGCATTAATCGTTTCGTTTACTTATGTGGCCGGACAAATGCGGGGTGTTGGAATTGTATTCTCAAGATACTTGGAAGTGGAAATCGATACAGGCGTTTACATTGGTATGGCAATCGTTTTCTTTTATGCGGTTTTGGGCGGTATGAAAGGGATTACCTACACGCAAGTGGCACAATATTGTGTGTTGATATTTGCTTTTATGGTACCAGCAATTTTTATTTCGTTTCAAATGACCGGAAATCCAATTCCGCAATTAGGATTTGGAAGTGCTGGTGAAGACGGTATCTATTTATTGGACAAATTAGACGGCTTGTCAACCGAGCTTGGTTTCCACGAATACTCCTCCGGAAGTAAGTCAATGATTGATGTATTTGCCATAACTTTTGCTTTAATGGTGGGTACTGCAGGATTACCACACGTAATTGTGCGTTTCTTTACGGTTCCTAAAGTTAAAGATGCACGAATTTCTGCAGGTTGGGCCTTATTGTTTATATCCATTTTATATACAACTGTACCTGCAGTTGCTGTTTTTGCAAGAACCAAATTGATTGAAACGGTGAGCAATGCAAAATATGAAGAATTGCCGCAATGGTTTGCCAACTGGGAAAAAACAGGACTGCTGAAATTTGATGATAAAAATGCAGATGGCATTGTTCAATATGTGGCCGATAAAGAAGTAAATGAATTAACAATTGACCAAGATATTATGGTACTTGCCAATCCTGAAATTGCCAATTTGCCTAATTGGGTTGTTGCATTGGTTGGTGCCGGTGGTTTGGCTGCAGCACTTTCAACAGCAGCAGGTTTGTTGTTGGTAATTGCATCATCAATTTCGCACGATTTAATTAAAAAATTGATCAATCCAGATATTTCAGAACGCGGAGAGCTTTTAGCAGCACGTATAAGTGCCGGTGTAGCCGTATTTATTGCAGGATATTTTGGTATCAATCCGCCGGGGTTTGTCGCCGCGGTTGTGGCACTCGCCTTTGGTTTGGCT
>JACUUQ010000239.1 GCA_014859175.1 Lutibacter sp. | reverse complement strand
ATTTTAACTGATCCGGCATTCTGTCTATAATCATGGCCTGAATGGCCTTTTCTTGGGAGGCACTCAAAAGTTTTTTATCTTCCGACTTAACACCTCTTTTTTTAGAAGAAAGTCCTTTAACACCATTCTTTTTATAATTTTTCCACCATTCAGAAATTGAAGCACCTCGAACACCTATGATTTCAGCAACTTCTCCTTTTTTTCTGCCTGACTTTATTAGTTTAATCGCTTGCTTACGAAAACCTAATTGCTCTTGTTCTGACAACGTACGAAAATCTATTTTTTCCATACATCAAAGATACTAAATTTTTACTAAATATTGTCGCTAGGTTAATAACAAAATGAATGCTATCAATGCGCTTTTCTATAATGCTGACTAATGGCTGACTAATTATATTAAACATTTTAATTAATTAGTTGATTATTAGTGTATTTATGTGAATTCTAAAAAAAAATAGTGGAGACGCCGGGAATCGAACCCGGGTCCAAACAAGCAACCAAAATACTTTCTACATGTTTATTTTTCGTTTGGTTTTCGACTTAAAGCTGACCGAAAACCACCCACTTTAAGCTTAGTTTCTTAAGTTTCAAAATGCCAACGAAACAATGGCAAATCTATGTTAACTTTTACGATGCCTCTTTATTGACCGCCGCTAACCAAGGCTTTCAAGAGACATTTAGCTTTCGCACCTAGTGCGACAAGGCTCATCCTACTGTAATTCGGATTAAGCAGCTAAAGCGTAGTTATCTTCGCCGTTTAAATTTTTGAAATTGAGATTTACGAGTGCTATTTCATTACTCGACATGCTTATACCTTAATTGACCTTGCAGTCAAAACCAGTCGTCCCCAATAAATCAAAGAACCAATTCTTCCAAGAAGAATGCAAATGTATAAAAAATCAATCAGATTATTGTTTGTAATATCCTTTAATTCCTGATACCTTTGAAGCAAAACTTATACCAAATTACACAATGAAGATAGGAATCCTTAAAGAAAGAAAAAATCCGCCCGACAGAAGGGTGGTGTTTTCCCCAAAAAAATGTGCCGAATTGTTGAAAATTTATCCGCAGTTGGAAATTAAGGTTGAAAGCTCTGATTCTCGTTTTTTTACTGATGACGATTACAAAAAAGAAGGAGTGGGCGTTTACGCGGATTTGTCGGATTGTGATATTTTATTGGGCGTAAAAGAAGTGCCTGTTGAAAATTTAATTCCAAATAAAAAGTATTTTTTCTTTTCCCATACCATCAAAAAACAAAAGTACAACCGCAATCTATTAATGGCTATTTTGGCTCAGAACATTGAGTTATATGACCATGAAACCATCATCGACAAAAATAGCAACAGATTGGTGGCTTTTGGTATGTATGCCGGTTTTGTTGGAGCATTCAATGCTTTTAGAACTTTAGGGTTGAAATTTAAGTTATATAATTTACCGAAGGCACAAGTTTTGCACGATAAAAAAATGCTGATTGAGGAATTGAAAAAGTTGAAATTGCCGGCTATCAAAGTGGTTTTAACAGGAAAAGGAAGGGTAGGAAAAGGCGTAAAAGAAATGTTGGATGGCATGCAAATGCGTGAAGTTTCTGTTGATGAATTTTTAACCCAAACTTTTGAAGAACCGGTTTATGTGCAAATTGATGTGCTGGATTACAATAAAAGAATAGATGGCGTTTTTAAAGATGTGAACGATTTTTATAGAAATCCGCAAGAATATGAAAGCGATTTTATGCGTTTTGCCAAAGTGGCAGATATGTACATTGTAGGGCATTTTTATGGTGCTGGCGCTCCGCAAATTTTTACAAAAGAAGACGCCAAATCTCCCGAATTTAATATAAAAGTAGTGGCCGATATCAGTTGTGATGTTGATGGACCGGTGGCTTCCACCATTCGTTCTTCCACCATTGAAGATCCTATTTATGGCTATGATCCTAAAACAGGCCAAGAAGTAAATTTTTTGGATAAAGACGCCATCGCTGTGATGGCAGTTGATAATTTGCCTTGTGAATTGCCAAAAGACGCTTCGGAAGGTTTTGGGGAACAATTTGCAAAAAATGTGATTCCGGCTTTTTTCAATAAGGATGAAGATGGTGTGCTTCAAAGAGCCAAAATGACCGAAAAAGGAAAACTTACAGAAAGATTCAGCTATTTGCAAGATTTTGTAGATGGAAAATAATCAGCAACATCTGTTGGAGCAGTTGGCAAACACCAAAATGCCCTTCGGTAAATATAAAGGAAAATACTTGATCGATTTGCCCGAATTTTATCTGGTTTGGTATAAAAATAAAGGTTTTCCTTCCGGTAAACTTGGAGAAATGTTGCATTTGGTTTATGAAATCCAATTAAACGGACTGGAAGATTTGGTGAGAAGATTGCAAAGTTAAAAAAGCCAATATTAAATGTAGGGACAGGTCGCGACCTGTCCGTTCTCTATCATATCAGTCACGACTTGTTCGTCTTATATAGTTTTGTTTTATGTAATTATTTTTTTTTGGAAAGGGCTGCGCATAGGAATTTATGTTTTTCTAAAATAAACCAACCCATAAATAATGTGGCAAATTCCAAAAGCAAATCCCCACAAATAAAAAGCAAAACTTGGAAACAGTATCGCTAAAACGCCAAGGATAAAGAAAATAAATCCCAAAATGGCTGTGGCGCCATAAGTATATTTATTTGAGACAATTCCTGCAATTCCATAAAGTATCAGGGAAGCTGGAATGATGAATTTCAAGAGACCGTTTGCCATCAGAAAATATAAAATAATACCGCCAAGCAGTAAAAACACCAAATAAATTAGTCTGATTTTTTTTGCCTTAAAGTTCCATTTTTTTAAGTGGAGTTTTTTTCTTCTCCTCTTATTGATGAGCACAATTGTAAAGTAGGAAATTATAATATATAAAAAAGAGATGCCAAAAAGCAGAATTTCAAAAAAAGAAATAGGCAACATGGAAACGCCCGACGAACCAGAAGCGTATTGTACCAATAAAAGATGAAATCCAAAAATGAAAATTAGGGAAATTACACCCACAAAAATTCCGGTGATTCCTCTTAATGACAAATTGTGAATTTTCTTATTCAATCTTTGGATAAATTTAGTAAAAGCTAAAACTACAAAAAAAAACTGTTTAAAAATTATAACTTTTCAACAATGATATGTTATTAACTAATTAAAATTTAACACAACTCAAGTTTAAATATTCAATAATTTTATAGCTCGATTTTAAACAACCATAAACCTACTTAAAAATGACAGAAGAATTAGTGTTCCCAAAAACTTTTACCTATAACGATTTGCTAAAGAGTAATTTAGCGTATTTTAAGGGTGATGAGCTTGCAGCGACTACGTGGATGAATAAGTACGCAATGAAAACCAAAACCGGAGAGTTTTTAGAGTCAACGCCCGATGATATGCATCGGCGAATGGCTGCGGAATTTGCCCGAATAGAAAAGAAATATCAGGAAGGGGAAAAGAAAGGGGAAGGACTGTCCGATTATGGAAAAAAACGTGAATTTTTATCAGAAAAAGCCATTTTTAATTTATTTAAAGATTTTAAATATGTGATTCCGCAGGGAAGCGTCATGTCTTCTTTGGGGAACAATAACGTGATTGCTTCATTGTCTAATTGTGTGGTTGTTCCGCCGGTTTTTGATTCTTATGGAGGCATATTTCATACAGACGAGCAATTGGCGCAATTGTTTAAAAGACGATGCGGCGTTGGGGTGGATTTATCAAATTTAAGGCCAAGCGGCGCCCAAGTTTCCAATGCAGCGGGAACCACCACTGGAGCAGTTTCATTTATGAACCGTTTTTCAAATACCACAAGGGAAG
>JACUUQ010000238.1 GCA_014859175.1 Lutibacter sp. | reverse complement strand
ATTTTAAGGGAATTTTTGTTAAATATAAATATTAAATCCTTTTCTTTTTAAAGATTATTTTGTATTTTTTCATCATTATTGGGTTTATATAATAGTTGGCTTCAAGCATAAATATACAAATTGATACAAGGGATTTATCAGAAGAAACATATAGAGCAATCATGATTGAGGCTGAAATATTCAATCATGACTTGACGCTAAAGTTTGTGTTATTGTCAAGTGAATGCGAAGATGAAAATGATTTTATTGAAAAATCCATCCTATTGATTTATGAAATGAAAAAATATGGGAAGACTGGCCTTGACATAATTTTTTTTGGAAGTCCGCCTAAGATGAATAATTTTCATTAAGTGCTTGAAAAAATTCTTGATAATATTGCAAAAGTAAAAAAGATTCCAATCAACCATAGAACTTATGAATAAAGAAGAAATCAAAAACAAGGAAAAGAAATTGTTAGAATTGACACGGATATTTTGTGCCCAAAAATTAGATGATGATTACGGCCAACTCTGTGAAAAACTAATATTGAAATTGGGAAGAAAAAGAGACGTGCCGTTCAAAAGCGGAAAAATGGAAATTTGGGCTGCAGCAGTTATATATGCAATTGGATCTATCAATTTTTTATTTGACAAATCATTTGAACCATATATTAATTCAGACCAAATAAGTGAATACTTCGGAACAAAAAAATCGACGGTTTCAAACAAAGCAAAACAGATTAAAGACTTGTTTAATATTTGGTATTATAGTTCTGAGTTTTCAACGCAACATATGTCAGAAAACAATCCATTCAATGATCTGGTAATGGTTGATGGTTTTATTGTTCCTTTATCGTCAATTCCAATAGATTTACAAGAAATGGTAAAAAATGAAAGAGCGAAAGGACATGATATTGAATTTACTTCTCGACGAGAATAAGAAAATGCTTGTTTTGGTTGGTTAAAGGATCTTTTGGTAACTGGTTTTACAGGTTTATGACATATTAAGAAAAATAAATCAATGATTATTTTAGGAATAAAAAATAGCATAGTTCAAAAACACAATTGATTAATAGGTTAAAATAAAATTATAATAATTATTTATTACAAAATTTTGAAAGAATTTTTATGAAGGCACTATTTTATACAAGAGAATTTCCACCTTATGTTTATGGCGGCGCAGGCGTTCACGTTGAATATTTGGCGGCAGAATTGGCAAAGCTGATGGAAGTGGATGTAAGATGTTTTGGGGATCAAAATGAAAAAACAGGTAATTTAACGGTTAAGGGTTTCCCTTTTGAGAGTCCGGATTTTGACAAAACCAACGTTAAACTTAAAGCAGTATTGCAAACTTTAAGTACCTGCATTCAAATGAATACAGAAGACATTGATGCAGATATTGTGCATTGCCATACTTGGTATGCCCAATTTGCAGGCATTGTCACAAAATTATGTTATGGCATTCCGTTGGTGATAACAACGCATTCCTTAGAACCTTTGCGGCCTTGGAAAAGAGAACAATTGGGCCGCGGTTATGACGCGTCTTCCTGGGTTGAAAAAACGGCCATTGAAATGGCTGATGCGGTAATTGCCGTATCGAAGGAAACAAAAGAAGATGTATTAAAATATTTCAATGTTGCTGAAGAAAAAATAAAAGTGATCTATAACGGCATAAATCTGCAAGAATATGTGGTTACCAAAGAAACTTCCGCTTTAGAGGAATACGGGATTGACAAATCAAAACCTTATGTGCTTTTTGTGGGCAGAATTACCAGGCAAAAAGGAATCATTTATTTGGTGAATGCCATTAAATATATTGACCCAGAAACACAAATTGTTCTTTGTGCCGGCGCGCCTGATACGCCAGAAATTGCCAAAGAAATGGAAGACAGCATTAACGAAGTGAAAAAAACGCGGGACAATGTTATTTGGATTGATAAAATGTTGAGCAAAAAGGAAGTCATACAATTGTATTCGCATGCAGATGTCTTTTGTTGTCCTTCTATTTATGAACCCTTCGGAATTATCAATATTGAAGCAATGGCTTGTGAAACGGCGGTTGTGGCAAGTGCCGTTGGAGGCATAAAAGAAGTTGTTGTTGATGGCGAAACGGGAATATTGGTGCAAGTGGAACAACAAGATTCCGCGCCATTTGAACCTGTAAATCCCGATAAATTCTCGAGAGATTTGGCTGCCGGAATCAATAAATTAATAAACGACAAAGAATTGAGAGACCTTATGGCAAAAAATGGAAGAAAAAGAGTTGAAGATACTTTTGATTGGACGGCAATCGCAAAACAAGTTGAAGCTTTGTATAAATCTTTAATTTAAATATCCAATTCAGCAAAAAAGAATAATTTAATAATCATTAAATAAGTAAATTATGGTAGGCAATAAAGTTTTAGGAATTATATTAGGTGGCGGTCAGGGATCCAGATTGCATCCGTTAACACAAACGCGTTCAAAACCCGCCGTGCCAATTGCAGGAAAATATCGGCTGGTTGATATCCCAATTTCAAATTGCATTAATTCAGATATCAAGCGCATATTTGTGTTAACCCAATTTAATTCGGCCTCATTAAACAGACACATAAAAAACACGTACCACTTTAGTTTTTTCAGTTCGGCATTTGTGGATGTTTTGGCGGCTGAGCAAACACCCGGAAACAGCACTTGGTTTCAAGGAACAGCAGATGCCGTTCGCCAAAGCATGCATCACTTTTTAAACCACGATTTTGATTATGCCTTAATTTTGTCCGGTGACCAATTGTATCAAATGGATTTTGAGGAGATGGTTGAAAAACACATTAAAATGAAAGCCGCCATTTCTATCGCAACAATTCCTGTGAATGCAAAAGATGCCACTTCATTTGGGATTTTAAAAACAAACAGTAAAAACGAAATAACCTCTTTTATTGAAAAACCTGCCGCTGAATTATTGCCGGATTGGACTTCCGAAGTAAGTGATGAAATGAAAAATGAAGGACGAAATTATTTGGCTTCCATGGGAATATATATTTTTAACAGAGACCTTCTTGTGGAATTAATGACCAACCCGGACACCAATGATTTTGGCAAAGAAATAATACCGCAAGCCATTGACAAACATAAAGTTGCAAGTTTTCAATATGAAGGTTATTGGACAGATATAGGAAACATAGATTCGTTTTTTGAGGCGAATTTAGGATTGACGGATGATTTCCCGAAATTTGATTTGTACAGCACAAAAAAAAGAATTTATACCCACGCCAGAATGTTACCAACCACAAAAATTTCGGGAACTGCCATGGACAGAACCGTGATTGCGGACGGCTGTATCATAAACGCCGGAAAAATTGAACATTCCGTTATTGGCGTTCGTTCTAGAATAGATGCAGAATCAACAATAATTAATACCTATATGATGGGATCCGATTATTACCAGCCGCTTGAACAAATTGTGGATGACAACATTGTTTCTATGGGAATTGGCAAACGTTGCTTCATAAAAAATGCAATTCTGGATAAAAATTGCTGTATTGGAAATGATGTGAGAATTAATGGAGGTGAACATTTAAAAGATACTGAAACAGATACTTACTTGATAAGGGCTGGTATTGTTGTGGTAAAAAAAGGAGCGATTATCCCTAATGGTTTTACGATATAAATTATTAAAATTTAACTATTTACTATTTTTATTTCTTGCTGGATTCATTAAAAATTTTAAAAAATAATAGTCAATTTTATAAAAATGCAAAATCAAAAAAGAGTCGTAATTGATGCTGTTTCACCGAAAATTAATGATGGTGAATTTTATATAAAAAGAGTTGTCAACCAAATAGTTACTGTTAATGCCGATGTATTGGGAGATGGCCATGATATTATAGCGGCATCCGTTTTAT
>JACUUQ010000237.1 GCA_014859175.1 Lutibacter sp. | reverse complement strand
AATTTTTCTATTTCATTTTCAATGTCATCAGGCAATTCAGGGAAAAAATCGATACCGGTTAACATTTCAATTTCATCAATGCTGGTGACAAATTGGTACAATCCTTTTTCTGATTTTTCATGAGGAACTAAAAAGGCGATGGCTTTTGTTTCAGCGCCATTATAATCCAAAATTATTTTATAGAAATATTGGGGAACGGCAACTTTTTCGGTTCCAATTGTTTTTAAATTTGGCGTTAAAATTCCGCCCGTTACAATGTATAATTTATTATATTTTTTTGCCCAATAACGTACTTTTTGTTCCAGCCTGTTCCAAACGCCACTGTTAAATTCATAAGTTTGGGGAGAAACGTTTGAAGTAAAAAAGGTTTCATTAAAGGCTTCCACAGAAAATTTACGATCGCCGGCCGGACCTAAATGGCCTGTATCGTAACCGGAATCTTTAAAATTTTTATAATGCGCACTTTGTGTTGTCACCTTCGGATCTTGTTCAAAATAGGGTCTTTTAACAGGGATACCTAAAAGTTGATTTTGCGTTAATTCATAAGCCACCCATTCTGCCTGTTCGTATTTTTCCTTATAGGAAAGTGAATAAAATTGATGATGAACAACTTGCCCGGTGGTTGAAGTCGGTAAAAAATTGAAATCAGCTTTATTTTCTGCGGTGGTAGAAACGCCGGTTTCAACTGCATAGCCGTCGTAAAAATAAAATCCTGCGGCGATAAGCAGGGTTATAATCGTGTAAACTGCTTTTCTATTTTTCACTTTTCAATAAAATTTCCTGAAAATTAGTTGATTTTGGAAGGTCATCAAAGATGGTCACAAATTTTTGCGGAGGAGCAGTCAATTTGCGTTTCACCAAATCTATCCAAGCGCCATACACTTTAATTTCGGCCGAAAGCTTGCCGGCTTCATTATAAATATGATGCTTAAAACGGTATCGTTCTATACCTGTTGAAACGCCTTCCAATTCCATTTTAACCGTAATGTCTTCGCCGATATGAATCTCCTTATAAAAAGAAGTTTCTTCTTTGAATAAAATGGGGCCAATATTCAGTTTCGCAAATTCGTTGATGGAAAGTCCGTGTTCCTGAAAAAAGCGTACCCTTACTTCTGCTGCATAATCATTATAGGCCGTGTGGCGCATATGGCGGTTTGGGTCAAAATCCGACCATTTTGTTTTAAAAGTAATTTCGAAATTCATTGATTTTTTTATTGAGAGGCAAATTTAGGCTAAAACTAAAAAAGAGCCGAGATAATTCCCGACTCTTTTAGGCTGATTAGATAATTTAATTGTTTTAGTTTTTGTTTTTTTTGGGGGAAATCCATTTTTTAAATTATTCAATAGTGAATGAATAGAAATGTGCCGGGGCCACCATGGGTTTGTTAATTGCCTTTCCGTTATTATTCTCTGCTTGCAGGTAATATTCAATAGTTGTTTTGCTGTTGAAGGATGGGATAACCGCTTGAAAATAATCATTTGGTTTCGCAAGCATATTTATAGCTTCGAAAGGCTGATTATTATTGGCTCTCCAATATAAAACAGCTTGCTTAATGCCATCGGCAGATTTTGCCATAACAGTTATGGGATAACCATTATAATCTTTTTTTACTTTCCCTTGTAACCATTGATGTTTTAAATAGATTGGGTTTTCAGCATATAGCTCATGGGTTAAACAGTGAATGGCGCCAGAAAGGTGTGCGTATTGCCTGCAATCGACCCCAATAATTTTGTAACCGGGCATGGCTTTTTTGTAAGCCTTGATTGCCATTTCATCAAAAGGAGTGACTTGGTACTGTGGCACCAAAACGGTTTTATTCAAAATAAGCGAATTGATATAAGTTGCCTTGGAAGTGTGTAAAACTATGCCGGAATTTTGATCGTAAGTGGTTGGGGCATTTTGTATTGGAATAAAAGTTATCGGTTTTCCGCCGAACGACTGCAGTTGCTGCAATACAGTTACTGCCGCCTGATCAATGTAATATTGATCGTCATAATATTGATCTATTGACACATCGTAGTTGCTATTGGGAATATAAGCGATCAATGCTGTCGCTTCATCAATCATTTTTATAAAATAATCAATATGAACCAAAGGAGATGGCAGGTTCAATGTTTTCTTCATGCCAAAATATTGGTGAAAATGGTCGAATTCCTGATGTAATCCGTCAGCTATTTTTTTAGAAGTATGGTTTGTGGCGACATTAAATGTTCCGTGGCCATCCGTTAAAAAATTTCCGCCATCACTATAGTATTTATCGTTTAACGGTGTTTTTATCGTAACAGTGGGAAGTTTTAGATAATCAGCAATAAATTTTCCCGAAAAATCATCTTCAAAATTCAGCATAATACGCTGCCCAACATCATTTTGATAAACCATAAACATGCCGTGATCCCTTGCCCAAGGAAAGGAAGCAGAAAGTGTATCCGAAGGAACAATATGAATAAGCGGAGAACGAATATTCCGGTTGCTGAAAACAGTGTCTAAGCGAACCGGAATTTGGTTGCGACTCCAATTCATCTCTGGGTTTAAAATGTAAAAATCAATGCCTTCGTCAATACAAGCCTGCGCCGTTTTCACAAAAGGGGCAAATGCCTCATCCCAACTCACTTCAGGATTTTTGAAATAGCGAAACTCCATGACAACGCCACTTATTTCTTCCCATTCTGCCGGATGCCTTGGATTTTGAACTTGTCCTGATGCGCCTATTACATTAAATAGCATAAGCAAGTATAAAGCATTTAAAAACCTCATAGTTAAGGATTGACTTAATTTATGATAACCAAAATCTGGTATGGTTGTAATTTTTGTCCATTTAGCATAGGCGTAATGTCAATAGTATAATTACCCGCGTTGTTAAAATCATAATTGATTGAATTGCCGATAAAAGATTCTTCTATATTTTCTTCTTTGTTTGTCACCGTCCAAGCATACACCAAAGTGTCGTTTACATTTTGAACCGACAATAAAGGAGCGATTAATTGCAACGAACCTTTTGGAATTTGAACATTTTGGTGATTTTTTATTCTGAGGTATTTGGTGTCAATGTCCGTTTGCGGAGCCATTTTAAAATCTTCATCGGTGATTATTTCTGTCGGTTTATTTGTGGGCTCTGTACTTTTCCTAATGGCATTTTCATATCTTTTATCGGCTTTTGTACCCATACGGGCATCTTTAATTCTCGCATTTTTCATCCTTGCGTCATTGGTTCGCGCATTTTTAATTCGAGCATCATTATTGTTCGCTGTTTTGATTCGTGCATCATTGGTTCGCGCATTTTTGATTCGTGCGTCATTGGTTCGCGCCGTTTTGATTCGAGCATCATTATCACGGGCGGTTTTCATCCTTGCGTCATTGGTTCGCGCATTTTTCATCCGTGCACCATTATCACGTACGGTTTTTATCCGCTCGTCGTGACGCTTGGCCCTAAATCCATGTCGTGCATCGAGAATGCGTAAAGCCCTTATTTTCATTCGCTCGTCCCGCTTTCCTGAAAGGGATTCGTTTTCTGGGTTCATTACGGTATTGGTATTCCTTAGCGCGCTTTGGTCAATTTTTACAACAAGCATCGCTGAATTTTCATCGTAACCATACACGTCTCCTAATTTTTTAGAAATTGTGAAAAAACTGGGTTCAGAAGAAATTCCGGTAGTTGTTTCCGTTACCTTCCAGGTGTACAAGCCATCATGAGTCATAGAGTCTTCATCTTGGTCTTGATTTCCTGTTCTTTTAACTGTATCGGCCAAAGCTTTTCCGGCTTTAAATTTGGCCTCCTTTTTAGTGGCATTATTATCGTCCCCGTTTTCTTCTTGGTCTTGATTTCCTGTTCTTTTAACTGTATCGGCCAAAGCTTTTCCGGCTT
>JACUUQ010000027.1 GCA_014859175.1 Lutibacter sp. | reverse complement strand
GCAGTGAAAATCCTTTTTTGATTCGCCGGAAGGCGAATTAAAAAAGATTGCAACGGAAAGCCCGACCCGCCTTTTCGGCGGGTAACGCCCAAAACGCTTAAATAAAAATTGCTGTACTTAGTAGAATTAAACCGTAAATAAAGACGTTACCGGAAAATAAATTTAAGATTAATTCTTGCTTCTAAAAAGCGGAACGGTAGAGCAGGCTTCACCAAACATAATGGATTTAACCACCGGCTGCAGTTTTTCAATCAGTTGAATATAAGCGGTTTCCGGAATTGGTTTGCTGGAGCAGCCTTTGATAATCACCGGTTTTCCCACAAAATCTTCAATACCAAAATGCGAGATAATGTCCTGAAAAATGGAAGTTTCCAAAGCGCCCAAATTCCCCACCACAATTTTTTTGGCAAAAGGAGAAACGTACGTGGCAATCAGCATATAGGCCCAAGAAGGAATTATGGCGTCAGCAGAACAGGTTAGTGCAATATATTCATCTTTGTACTGGAGCCAATCGTGGTTTTTTAGGTGTTCTCGAAAATCGGATTCTTTCAAAATTTGTTCGTGAAACAACCAGTTTTTGATGTCAATCACTCTTCTTGTACCTTTCGGATAAAAATCTTCCAGGTCAATAGTTTTCAACTTGCTGTTCGCAACCCTATTTACAATTTCATCGGCCATTTATAAAAATCCGAGTTCTAATTTTGCCTCTTCACTCATCATATCCTGCGTCCACATCGGGTCAAAAGTAATTTCAACTTCGGCATCTTTAACTTCCTCAATTGTTTTTACTTTTTCCTCAACTTCCACAGGCAAAGTTTCTGCCACCGGACAATTGGGTGATGTTAAGGTCATTAAAATTTTAACGTCGTTGTTTTCACTCACAAAAACGTCATAAATTAAACCCAATTCAAATATATCTACAGGAATTTCGGGATCGTAAATCGTTTTTAGTTTCGCAACTATTTTATCGCCAAGTTCCTGTGCGTGTGTGCTGTTCATTTTAAAAATCTTTCTTTATATTCATTCTAAATAAGCACAAATATACAATTATTTAACTATTCGCGTAAAATTTACGGCTAATTTCTTATTGCTTCATTAGAATATTTTGGGTGTTCCCCGCCGAAAAGGCGGGTCGGGCTTTTGTGGCTCGCTTCCCGTAAAAACGGGAGAGCTCAAACAAACCACGCAATCCCTAACACAAATCGAATTACGATTTAAGATTTAAGATTTACAATTTTTTAATTTGCACTTCCGTCTTCGGACTTCGGTCTTCCGTCTTTTTAAGACATTTTCGACTGGAAAGCCAGCGCATACAATTTTATTTGTTTAATCATAGACACCAAACCGTTGGCGCGCGTTGGCGACAAATGTTCTTTCAGGCCAATTTTATCCACAAAATACAAATCGGTATCCAAAATATCCTTTGGTTTTTGGTTGTTGAAAACGCGCAACAAAAGCGCCACAATTCCTTTGGTTAAAATGGCATCGCTGTCGGCCGTAAATTTAATTTTGTCGCCTTCAATTTCAGAATGCAGCCATACTTTCGACTGGCAGCCCGAAATTAAATTCGAATCGGTTTTAAATTCATCTTTTATCATCGGAAGCGATTTTCCCAGTTCAATCATATATTCATAGCGTTCCATCCAATCTTCAAACATGGAAAACTCGTCTATAATTTCTTCTTGTATTTCTTTGATAGTCATTTTTTAAACTTATTTTTGCAAAAGTAAACACATGGTTTCTCTAAAAAAAATATTAGACAAATTAATCCATTTCAACAGTGTGTGAACTACCGTAAAATATGAGTAAACTACTAATTATTGGAACTGTTGCTTTTGACGCCATTGAAACACCGTTTGGAAAAACGGACAAAATTTTAGGTGGTTCCGCAACCTATATTTCCCTTTCCGCAGCACAATTTGGCATTTATTCAGGAATTGTTTCTGTGGTGGGAGGCGATTTTCCGAAGAAATATTTAGAAAAATTAAATCTGAAAAACATCAATACCGACGGCATTGAAATTATTGAGGATGAAAAAACTTTTTTTTGGAGCGGCAAATATCACAACGATTTAAATTCGAGAGATACCTTAATTACCGATTTAAACGTTTTGGCAAATTTTAAACCTGTTGTTCCCGAAAATTTTATTGATACCGATTATTTAATTTTAGGGAATTTACACCCGGCGGTTCAAATGTCGGTTATCAAACAAATTCCAAAACGCCCAAAATTGGTGGTGCTGGACACGATGAATTTTTGGATGGACAATACCTGGAACGAGTTGATGGAAGTGATTGCAAAAATTGATGTAATTACCATTAATGATGAAGAAGCGCGCCAACTTTCCGGAGAATATTCTTTGGTAAAAGCGGCACAAAAAATTCAGGAAATGGGACCAAAATATGTGGTCATCAAAAAAGGCGAACACGGCGCTTTGTTGTTTAACGATGATAATGTGTTTTTTGCGCCGGCATTGCCATTGGAAGAAGTTTTTGATCCAACCGGAGCAGGAGACACTTTTGCGGGCGGATTTATTGGCCATATCACCAAAACAGAAGATATTTCTTTCGAAAATATGAAACGAGCCGTAATTGCAGGTTCAAACCTGGCTTCATTTTGTGTGGAGAAATTTGGCACCGAGCGCATGGAAAATTTAACGCATCAGGAAATACAAAAACGATTATTGCAATTTAAACAATTAACCCAATTTGAAATTGAATTAGGTTAAAATGAAGAGAATATTTAAAAAGTCAACTTAACCGCAAAGTTCGCAAAAGATTAAATTTTTAAAATCAATACTTTGCGTTCCTTGCGAAAAACTTAGCGCCCCTTGCGGTTAAAAAAGATCGCTCTTTTTAAAAAACTTCCTTTTATTCAAATTCAGAATTAATGTTACTACTACTATGAGCGACGCTATTAAACACGAATGTGGAATTGCAATGGTTAGAATGTTAAAACCGCTGCAATATTATAAAGACAAATACGGAACGGCGTTTTATGGCTTAAACAAAATGTATTTGCTGATGGAAAAACAGCACAATCGCGGCCAAGATGGTGCGGGTTTGGCAAGCATAAAATTTAACGTAACGCCGGGAACGCGCTATATCAGCCGCATCCGCTCCAATGAAGATCAGCCGATTCAAGATATTTTCGACCAAATTAACGGCCGTTTAAATAGTTTAAATATCGAGTTTCCCGATAAAATTGATGATGTGCAGTGGCAACTGAACAATGCGCCTTATTTAGGAAATCTTTATTTGGGACACGTGCGTTACGGCACTTTTGGCAAAAATAGCATAGAAAGCGTTCACCCATTTTTACGCCAAAGCAATTGGATGCACAAATGTTTAATTGTTGCTGGCAACTTCAACATGACCAACTCCAAGCGTTTGTTTAACGATTTGGTTGACATAGGGCAACATCCGAAAGAAATGACCGATACCGTGACTGTCATGGAAAAAATAGGTCATTTTATAGATGATGAAGTTGCCAAATTGTATGATAAAATCAAAAAGGAATTTGGCGTTACCAAAAAGGAAGCGTCTCCTATGATTGAGGAACGCATCAACATCAAAAAAATATTGAAAAAATCGGCTAAGAATTGGGACGGCGGTTATGCAATGGCTGGTTTGTTGGGTCACGGTGATGCGTTTGTGCTGCGCGATCCTTCGGGAATTCGCCCTGCCTTTTATTATGCCGATGACGAGTTTGTGGTGGTTGCATCGGAACGTCCTGCCATTCAAACTGTTTTTAATATTGCGTTGGAAGATGTCAAAGAAATTGAAAGAGGCCACGCCTTAATCATTAAACGAAGCGGTAAAATTTCCATGTCTAAAATCAAGGAACCTTTGCCAAATAAAGCCTGTTCTTTTGAACGCATTTATTTCTCAAGGGGAAGCGATGCCGATATTTATACCGAGCGCAAAAATTTAGGGAAATTGGTTTTTCCGCAAATTGCGGCTAAAATAAAAGGCGATTTAAAAAACACGGTTTTTTCTTACATTCCAAATACCGCGGAAACTTCTTTTTACGGATTGCGTGAAGCTGCCGTAGATTTTTTAAATGTGCAAAAAACGGCTGCCATTTTAAAAGGGCAACGCAGTTTGTCGGCCGAAAAAGTGACGGAAATATTGGGGGAAATACCGCGTTTTGAAAAATTGGCCATTAAAGATGCGAAACTGCGGACTTTTATTGCCGATGACACCAGCAGAGACGATTTGGTGGCGCATATTTACGACGTTACTTACGGCATTGTAAAACCAACCGACAATTTGGTGATTATTGATGACAGCATTGTGCGCGGAACGACTTTAAAGAAAAGTATTATCCGAATTTTAGACCGATTAAACCCTAAAAAAATTATTGTGGTTTCCTCGGCGCCGCAAATCCGTTATCCCGATTGTTACGGAATTGATATGGCAAAATTGGGCGATTTTATCGCTTTCAGGGCAGCTTTGGAATTGTTGAAACAAACCAATCAAGACCATATCATTAAAGAGGTTTACGTAAATTGCCTTAGCCAAAAACATTTGGAAGATATGGAACTGAAAAACGAGGTAAAAGCCATTTACGACCAGTTTACCGATGAACAAATTTCCGATAAAATTGCCGAAATGTTAAAAACACCTGAAATTAATGCGGAGGTTGAAATCATATTTCAGTCAGTTGAAAATTTACATATAGCCTGCCCAAATCACCCGGGCGACTGGTATTTTACGGGCGATTATCCAACTCCCGGAGGAAACCGCGTGGTAAACGATGCTTTCATTAATTTTTACGAAGGAAGCGACAAAAGGGCTTATTGATATTAAATATTAAAAGTAAAATATTAAAAGTAGGGACAGGTCGCGACCTGTCCGTTCGAAAAGTTAAAAAAACGATATTGAAGCAAGTGCTTCCACGTTTTGTTATGCGGTTTGCAATAAGTTAATTTCCGATAATTCTTGTCCGATTTGATGAATTCCATTTAAAATTTTTTCAGTTTGCTTCGCTGAGGGTTTTTTCGTTCCCGAAACATATTGAGAAAGCAATGTTGCGTTCATTCCAATTTTTGCGGCCAGGAATTTGGCATTTATTACTTTGTAATATTTGAAAAATTGTTTAAAATCAATTTCAAATTTAATAGCATTTGGCTCAACTTTTATATGCTCTTCCTCAAAGTAAAATTCAGTCGCTTCGTACGCACTATTAATTAATTCAGCAATTGATCTTCCTGTCGTAAATATTGGATAATCCTCTGAATAAGCAGAAAAACCGGTGTCAGTTTTCTCAACGGTCATTATTATTTTCTTCTTTGCCATAATTTTATTATTTAATTCCAGTATCCTTTAAAATTTTCTTTTCTAATCCTTTACCTATTTCTTGACTACCGTGATTCGGAAAAATAATTGTTCCTTTTTTCGTTTGGTGCCGCATTTTTACGTGTGAGCCTTTTTGTGATACCGCATACCAACCGTCTTTTGTTAATGATCGGCAATTGGCAATTCAGTTTTCAATGAACAATAATTTAACAGCTTCAACATTTCTATTTTGAAAGATATTTTACTAATTACGCCTCCTTTTACACAATTAAATACGCCTTATCCTGCCACGGCTTATTTGAAAGGGTTTTTGAACACAAAAAACATCAGTTCTTTTCAGATGTTTAGGCGAAATACGCCTTGTTAGCGTACCCAATCAGGTATAATTAGTCAGTTTTTATTATATTTATACCCTAAAAGGTATAATATTAAATGCATTTATTATATTTGTACCCTATAAGGTATAAAATTAGTATGAAAACATTAAGTCTAAACGAATTGGTAAAGCTAAAAAGAAAATCGTTAGGGTTGACGCAAGAGGAACTTTCCAATAAAGCTGGAGTTGGTCTTAGATTTGTTCGAGAGCTTGAAAGAGGTAAACCAACATTAAAAATGGATAAGGTAAACCAAGTGTTAAAGCTTTTTGGATATGAATTAGGACCTGTGGAATTAAACAGGAAAAAATTATTAGATGAAACGAGCTAATATATATATGTATGATAATTTAGCCGGGGTGCTAACTGAAGATGATGAAGGGTATCATTTTAAATATAATGACGACTATTTAGAAAATGAAAATTCAGAACCAATTAGTTTAACATTGCCTTTAACGCAAAGCAAATATGACAGTAAGGTATTGTTTCCTTTTTTTGATGGTTTAATTCCAGAAGGATGGTTGTTGGATATAGCTGAAAAAAATTGGAAAATTGACAATAGGGACAGAATGGGAATTTTACTGGTAACCTGCAAAGATTGTATAGGTGCAGTTTCTGTTCAACCAATCGATTAAGAAAATGAAAATAAACAGATGTTTAAACTGCTATAATAACCTTACGGAAATGGAAAGAAATTTTCCGGCAGGTAAAGCAGGGTATCATGTTTCGTGCAGTAAAAAAATGTTTGGTAAAGAAATTCCACCCGAATTTCCATATACAGCGCATGATTTATTGAAATTGGCTGAACAAGTTATAAAGAGTAAAAAAACAGTGACTGGAGTTCAACCAAAATTATCTCTAGGTGTTCAAAAAGTTAAAGAAACTCACACTATTGAAAGATTTACAATAATTGGAGCTTTGAGTGAATACATATTAAAACCTCAAACCCAACTATATAAAAATCTTCCCGAAATTGAGGATTTAACAATGCACCTTGCTGAAATTGCTAAAATAAAGACAGTGAAGCATTCTCTTATTTATTTAAAATCAGGTGAGTTTGCGTACATTACAAAAAGGATTGACAGAAGGAAAGGCAGAAAATTACATATGGAAGATATGTGCCAATTAACGGAAAGATTGACAGAACATAAGTACAAGGGGTCATACGAGCAAATCGCAAAAGTAATTTTGAAATATTCTGAGAACCCTGGTTTTGATGTGATTAATTTTTATGAGCAAGTTTTATTCAGTTTTCTTACAGGTAACAATGACATGCATTTAAAGAATTTTTCACTTTTAAAAGACGGGAATTATAATTTGTGTCCAGCATATGATTTAGTGGCATCTGAGTTAGTTGTTGAAGGTGATGATGAGGAGTTAGCCCTAAACTTAAATGGTAAAAAGAAAAGGATAAATCGTAAAGATTTTGAGTTGGCTATGTCTAAAGCTAAAATTGAGGAAAAAGCGATGCTAAATATTTTTAATAAATTTTCCGGATATGTTCCGAAATGGCATGAGTTTATTGATATTAGTTTTATCCCTAGTGAATTGAAAATTGAATATCATAAAATGGTTGATTTGAAAGTGCAGCAACTCAATTTATAAATTAGATTGCTATTTAAACGCTTAATTATCAAACCATATTTAGCATTGGTTTAAAAACGGATTTCCAAATTGGCTAATCGGTTTTAAGGAACAATAATATAACAGCTTCAACAATCTATTTTGAAAGACATTTTACTGATTACGCCTCCTTTTACGCAATTAAATACGCCTTATCCTGCCACGGCCTATTTGAAAGGGTTTTTGAATACAAAAGGCATCAGTTCTTTTCAAATGGATTTGGGCATTGAGGTGATTTTGGAGCTTTTTTCCAAGGAAAGTTTAAAAAAACTATTCGATTTTGCTTTTGAAAATAACAGGATTGTCTCTGAAAATGCGCAGCGAATTTATGCGTTGAAAGCCGATTATTTAAAAACCATTGGCGATGTGATTGGTTTTTTGCAGGGAAAAAACCAAACGATTGCCCGCCAAATTTGCACCTCAAATTTTTTTCCGGAAGCTTCACGATTTTCTGAACTTGATGAATTGGAATGGGCTTTTGGAAATATGGGAATTCAGGACAAGGCAAAACATTTGGCGACTTTATACCTTGAAGATTTATCCGATTTTATGGTGGAATGCATCGACGAAAATTTTGGTTTTAGCCGTTATGCCGAAAGATTGGGACAAAGCGCCAACAATTTTAACGAGCTGTATTCAACGTTGCAAAAGGAAACTACGGTTATTGATGACATTACGCTTAAAATTTTGGATGAAAAACTAAAAGTCATCCAGCCAAAACTGGTTTGTTTTTCCGTGCCGTTTCCGGGCAATTTGTACAGCGCTTTTCGCTGTGCGCAATTCATCAAAAAAAACCATCCGGAGATTAGAGTGGCAATGGGCGGCGGATTTCCAAATACGGAATTAAGAAGCGTTACGGATGTTCGTGTTTTCGACTTTTTCGATTTTATCACTTTGGACGACGGCGAATTGCCGGTTGAATTGTTGTGGTCGAATGTGTTGCACCCTTTGGCGGACAATCCCGATTTTAAGCTGTTCAAAAGAACTTTTTTAAAGGAAAACGGAAAAGTGGTTTACAACAATTTGTCGGTTAAAAATGATTACAAACAGGCTTACGTGGGCACGCCGGATTATGCCGATTTGTTGCTTTCAGCTTATATTTCCGTCATAGAAATCGCCAATCCGATGCACAGTTTATGGAGTGACGGCAGGTGGAACAAACTTACGATGGCGCACGGCTGTTATTGGGGAAAATGCACTTTTTGCGATATTTCTCTCGATTACATTAAAATATACGAACCCATTGCCGCAAAATTATTGGTGGATCGCATTGAAGAAATCATAGCGCAAACCGGTGAAAAAGGTTTCCATTTTGTGGATGAAGCTGCACCTCCGGCTTTGATGCGGGCTTTGGCGATAGAGATTATCAGACGGAAAATTACGGTGACCTGGTGGACGAATATTCGTTTCGAAAAAAGTTTTACCAAAGATCTTTGTGTTTTGTTGAAAGAATCGGGCTGTATTGCTGTTTCGGGCGGGTTGGAAGTAGCTTCTGACCGATTGCTGGAACTGATTAAAAAAGGCGTTACGTTGGAGCAAGTGGCGCAAGTGACCAACAATTTTACCAATGCCGGCATTATGGTTCACGCTTACTTAATGTATGGTTTTCCAACACAAACCGTTCAGGAAACCGTTGACAGCCTGGAAATGGTGCGGCAATTGTTTGAACTGGGCACCATAAAATCGGGATTTTGGCATCAGTTTGCGTTAACAACCCACAGTCCGATTGGTTTAAATCCTTCGGAATATGGCATTTTTCCCGATTACAAGGAAATCACTTTTGCCAACAATGATATTCAGTTTAAGGATAAAACGGGCATTAACCACGATAAATTTAGTTTTGGGCTGAAGAAATCCATCTTCAATTTTATGCACGGCGTAGGTTTTGAATTGCCGCTGCAGGATTGGTTCGATTTTAAAATTCCGAGAACCGGCATCAAAAATGATTTTATGCAAAAATGCCTGGAAGCTGAGCCGTATTTTATGGTAAAACCTTCGGCTAAAATTATTTGGCTGGGCGGAAAACCTTTGGTTTTGGAACAAACTAAATCTAAAAAAGGAAAATCGAAACAATTACTTCAGCTCACTTTTCACGATAAAAATGACAGTTTTCAGGTGCAAATGGACAAAGAAAACGGCGAATGGTTTTTGACTATGCTGGATCGTTTGTCCGTTCACAATAATGAACAGTTCACATTTGGCCAATTAAAAACAGATTTTGAAACCCATTTTGGCGATTTTGAATTGTTTTGGTACTCCAAACCCATCAACATTTTAAGGGCGCACGGATTGCTGGTGTTGTAGGAAATTTCAGTCGGAAGTCCGAAGACGGAAGTCAGGAGTTGAATGCACTTCCCTGATTAGTGTTGACCTAAATTTTACTCATTTTTTAACCGCAAATTTCGCAAAGAAAATACGCAAAGGGCGCTAGAAAAACTTTCATATTTCATTATGAATTCAATGCGCGTTAGCGACTGCAGAGGAAATCCTTTTTTGAGGTTTTTATCGAAAAAAAGATTGAAGCGAAAGGCGCGACCCTTGCGGTAACGCCCAACTAAAAACCCAACCTGTTTTTTGAATTTAACTGCTGTTTTTATTGCTCAATGGCAATGCTGTCTTTTGGTATGATAACGTTTTCAATGTTTAAAGAATCGATAGCCACATCTGCAATGGTATCTTTTGCAGGACGCGGCACGTTTAATCGCGAATTGCAGTTAAAAAGTTTTAGCGTATTTTTTGACGGTTTTTTAAAATCTGTCTTCAAATAATATTGGAAGGAAACATCCTTATTTAACATTCTTAAAAACTCGCCGTTGATGGGAAGTGCGGTGTGGGACGCCTGGCCCAATTCCATCGTTTTAAAATGAATTGCGGGATTTTCTGCACCAACCCAAGCGCCAACGACCAAGTTTGAGGTAAAGCCAACAAACCAACCATCTGCTTGATTTTGAGAAGTTCCGGTTTTACCGCCAATGTCTCCATATAATTGAAAATCGTACCTTAAAGGCGCTGAAATTCCTTGCGAAACAACACGTTTAAGCATTTCAACCATAATTTCGCCCGTTTTTTCCGAATACACATTTTTAGCTTCTTTTACGGGTAAAATATTTAATGTAATCCCTTCTCTGTCCATAATTTTAAGAAGGACAACCTCATGCATTGGTTTTCCGTAATTGGGAAATGTGGTATAAGCTCTCGCCATTTCCAATAAGGAAAGTTCGGCGGCTCCCAAAGACAGCGAAGGAACCTCTGGAAGTTCTGTTTCAATGCCCATTTTTTTGGCTAAATTGATAATTTTAAGCAAGCCAACTTTTTCCATAAGTTGCACTGTAACCGTATTTACGGAAGCCGCCAACGCGCCCCAAACGCTAAATTCGCCGCCATAAATATAATCGGAATTTTTAGGTTCCCAGTCTTCATATTGCGGATATTTTATCAAAATATTTGGATACATATCGCAAGGAGAAACGCCATTTTCAATGGCTGCGGCATACACAAATGGTTTAAATGAACTTCCAACTTGTCTTTTGGTGGTTGCATGGTCATACTGAAAATAATTTTCATCAATGCCGCCAACATACGCTTTAATATGTCCGGTTTTTGGTTCCATGGCAATAAAACCCGCATGCAAAAATCGCAAGGAGTTTTTTATGGAATCCAGCGGTGACATGGTGACATTTCTGGCGCCGTCGTGCGAAAAAATTTTCATTTTAACAGGTTTGTTCAGGCTGTCTTGAATTTTTGTCTCGGACAATCCGGATTTTTTCAGTGTTTTATACCTGTTTGAGTTTTTGATGGCGTTTGTTAAAACGATAGGCGCATCTTTCCAGGGATTTTCATCGCCCCATTGGCGGTCAAATTCATATTGTAATATTTTTAATCTTTTTTCAACTGCCTTTTCGGCATATTGCTGCATGGCATAATTTAAAGACGTGTAAATTTTAAGTCCGTCTTTATACAAATCATATTTTTTTCCGCTTGATTTTCTGTTATTTTCCAACCAATTGTTCATCATTAAACGCACATACTCCGTGAAATACTTCGCTTTTCCCTGATGGCGCGAGAGTCTTTTTGGTTTTGTAAGCAAAGGAATGGCTGTGACAGAATCTTTAAATTTTTCTGAAATATATTTTTCCTGGCTCATTAAATTCAACACAAGATCTCTTCGGTTTTTGGAAGCTTCGGGAAATTTTATGGGATTATAGGTATAAGTTGCTTTTAGCATTCCCACCAGAACAGCGCCCTGCTCTATTGTTAACTTAGAAGTTGAGGTGCTAAAAAATCGCTGCGCGGCACTTTCAATGCCAAAAGCAGTATCGCCAAAAGGAACGGTGTTAAAATAAAATTCTATAATTTGTTCTTTTGTAAAATGACTTTCCAGTTTATAGGCCGCCACCATTTCTTCGAACTTGTTGATGGGCGTTGACAAAAACCAGTAGGAATTTCGGGGGAAATAATTTTTTACCAATTGCTGTGAAATGGTGCTTCCGCCTCCCGAACTTTTGTCTCTGAGGATGACCGTTTTTACGATAACCCGCATCAGGCTTTTTAAATCGACGCCGGAATGGTCGTAAAAACGAGAATCTTCGGATGATATAAGCGCTTCAACCAAATGTTTTGGAATGGAATCGAAAGGAATATTTAAACGGTTTTCTTTGTCGAAGCGATAAAGCAACACATTGTCTGAGGAAAAAACCTCGGAAGCTTCCATATTCCTGAAAAGTTTGACTTCTTTACTGGTGGGAACCCTGCCAAATAAGCCAAAATAAACGGTGATCATAAATATAACGAACAATCCGCCAAGCAATAAAACTCCTTTTTTAAAAAAATTAAACCAGTTTTTTTTGGTGTAATTTTTAAAACTGAAAAATCGAATAAAATACCGTTTTATGTTGTTTAATATCTTCAAATGATTGGTGCTTTGTTTGTTAAAATGTTCCTAAAAAAAACGCGCACAAAATTACCATAAATAATTCGAGGCGCTGTTTGTTGGCCATAATAATTTATTTGATGTCATCATATTTTAATGTCTATTTTCCAAATTTTGCCGCAGATAGATTGTTTATGTTTATTTAATGAAAAACAACACAATGCCGCCAAGCGCTATAAATGCGCCAATAATTTCTTTTACCGTCACTTTTTCTTTGTAAAGTAAAATGGCTGGCGGAATAATTAAAACAGGAATAATGGCCATGATGGTGGAAGCAATTCCGACAGTTGTGTATTTTACGGCCAACAATGAGGCGTAAACCCCTAAAAACGGACCAAATATAGAACCAATGACGATAAACTTCATGGAAATGGAATCGGTTACGGCTTGTTTCACTTTTGGCCATCTTTTAATCAAGGTGATTAGTAAAACAAATCCAATTGTTCCAGCAATAATCCTAATTTGGGTTGCCGCAAAAACGTTGTAATCGCCCATTCCATACTTGCTTAAAACCAAGCCCAACGCTTGTCCCATAGCGCCCAAAAAGGCGAATAACATTCCTTTGGGAGAAAATGAAAACTGAATTTTTTTGTTTTTAATCCCCAATTTTTCATCATCCAATTTCTTTTTTTCAGTAATCACCATCATAATTCCAAAAATGGTGATAAACATAGCCGCCATAGAAAGCAGATTCATGGTTTCCCCTAAAATAAACCATCCCAAATATGCGGCAATTGGCGCACTTAATGACATAATTAACATGGAAATTCTTGCGCTGATTAATTCGTACGATTTAAACAGAAAATAATCGCCAAAAACAAAGCCTACCAATCCTGAAATTGACATCCAAATCCACTGATGGGAAGTTGCGTCAAAAGGCAAAAACAATCCCCTTGAGAAATAGGAAATGAAGGCATAGATGAAAAAAGCGATGATCAAGCGCAAGACGTTGACAGACAAAGAACCAGCTCTTCGGGTTGCTTGTTGAAAAGACAAACTGGTGGTAGTCCAAAAAACCGCTGTCAATAAGGCAAAAAGTTCGCCCAAATGGGATGTTAACATCATTCGATTTTGATGTGGCTAAAGTATTTAAACTTTATGCAAATGAAATGAAAATGAGCAGATATTATTTCACTTTTTTTAGGAAAGATTTGTTGGTTTCAGCCTAAAAATATTTCAACATTCCAATTGGCTAAAAAACAAAATATATGTTATAAATTTAAGCGGATTTAAATCAGCTGGAAATATGATAAAAAACACTTTTGAAACAATACGCAATTTTTTGGAATTTGAATTATTAAGCATTGGCGAATATACCTTGAGGGCTTATACGCTTGTGGCCATATTATTTGTTTTTTTGATTACCAAAGTGATTTTATGGCTCCTTAAAACAACGATGTTTCGAAAGCAAAAGCAAAAAAGCCAGGATTTGGGAAATACTTATGCGCTTTTTCAAATTATTAAATATGTAATTTGGGTGATTGCTTTTGCGTTTTTGCTGGAAACTATCGGAGTAAAAATCACCGTATTGGTTGCGGGCTCTGCCGCATTGCTGGTTGGAATTGGGCTGGGTTTGCAGCAAACTTTTAATGATGTGATTTCTGGCATTATTTTGCTATCAGAAAGATCCATAAAAGTGGGCGATGTGTTGGAAATTGACAATGATATTGTGCGGATTCAGGAAATTGGCCTGCGCACATCCACCGGCTCAAACCGTGATGAAATTACCATTATCATTCCAAATTCATTAATCACCACCAACAAAGTGATCAACTGGAGCCATCAATCCAAAAAAACACGTTTTAAAATAAACGTGGGTGTAGCTTATGGCAGCGATGTTGATTTGGTGATTAAAGTGCTTAAAGAAAGCACCTTGGAACATCCCGATATATCCGATGAAAACTTGGTAGATATTCGATTTTGTGATTTTGGAAACTCGTCTTTGGACTTTCAGATTTTGTTTTATAGCGAAAATATTTTTAGGATTGAAAAGGAAAAAAGTGACATCAGAAAAATAATTAACAGGAAATTTATAGAAAACAACATCAGCATTCCATTTCCGCAAATGGATGTGCATTTTAAAGGCTCCCTAGCCTCCCGCAATAAAAGCGGGACAGGCTCCGAAGGGGGAACCAATGTTGGAGCGGAAAGCATAAGTTAAAATGTTCTTAGTGTTACTTCGGTCTTCCGGATTCTGACTTTTGAAAAAACAAATTCAAATTAAAGCATGAATTTTAATAAAATATTTATAAAAATAAACAAGGAGCTAAAGAAGACAGAATATTTGGGTGAAGTCGCTACCTATATTCCCGAGTTAGGCAATGTTGACCCCACAAAATTTGGCGTTCATTTAACCACCATCAATCACCAACATTATCAGTTTGGCGACGCTGAGGAAAAGTTTTCCATTCAAAGTATTGCCAAAGTGTTGAGTTTGGTGCTGGCTTACAAACAGGAAGGTGAAAAATTATGGGAAAGGGTTGGCGTAGAACCTTCTGGAACTTCGTTTAATTCGCTGTTTCAGCTGGAATTTAGCAAAGGAATTCCGCGCAATCCGCTCATAAATTCGGGTGCATTGGTGATTTGTGATATTTTAGTGAGCCATCTTAAAAATCCGAAAGATGATTTTATTGAATTTGTGCGAAACATTTCTGGAAATCCCGACATCAATTATTGTCCGAGAATTTCGGAATCGGAGAAATTAACCGGCCACAGAAATGCCGCGTTGGTGAATTTAATGAAATCCTTCGGAAACATTAAAAATGATGTTGAGGTGGTGCTCGATTTTTATTTCAGTTTATGTTCTATTGAAATGACCTGCAGGGAACTTTCACAGACATTTCTTTTTTTGGCGGATTATGGCGTTAATCCGTTCACCAAGGAAAGAGTTTTAAGCATCAGCAAATCGAAACGCGTAAATGCGATTATGCAAACCTGCGGATTTTATGATGAGGCCGGGGAATTTACGTTTAAAGTGGGTTTGCCCGGAAAAAGCGGCGTTGGCGGCGGCATTGTTGCCATTTTGCCGCATAAATACAGCATCGCCGTTTGGAGTCCGAGACTGAACAAAAAGGGAAACTCAAGCAAGGGAATAAAATTTCTGGAATTGTTTACCACGGAAACTGAAATTTCCATTTTTTAAAACTATTAATTGAAAAACATATGGAAAACAATAAACTTAGCGGAACCATAAGAAAAAATATACAAACGGGATTGGAAGTGGAAATCGTGCAAAAGCACCATCAGCGATCCGGTGAATTAACAGAAGGCGTTGTAAAAAGAATCCTCACCAATGCGGCAACGCATCCGCACGGCATTAAAGTGCAGTTGGAAACTGGTGAAGTTGGCCGCGTTAAAAATGTTTTGAATTAATTATCGGGTATTTTTTTACCAACTTGAAAATAGAAAAAACCTGAAACTCGAAACAAATAAAGCGCTCAGCTAAAACTTAGCACAAAATTATTTATCTTTTTTGTGAAAATTTTTCTATGAGTTGAAACAATAATTTCCTGTCCAGCGGTTTTGTTAAATAGGCGTCAAAACCAAGTCCGAGCGCCCTTGCTTTATCAGACTCCATGGCGAAAGCGGAAAGCGCAATCACGGGCAGCGAAGGCCTTAACTTTTTAATTTCTTTCATCGCTTCATTTCCGTCCATCACAGGCATTTTTATGTCCATCAACACCAATTGAATATCAGTATTGCTTTGGGCCATTTCCAAAGCTTTTTTGCCATTGACGGCTTCTATAATTTTAAAATTTGTCGTTGAGAATAACTCGTTGATATACATCATATTATATTCTTCGTCTTCAGCGACTAAAATGGTTATCTCGTTATTTTTCACTTGGATTGATGGTTTTTGTTCTTCAATTACAGAAGAAATTAAAGGTATTTTCGACTTAGCATAAGGTATCGTAAAATAAATTGTTGTTCCGTTGTGATCAGAATTTAGCCAAATTTCGCCATGAAACAGTTCAATAATTTTTTTGGTGATCGCCAAACCCAGGCCTGTTCCTTTATGTTGTTTGCTTAAGTTTAGATTTCCTTGGGAAAAGCGGTCGAAAATTCTATGGTGTAAATTGTCGTCAACGCCAATTCCCGTATCTTTTACGTAAAATTGCAGGTTATTTTCAATCAATTGGTAACCAAAGGAAACGCTTCCGGTATCTGTAAATTTAAAGGCGTTCGACAAAAGATTTGTCAATACCTGATTTAATTTAACTTTATCGGTTTCAACAGTGCTTTTAAAATTTTCAAGCCCTCTTTCACAGGTTAATATTAAATTGTTTTCACGGGCTATTGGTTTATAAAAGGCCTCTAATTCGTCCAGCAATTTATTTAAATTCACATTTTCGAGGTTTAAAGTTACGGCACCGGCCTCAATTTTAGAAATGTCTAAAATATCATTTACAATTGAAAGCAATCGTTTGCTGCTTTTAATGACAATTTTAGAGAATTCAATTTGTTTCTCTTTTGTAATATTTGGGTCTAAACACAATTCTGAAAACCCTATAATGCCATTCATCGGTGTTCTTATTTCGTGGCTCACATTCGCCAAAAAGGCCGATTTCAGCCTATCAGATTCCTGTGCCTGAAGCAGTGCGACATTCAGTTCATTTTCAACTTTTTTGCGCTGTATGGTGGTGCTGATTTGGTCCGCCACAAACTCTAACAATTGCACATCATTTTCATTGTAGGCATTTTCATCCACATAACTTTGCACCACAATTGCCCCAATGCATTTTTCTTGGATCATTAATGGCACGCCTATCCAAATTTTGGCATGTTCCCCTATCAATTCAACCTTGTTGTTTTTAATGAGTTCTTGGTGTGCTGCCTGGTTTACAATTAAAGGTTTTTTTGATTTTATGACATACCCGGTTAACGAATTTTTTGCTGAAAATTCCTCTACCATCTCTACATCATCTATAAAAACAGGTGTGTTGACCATATCGGTTTCTTCATTGTAAATGGCGATGTAAAAATTGCTGGTGTCAATTATTTTATGCAAAACATTTCTTACAAACAAGCTAAATTCTTGAAAATCAACTATGGTTAACGCGGCTTTTGAGATATTGTAAAGCACATCTTCCAAAGCTTCCTTTTTTACGCGTTCTGTAATGTCTGCAACAACAACATGAATGGTAAATCCGTCAACATCTTCATTAATTCGGGTAAGCGTAACTTCAGTGGGAAAAATGTGTCCGTTTATGTGATGTTGGTTACATCGATATCTGTGGCTGCCTTTTTCTAAAGCAATTTTCAACATATCTTCCGTTTTCAAGAAAGAACTTGCTCCATCAGGCTGCTTTTCAGGCGAAAGTTTTGACGGATGTATGCTAAAAAGCGTTTCCCTGTCTAAACCAAACATTTTTATGGCAGCTTCATTACAATCCACAAAAAAGCCGTCTTTTAAAATTAAAACAGCGTCAATGGCATTCTCAAAAATATCCCTATATTTTCTTTCGGAATTTTCGAGTAATTTTTTTGAATTCATGCGCTCCGTAATGTCATCAACCAACGAAGCAATGCCAATTATGTTGCCAGAGGCATCTTTTAAAGTTACGTTGTACCAATCACAAGTGATTATTTTACCGCTTTTGGTTACATTTTCATTGGTGCTTCTATGGCCGTGTTTATGACTTAATATAACCTCCTGAACTTTTTTCATTTCGTTAGCTAAATGAGGTGGTGTAATTAAATCTTTTACTTTATTTTTCTTGGCTTCTTCTTCAGAATAGCCAAAAATCCGTTGTGCGGAGTTATTCCATTCTAATACATTGAAGTCCAAATCCCAAATAATTGAGCCCAATGGCGTGTGGTCAAACTGGTCTTTTAACCGTTGATTGCTCTCAAAAAATAAATCATCTGCCTTTTTGTGTTCTGTAATGTCTTCTGATATTCCTTGAATATGGGTAATCTCATTGGCGCTGTTTCTGACAATGTCCAAATTGGTTCGAATCCATTTTATTTCGCCATTTTTGGTAAAAATTCGAAATGGAAGAAGTTTCAGTTCATGGGATTTTTCGTCTTTTAAAAAACTTATGAATGCTTTGCTCACCCATTCTCTATCGCTTTTGTACACCAATTGGTGCAATTTAACCTTGCCCGAAAGGATTTCATGATGTGTGTAGCCAAATAAATTATGCATATTTTCTGAAGTAAACACAATGGGAAAGTCATGTTTATTTTCACATAAAAAAGCAACGGAGGAACTTTTATTGATAATATTATATGCTGTTTTTATTTTGTTTTCTGTTTCCTTTTTGTCGGTTGTCTCATGAAAAAACATAAGGACGCCATCTTGCGATGGGATTATTCTGTTTTCAAACCATTTGTTCCAAGGCTCAAAATAATTCTCAAAACTTCTGGGTTTTCCTTTTTTTATTGCTTTTTGGTAATTGTCAAAAAATATATCGCCTTCTTTTTCGGGAAATTCTGTCCATATATGTTTGCCGATGAGCTCTTGGGCGGTTTTGCCCAACAAATCGGCCGCTTTTTGATTTATATAAATATATTTTGAGTCATGGTCCAATATCACCAAACCATCTTCAATGCTTGAAAGGGTATTTGATAAAAAACTTTTGGTGGTATTTAATTTTTGTTCATTAAGAACGCGTTCGGTAATATCTTGTCCAATTCCCGTAATTTTAACGATTCGCCGGTTTTCAAGTATCGCACTTCTTATCTCAGAGATGTATTTTAGCTTTCCATCTTCAGTAATAATTCTGTACTGTAAATTTTGAATGGGGTTCTTCAGAAAAGATTCAAAGGAATATTCTTTTGTATATTCCAGGTCATCAGGATGTAAACATGCAAAAAAACGCTCAATATCTAAATGGTCTTTTGTGGCATCTAACCCCAATATTTTATATGCTTCATCAGACCAGTGCGATTCATCGGTATCAAAATTGTGAAACCAGCTACCAATTTTTGCCAATGATTGCGCTTCTTTATATCGGTATTCACTGTCAATGACTGTTTTTCTTGCTTTTACGCTCTCAGTAATATTTTCGATGGAAACAATGACGTTTTCAAGCGTTATTTCACTTCCGGCACTAACCTTATATTTAACTAAGGCATCAAATTCTTCACCTTGTAATGTTTTATTTACGGTTTCAATTTGGGAATTTGTTTCCCCAAAAAGAATTTCTGTCACTAATTTTGAGAAACCCTTATAGGATTTTTTTGCAAAAACCAATTTTAAGTTTTGCAATAATTCTTGCTTGGAATTGGCTTTGTATAATTTTAAAGCGGCATCATTGATGTCTTTAATCTCAATAAGATCAATTAATTCTTTAATAAACTTAGGATTTTCAGCAATAAATGATTTTACGTCGGTATTGTTTTCTTTGGCAACTTTTTCAATATACAGTTTCGCTTTTGAAAAATCCTCAACCCAAAGCGCAACTGGAGCTTGCTCAAAAAAAGTTACATAAGAATTGTTGGATAATGAAGTGTTTTCTTCTGGGGTTTTTGCGTTAACAGCATCTTTGTCAGCATTTGCATTCATAGTCTTTATGGGATCTATATGTTTCATTCTTTCACAATTTATTTGGGGTTTCGGGGCGTAAAATACAAATTATTTTGAATGATTGTTTATTTTGAAATTTAAAATTAACCTGTGAATTAATTTTAACTATTGGGCAGGGTAATTTTAAAACTGGAACCTTTATCTAAAATGCTGCTGGCAGAAATTTTACCTTTATGTTTTTCAATAATTTTTTTGGCAATTGCCAATCCCAGTCCAATACATTTTTGTTTGTCATCAGAATACGTATTGATCACATAAAATTCCTCAAAAATATAGGGCAAATCTGTTTCGGAAATCCCAATTCCTTGGTCGGTGATGGTGGTTTCAACCCAATTTTTAGTTTCTTCTACTGTAATAATAACGGTTGAATTTTCATTTGAGTATCGCAACGCGTTGTTTAAAACGGCGCTTAAAGCCTGCGTAATTTCATCCTTGTCAAGTGTTAAAAAAATATTATTTGAAGTAACATTGACCTCTAAACCAATATTTTTTTCGAAAGCATTCACTTTAAAATCATTTACAACACCATTCACCAATTCAGAATAGTTAAGACGCTCGGTTTTTAAGCTATAATTTGGCGAATTCACCCTTGTATATTTTGAAATGGCATCAAGAAATACCAAAGAAAATGTGGCGGAATTTTTAATGATTTGCATATGTTTTCCCAATTTCTCAGTCGAATAATCTTCAAGATCCTCCAATATCATTTCTGAAAATGAAAAAATAACGCCCACCGGATTTTTCAAATTGTGTGTCAGTTTTCCGAGAATTTTGGAATTGGTTTCAATAGCAGCATTCAGCTCATTAGATTTGCTTTTGAGCTTAAGGCTAAGATCAATTATTTTTTCTTCCAATTTTGGAATATAATTGTCTGAATTTTTTTCTTTTTGTGCCAAAATATCCTAATTTTAAGTAAATATAATTGTAAAATAATTAGGTTCAAAATTATTATTTTTAATTCCCGCAACAGTGTTTTTAGACGTAGCTGTTTTATCTGAAAATTTCATTGGGTATTTTCTGTTTTTAAGCAAATTTTTAAAACAATACCCTTTTTTAGTTACTTTTACCTTTCAAAAGTTTAAATAACAAAAAAATGTCCACAGCAAAAAAAGACTATAAGAGAATTACCACCAAAAGCGTGGTGGAAATGAAAAAAAATGGCGAAAAAATTGCCATGCTTACCGCTTATGATTATACGATGGCAAAAATTATTGACAATGCCGGAATTGATATTATTTTGGTGGGCGATTCAGCCTCTAATGTGATGGCTGGCCACGAAACAACCTTGCCCATTACGTTAGATCAAATGATTTACCATGCAAGTTCTGTAATAAGGGCAATTGACCATTGTTTGGTGGTGGTAGATTTGCCTTTTGGAAGTTATCAGGGAAATTCCAGAAGCGCGTTGGATTCTTCTATTAGAATTATGAAAGAATCGGGCGGCCACGCGGTGAAATTGGAAGGCGGAAGTGAAATTAGCGAGTCCATCGTCCGTATTTTAACAGCAGGAATTCCCGTGATGGGACATTTGGGATTAACGCCGCAATCCATTTATAAATTTGGCACTTACACCGTTAGGGCGAAGGAAGAAGAAGAAGCAGAAAAATTAAAAGAAGATGCGTTATTGCTTGAAAAATTGGGCTGTTTTGCCTTGGTTTTAGAGAAAGTTCCCGCAAAACTGGCCCAGAAAATTGCAGAAAGCCTTACAATACCGGTTATTGGAATCGGTGCCGGAAATGGTGTGGACGGACAAGTGCTGGTGACGCATGATATGTTGGGAATGACCCACGAATTTCATCCGCGGTTTTTGCGTCGTTATAAGGATTTATATACAGAAATGACAACTGCGTTTGAAAGTTATATTGCTGATGTAAAAAGCAGGGATTTTCCTAGTGATGAGGAACAGTATTAAGCCCCCTAACCCCCGAAGGGGGCAATTATTAAGTTAAAGGATCAAAGCAGAAAGCCCGCTCCGCAAAGTCTCCGACTTTGAGGCGGTGATTTTCAGTCTCCGACTGCCCAATTAAATAAAGTTCAAAGGTGAAAGTTCAAAGCTACCTAATAATTTATAAACTAATTATTTAAAATAAATAACACCTAGCGTAGAACTTAACATGCTTATAACCTATAACATATAAATCAAAAATAACAACAAATGAAAGTCCTTTTGATAGACAGCAATCACCCAATTCTTCAAGCTGGTTTGGAAAAACTGGGATGTATTTGTGATGAAGACTATGTTTCAACAAAAATTCAAATTGAGGAAAAAATCGTTGATTATGAGGGAATTGTCATCAGAAGCAGGTTTAACATCGACCAACAATTTTTGGACAAAGCCACAAATTTAAAATTTATTGCCCGCGTTGGTGCCGGATTGGAAAGTATTGATGTTGATTATGCCGAAGAAAAAGGAATTCGGTTAATTTCTGCTCCTGAAGGCAACAGAAATGCCGTTGGCGAACACGCGTTGGGAATGATTTTGGCCTTATTCAACAACCTAAAAAAAGCTGATCTCGAAATCAGACAGGGAAAATGGTTGCGCGAAGACAACAGGGGAATTGAACTTGAAGGCAAAACAGTTGGCATTATCGGCTATGGAAATATGGGAAAAGCCTTTGCGAAAAAATTAAAAGGTTTTGAGGTTGAAGTGATTTGTTACGACATAAAAGAAGGCGTTGGCGATGAAAATTGCAAACAGGTGACTTTAGGGGAATTACAGGAAAAAACCGATGTGTTAAGTTTGCATACACCGTTTAACAAACTGTCGCACCAAATGGTAAACGCCCAGTTTATCAACAGTTTTAAAAAACCTTTTTATCTGATCAATACCGCTCGGGGTTCTGCCGTTGTTACCGATGATTTGGTGGAAGCCCTGAAAACCAAAAAAATATTGGGCGCTT
>JACUUQ010000236.1 GCA_014859175.1 Lutibacter sp. | reverse complement strand
TTTTAACCAATCCCATCTTCTCCCCTTTTTTCAGCATAAAATTGTAAGCTTCTTCATAATCATTAGCGATTTCGCCTTCTAAAATGGCTTCTTTAATGGCTTCTTTGATAACGCCAATTTCTCGGCAAGGTTTTAAATTAAAGGTTTCCATAATCAGTTCGCCGGAGATTGGTGGCTGAAAATTGCGCACATGGTCGCGTTCTTCGACTTCCTTGATTTTTTGACGCACCAATTCAAAATTTTGGTGGTATTTTTTAAACTTCGACGGATTTTTAGTCGTGATATCCGCTTCACACAAAGTCATAAGGCTTTCAATGTCATCACCGGCATCAAAAACCAACCGTCGAACCGCTGAATCCGTAACTACGGTTGCGAGCACAATCGGACGGGAACTTAACAATACCATTTTTTGAACGAATTTCATTTTCTCGTTCATAGGCATTTTCAAACGCTTAAACAGTTTGTAAACCATTTTTGATCCCACATATTCGTGTCCGTGAAAAGTCCACCCCAATGTTGGATGAAATTTTTTTGTGGGCGCTTTTCCAATATCGTGAAGCAGAGCAGCCCAACGCAACCATAAATCTTCCGTGTTTTTGGAAATATTGTCCACCACTTCCAACGTATGGTAAAAATTATCTTTATGTTTTTGACCTTCCACTTCCTCCACCCCTTCCAAATTGGTCAGTTCGGGTAAAAAGCGTTTCAGCAGTTGTGCTTTGTGCAATAAAATAAATCCGACCGAAGGCACCGGAGCGCTCATAATTTTGTTGAGTTCTTCCACAATTCTCTCACGCGTAATAATATCCAATCGCTCGGCATTTCTGGCAATGGCTTCAAAGGATTTCTTTTCAATGGTAAAATTCAACTGGGTGGCAAAACGAATGGCGCGCATCATCCGCAAAGGATCGTCAGAATAAGTAATATCCGGACTCAGCGGCGTTTTAATAATTTTGGCTTCCAAATCTTGCAATCCGTTAAAAGGATCCAACAAATTGCCAAAATCTGCTTTATTTAAGCTGAGCGCCAAGGCATTGATGGTGAAATCGCGCCGATTTTGGTCATCTTCCAATGTACCATCTTCCACAACCGGATTCCGGCTGTTTTCATGGTAAGATTCCTTTCTCGCGCCCACAAATTCCACTTCAATATTTTTATAACGTAACATTGCGGTTCCATAGGTTTTAAAAACTTGCACTTTGGGTTTGTTTGGCAACAATTGGGCAACAGCCCGCGCCAGCTCAATGCCGCTTCCAACGGCAACTATGTCTATATCTTGCTGGTTGTTTCTTTTTAAAAAGTAATCGCGTACAAAACCCCCTATGACGTAGGTTTCCAATTGCAAATCGGCAGCCGCTTGTGATATATATCCAAAAATAGGATGGCTTATCGCCTCCGTGTGAAGATTTTTTTTAGTCATTTTTTAGTCGCGCAGCACGGTTATTTCACCCTTTTCGGAAACCTTCAAAATAGTTGAAGATTTTTCATTTGCCTCATCGCGCTGCAAATTTACAACATAGTCAACGCTATCCAAAATGGACTCCTCAATTTCTTTAAAACTTTTTGGGGTAGACCTTCCGCTGATATTGGCCGATGTGGAAACAATGGGTTTTCCAAACAAACGAATTAATTCCCTGCAAAACTCATGTTGCACCATGCGAATCGCCACAGTATTGTCGGCAGCAACCACGTTTTTAGCCAATCCAACAGGGTTTTCGTAAATAATTGTTGTTGGATTTGTTGCTTTCGACAGCAATTCTATGACTGATTTCGGCACTTTAGGAATGTATTTTTGAAGCATTTCGAAACTGTCCACCAAAATAACCAGGCTCTTACACTCCGCGCGCTGTTTGATTTCAAAAACCTTGGCGACGGCTTCTTCGGAAGTGGCATCACAGCCAATGCCCCAAACCGTATCGGTTGGGTACAACAAGGATTTTCTATCTCTTAAAACAGCCAAAGCGTTATTTATTTCTTCAGCTATCATTATATTTTACCGTATATTTTATGAATTTTTAACCTGCGTAAAAATCCCAATTTCCGTAATTCCGGAACACCATTTTCGGCGATATATGAAGAAACTGTTTCAACCATTCGCTTTGCCGAATTTCCATCGAGATAAGGATGGTATTCCTGCACAATTTTATGCCGATCGTTTTTATATGGATCCTTACCTAAATTTAATTTAATTTTTTCAGCTAAATTTTTATAGTCAAGCGAATTGTCCCATTGTATATTTTTTGAACTACTTTTAAATGTGATGACAGGTTTATTCAACAATAAAAATTCATAAACAACCGATGAGGTATCACTTATCATAATATCTGCCATCAATAAAAATTTGATGATATTTTTCTCTTCTTCAAAAACAATATTTTCATGATTTCGACTCAAATCTTTGTATGATTCGATTAATTGAGGTGCCATTAAATCATGGAACTTAACCAAAATTAAAAACTCTTTTTGGTGAATTGCTAATTGTTTGAATTCATCAATTAAAAATTCAGCAGAAGTTAAGGATGGCGAAAAAGTTGGCGCATATAAAACTATGGTATTTGCATGGTGCTTTTCCAACAATCCTTTTTTTTCTATATCATATTTATTAAGTTCCTTTCCGTAAATATCCAATTTTGGCCACCCTGTTTCAATAACATCAAAATTTTTGTATTTCTGTTTCAATTCCAAAAATTTTCTTGTAAAATAAGGACCTTGCGTTAAATACAAATCGAAATAATGCCTAATTCTGAAATGTCCTTTTTTTTCTCCTGCCAATCCGTGAAATATCTGAACCTTTAAACCTCTTAAATAATAAGGAACCTCATTACCGGGAACAAAAATAACATCACTTTTAAATTGTTTTAAATCGACAATTGAAGTTGTTTTTGGTTCATTTTTAAAAGGAAAATTGTTGTATAATATTTCATTGATATACCAAATATAATCATGCCCATTATGTTCAAGATAATCTTTGATGGGTTCCATAATTCCAAAAGCATAGTTGTTTTCGCAAAAAAGGATACATTTCATGTTTTAACGAAATATTTTATTGGCATTTTCCAAATCTTCCTTAAAATCAACTTCTATGCAATTATATTTGGAAATGTCTATTGGTATCACACGAATGTGGTCATATTCTATGGCCATTTCCAATCCCTTTTCAAAATAATCATTGTCGCTGCACTCCTCTAAACGTTTAATAAAGAATTTAATATCATTTGATGAAATAAAATTAATACCAACAGCCTCACCGAGTCCGTTTTTTACTTCCTTAGAAAGCTTGTCGATATACTTATTTTTTATCGTGTATTTAACCTCTTCATCAGCAACTTTACTTGTGTTTACAGCAACAAATGACTCGTTTGCTTCAATATGAGGATGTAAAACATCTAAAATTAATTTATCAAACACCACATCGCCGTTAAACCATAAAACTGATTTGTCCCTATTTTTTTTCAACGCCTGCAATAGGCTTTTTGAGGTATTTGTTTGGTCGAAAAAAGGGTTATAGATGTAAGTTAATTCCGGAAAACGTTCCATGATTAAATCCTTTTTAAATCCAACTACAACAATAATATCATCAACATCAAACTTAGAAGCAATATTTTCAGTCTGAAATTCCATGATACTTTTTCCGCTTTTAAGTAAGGTTAAGGGTTTGGGAAGCGGATTTCCAAGTCTTGAACCTATTCCGGCTGCGAGTATAACTATTTTCAATTGTTAAAATTTTAATGTTAAATAAATTTTATGCAAAAATATAACATTAAATAGTGAGTCCGCTCTGAAAAGCTACTTTTGCTAAAAATTAGTTTTTTTCATTATTGTAGATTATTGATTTTCAACAACTTCTCCCTTTAGGGTAGGGGTAAAAAGTTGTTG
>JACUUQ010000235.1 GCA_014859175.1 Lutibacter sp. | reverse complement strand
TATCAAACAATCCTTTAAATCAATATAATATTGGATATTGATTTTTGTAATCATATCGTCAGATAAGTCATTTAATTGTTTTCTAGCATTTAGTGGGATCAGGAGTGTTGTTGCGCCTTTTTCTACCGCTAATTCAGCTAAATTTACAGCGTTATAGACCAGATCTAAAGAACCGCCAAGGTTCAACTGGCCTGCGATCACTAATCCACCTTTTGTGCTTTTTTCCAACAATGCACTACACATTGATATTAAAACTGCCATTCCCATTCCGCTACCACTTTTTGAAGCATCAAATGCTCTCAATTGAATGGAGAATTCGTGTGAACGAGGATCTCTATCACCTACCAACTCTTTTGTTTTACTATAAAGGTTTTGTTCTGCATAACGAACACTTTCCTGGAATGGCGCCGGTGTTGGTCTGTTTAACACTTTTACACCAGTGCCTGGGCCTGCATTTACTTCAATTCTATATAAACCTGTTGAATCGTCTACTCCACCTGCATTTAATGCCCACATTTGTCCCGGTGCTAATGGGTCTTCACTAATGGTGTTTTCACTGTGAATTTCAGGAGTAGTCACGAAAGTTTCAATTCCATTTTCCCCTAATCTATAGCTAAAATGTGTATTTCTAAACTCTGCAGAACCTATTCTTTTTTGTTGCTCTTTAACTCTTCTTCTATATTCTAATGAAATTTTTATGGCCCATTCCAGTATTTCATCCGAAATAGGAACTTCTGGATTCGGTTGCATCAATTTTAATAATCCATTTAGTGTTTTATTGACTGCTGTTGTATCACGTCCGCTTAGCGCACCGCCATAATCTATGTTTGAAGCTACTGTTGAGATTCTGCTAATGTCGCGAAGTCTAGTCCAGCATTCAGCAAGGAAATCACTAACCAATCCATAGTGGCTTGTAAAATAAATTTTATTCAATTTAGGAAAATCCCATCCAGGAACAAAAGCGTGAATACGATCCATAAAAGCGGTATCATTTCTCATTTCTGGAGGAAGCGGGCCAAATAAATGACCTATTCTTTGTTGATGTTCTACATCAACTTCAAAATTACCTACCATTACTACACAACCATCGGCGCGGATAGGTTCTTTACCACGACTAAACTCGCCACTTTCCATATAACCTTTCATGATGTTTACCCCATCTTTCTGATCAAATGAAATGCCTGAAACCTCATCAAAACAAACAACGTCATACTTACAAACTAACCCTCTTTCACCACTACCCATATTCACAAACATTTTAGCGACTGTGGCTTTGCCACCAGAAACCAGATGTGAATAAGGGGAAATTTGTTGGTATAAATGTGATTTTCCAGTCACTCTTGGAACCAATTCAATCATATTGTAATTTCTCTCAATAAAAGGAATAATTCTAACAAAAAGTACGTTTTTTGCCTTCTCTGATAGTTCTGTTGGCTCCATACCTACACTGCGAATAAGGAAATTTTTCCATTCTTCCAATGTAAAACTTTCCCTACCCTTATAATAGTCTTCCAATACATTTCGTTGTGATAATTGTATTGGCCTCAAACTAACGACTCCAAATACTCTTCCGCTATTTTCCTGCGCCATCACAGTATCATATTCCAATTCTATTTCAGCATAGAAACCTCCAGTTAGCATCCGGTCATTTTCATTGACAAGCTCTGAAGAAATTCTGATTTTATTTAATTGTAAGCTTGGCAAAGTAGCTACATAACTATCCGTTCCGGTATCTAACTTCGCAGTTATGATATCAATTATTCTAATTGAACCATTTTCTTTGGCTTTTGATTTGAAATATTCTTCTTCACCGGGACGAACAGTTCTGTCTTGTAATTGTCTTTTTACTATTTCCAGTCCTTCTAGAATTTCAGCTTCATTTGTAGTTGAACAATATCTTCCTAAAAGAAATTCTATTACATAGGTTGGTACAGGATACGTTTTACGAAATTGTTCTAGTAAGTCTTTACGAACTATGAATCCTTCGAATGCTTTTGCGGCTATTAAGTCTAAATTATCTAATTCCATAATTTCTAAATTTATTCACCTACTGTGGTTACCTTTTTATCTAAAATTCTTCCGTTTTCGTCTAACAATACAATTGTTGCGGCTTGTGCTTCGGCATCATCATTCACCATCACAAAAATTTTATTGTCTGCAATTATCTTATTCCTACTTTCAATTATTGATGTGCTTTCATCATTGTATTTTGTTCTGACATCAATACTATATTTTTCTTTTGCATCAACTGTGCTGATGGTACATTTTAGATTTACCCATTTAATTTCTAAAATTTTAGCATTTGCCGTTGAAGCATTAGGGTTATCGATGTAAACAACAGGAACAAGACATTCCTGAATTGAAACACCACCATGAGCATATTCTTCATTTGCTTTAAAAAAAGATATTCCAGGTGCATACGCAATAAAAATGGCAGGATTCCAACGCCAAGGCAAATGTAAAAAACCAGTACTAACTCCTTCCTTTATCAACGCACAACGGCCCCAGCGTGTTTCTGTTAAACCGGCATTAATTTCTGTTTTGGGCAAACCTCCCGGAAGCAATAACCATCCGTGGTCTGTCACTATTTTAATTTTTTTAACTCCCTTTTCAAAAGCCACATCTAAACTTTCTTGGACTTGCTCAAACAATTCTTCAATACGTTTTACCATATCCGATTGCTCTTCGTGGCCTTTTGTATCAATATCTCCTATTTCTTCCCAACTGTTTTCATTTGGATTGATACTATTTGCATTTACTATATGGTTAAAATTTACTGATTTTAATGCTTTTCTAAATTCATCTGTTTTTAAGTCTTTTCCTGTTTTTAACTGAGGACGGAATTCAGAAATTTCACTATTGGTAGCTATTAAAGCAGCAATCGGCGAAACATTTGGCTTGGCAGTTGGGGTTAGCGACGGGATTGCTGACCAACTGTTTTCCAGTTTTATTTTGTACTTTAATTTTGTTAGTCTTTTACAAAACTCATTAGCCAATTCATAACGAAATGCATCCACAAATAGCACATATGATTCTGATTCTTCTATGGCACTTTGACTGGTGAAAATTGCACTGTCAATTTCAACCAAGGCTTGAAATTTATTGGTTATGTTTTCCAGCCAAGGCTGGTAAATAAGTTTTATTAAATTTTTTAGAAGTGATTTGTCCTTTTCAGTTTTTACAGAAGCCATTGCCTTACGCATCGCGGTATCTGCTTTTAATCCTTTTGAAGTATAATATTCTTTGATTTCATCAATTGACGCGTGAGGAAATGGAAGGGTGGCAATTTCTGCCATAGTCTTTAGCCAATACAAGGCTTTGGCAATAGGTGATTTCTCTAATTCACACCAAACCCAACTTCTGCGCACATAATGTTCATTTTCTAAAACATTAATTTGTTCACTTGCTTTTTTGGGGTCTAATTTTAATGCTTTTTCCAATTGTTTGCGCAATTCCTCTTCTTTTTCTTCATTTACTTGAGGCCAACTTTCTTGAGGTATTGCAAATATTCCGCTGCCTAAATCATCTGGTTTTGCCAACCTTAAAAGATCTTCTATTTCAGGATATTTTTTTGGTGCCGCAGCATAAAATTGCCAAACACTGTTCCATCCATTTCTTTGTGTTCCTAACTTTTCAACAATAGCTTTGATGTTACGATGATCTGGTTCAAAATCGTATTGTGTTTTACATAAGTTTGAAAAAATTTCTCTTTTACCAACTTCCATACTTTCAATGAAAAGGTCACCTTTACATATCCATTTTAAAATACTTGGTATTATTTCCGGAAATAACTGATTGTTCAAAAAATCGGCATCAATAATAGATTTTCCCAACAACACTTCATTATTTTGAAATATAGATGGCAGTGCTTTTTTTATGGCATCTTTGGTA
>JACUUQ010000234.1 GCA_014859175.1 Lutibacter sp. | reverse complement strand
TACAGCTTTATAAAGTCTTGCATCTTCTCCTACATTTTTGCAAGGCCACATCCAGTTTGCGGATAATGAAATGGAGGCCAAATTATTTTCAAACGGAGCCCAAACAATGTTGGTTAATGCTTCTGCAATCGCATTTTTACTTCCGGCGACAGGATCAATCAACGCACTGATTGGTGCGTGGCCAATGGCAGTTGCAATGCCTTCTTTTCCGTTGTAATCAAGTGCCATCACACCGCAGTTGTTCAAGGGCAATTGCAACGGACCGGCACATTGCTGTTTGGCAACTTTTCCGCCAACACAACGATCCACTTTATTGGTCAGCCAATCTTTGCAGGCTACTGCTTCAAGCTGTAATATTTTATTTAAGTAAATTTTTATATCTTCCTGATTGTAAGTTATTTCACTATAATTTATTTCTACAGAAACATCGTTCATGATGGTCTTTGGAGAACTGCCGAACATATCAGTAAGGGCCAAATCCATAGGTTTTTTTCCGGTGGATTTAGATTCAAAAGTGAATCGGTCATTGTTGGTGACTTCCCCAACTTCATAGTATGGAGCCCGTTCTCTTTCTGAAACGCGTTTTAAAATTTCTGCATTTTCTTTGCTGATAATTAATCCCATTCTTTCTTGAGATTCATTCCCTATAATTTCTTTGGCAGAAAGGGTTGGATCGCCGATAGGCAATTTGTCTAAATCAATGAGTCCGCCGGTTTCTTCGACCAATTCCGACAAGCAATTTAAATGTCCGCCCGCCCCGTGATCGTGTATGGAAATAATCGGATTTATATCGCTTTCAACCATGCCGCGAATGGCGTTTGCGGCTCTCTTTTGCATTTCGGGATTGGAACGTTGTACGGCGTTTAGTTCAATTCCGCTGGCAAATTCACCGGTATCGGCCGATGAAACTGCTGCGCCGCCCATCCCAATTCGGTAATTGTCGCCGCCTAAAATCACTATTTTATCGCCTGCAGTAGGTTTGTCTTTTAAAGCCTGGTCTGCTTTTCCATAACCAATGCCGCCGGCTTGCATAATCACTTTATCGTAACCCAATTTACGAGAGTTTGCGCTGAGCGAATCCGAAGTCGATTCCTGGTGTTCAAAAGTCAATACAGAACCCGTAATTAAAGGTTGCCCGAATTTATTTCCGAAATCGGATGCGCCATTTGATGCTTTGATTAAAATATCCAAAGGCGTTTGGTACAGCCATTTTCGTGCTTCCATGCCATTTTCCCAAGGCCTGTCTTGTGGCGATTCAAAATGTCTGTCCTGCGTTAAACGCGAATAGGAAGTCATATAAACGGCGGTTCCCGCCAAAGGCAATGAGCCCTTTCCGCCGGCCAAACGGTCCCTGATTTCGCCTCCTGAACCAGTTGCGGCACCGTTAAAGGGTTCAACAGTTGTTGGGAAATTATGCGTTTCGGCTTTTAATGAAATCACCGATTTAAAATTTGTTTTCTGGTAAAAATTGGGCTTGTCCGGTGTTTTTGGCGCAAATTGCTCCACAACCGGGCCTTCCACAAAAGCCACATTGTCTTTATAGGCAGAAACAATTGTGTTTGGATGTGTTTCAGAAGTTTTTCTGATGAGTTTAAATAGTGATGAAGGCATTTCTTCGCCGTCAATCACAAAAGTGCCGTTGAAAATTTTATGCCGGCAATGTTCAGAATTCACCTGTGAAAACCCAAATACCTCAGAATCGGTTAATTTGCGTCCGATTCGCTGGCTCATTTCATTCAGATAATCAATTTCTTCATCGTTTAACGACAAACCTTCCTGTCTGTTATAAGCTGCAATATCTCCAATCTCCAAAATTGGGGCCGGCTCAATGTGGATGGTAAAAATATCCTGGTTTAAAGAAGCATATTTTTGGAAAATCATCGGGTCAAAGGGCGCATCTTCTAACGTAGTGTTAAATTCTTCAATTCTGATGATGCCTTCAATCCCCATATTTTGGGTAATTTCAACCGCATTTGTGCTCCAGGGCGTTACCATTGCGGCGCGCGGACCAATAAAAAAAGCATCGATTGATGCCTCTGATATTTTTTCCTGGTTGCCAAAAAGCCAATTCAATTTTTGAATGTCGGTTTGGGAAAGTTCTTTTGACGTTTGTACAGCGTATATTTTACTGTTTTTGTTTCCAAAGAATTGAATCATAAATTGATTTTTTAGTGTTTTGTTAGAAAATGCAAATTTAATTAAAATAATAAAGCCCACTAACCCCCGAAGGGGGAATTATTCACTGAAAGTTAAAATTATAGTAAAATCATTCCGTAATTTTAAATCAAAATTTTAAAAATCATAAATCACAAATCCGTCATCCTGAGCGGAGTCGAAGGACGTAATTATATTTCGCGTTAGCGATTGAAGTCCTTCGACTCCGCTCAGGATAAACCATCCCGGCTTTGCGAGCTTATTCAGCAATATGTTCGACAGATTGCCACGCTCCGCTCGCAAGGACGGATTGGAACGTAAAGCGCGACCTGCAAGGAAATGCCCAGAAAACTGTTAATTATTTAACAAAACGTATGATTTTGTAAATATTTTTGCAAATATGGGTTTGTGTATGAAACATTTTTCTATATTTGCCACAGCATAAAAAAAAGAACAATGAATTTTACGCAAAACCATCATCATCATTTTCATAATCGCACTCAGGTGAGTTGAAAATGTATTGTGTAAAAATTAAACATATATTTAAAACCCGTTTGAGTTGATCAAGCGGGTTTTTTCATTAAAATCCATTGATTTACTCAAACAAATTAACAAAAAAAGATAAAAATGAGTAAATTAAAAATCGCAGTTCAGAAAGCAGGAAGGTTAAACGAAGATTCGCTTCAACTTCTAAAAGATTGTGGCATTTCCATCGATAACGGAAAAGACCAGCTAAAAGCCTCGGCAAGTAATTTTCCTTTGGAAGTGTTATATTTGAGAAATGGTGATATTCCGCAATATTTAAAAGATGGCGTGGTTGACATTGCCATTATTGGCGACAATGTGCTGATTGAAAAAGGAAATGGAATTACCGTTGTTGAAAAGCTCGGATTTTCAAAATGCCGTGTTTCTTTGGCGGTTCCAAAAGGCGTAAAATACAAAAATATCAACGATTTGAAAGGCATGCGCATCGCCACTTCTTATCCGAATACCGTAAAAGAATACTTTAAAAAATTTAATTTAACACCTGACATTCATATTATTAGCGGATCGGTAGAAATTGCGCCAAGCATTGGTTTGGCAGACGCCATTTGCGATATTGTTTCAAGCGGAAGCACCTTGTTTAAAAATAATTTAAAAGAAGTGGAAGTGATGCTAACCAGCGAGGCTGTTTTGGCGGTTTCGCCAACAATTTCTTCGGAAAGCCAGTTGGTGTTGGACAAGCTTCAATTTCGGATCCAGTCGGTTTTAAAAGCAAGAAAATCGCGTTATATTTTAATGAACGCGCCCAATGATAAAATTGCGGAAATCATTAAAATATTGCCGGGAATGCGCAGTCCGACCGTTTTGCCATTGGCCGAAGCAGGGTGGAGTTCCATTCATACCGTGATTGAAAAAGACAGATTTTGGGAAGTGATTGATGAACTAAAAATGTTGGGCGCAGAAGGCTTGCTGGTAATTCCTATTGAGAAAATGGTGATTTAAAATGCTCAAAGCTAAAGGCTGAAAGCTCAAAGCCAAAACCTAAAAAATGACTGTGTCAAGATTAAAGTATTAAATAGTAACACAATTTGTCACCCTGAGCGGAGTCGAAGGGAAACGATTACACAATTTTTAAAACGATGAAACGAGCCATAACAAATTTTGATACACACAGATACGATTAATGGCGAACAGCAGCTGTACCAATATAAAATACAAAATAAACAGATGAAACGAGCCATAACAAATTTTGATACACACAGATACGATTAATGGCGAACA
>JACUUQ010000026.1 GCA_014859175.1 Lutibacter sp. | reverse complement strand
ATTTTTTAACGTGGGGTATTTTTTGATCATAAGATATTTTTGACACTAGGGTGTTCAAAAATATTGATTTCTTAAAAAGATTGCTATTTACTGCTTATAAAATATACTAACGGGAAGTTAAGCCCTTCAAATGGTGTTTTTTTAATAACAAACGGTTTTATTTAAATGGGTTAACGGCTGCATTTAATGTTAATTTATGGCTATTTTTTTGGTGATTTTGCCATTTTGCGTGTGTGCGTGTATGACATAAATGCCTAAAAAAGCCCCCTTTATCCCCCGAAGGGGGAATTTAGCAGCTGGGATGGTTTGTTCTTTGGTATTTAAAATTAATTTATCGCTATTTTCTTGGTGATTTTTCCGTTTTCGGTATAGGCGTGAAGTATATAAATGCCTTGTTTAGGCATGTTTGGGATGGTTAAATTTTGGGTATTGGTGTTGGTTTCCCAAGTTTGCATTATTTGGCCCATCATAGAATATAAAACAACGGTGTTCATGGCAACCATTTCGGGATTTTTTATGGTGATGGATCTATTTGTTTGGTTTAAATACAACTCAATGGCAGGGTAGGATATTACGGGTTCATCAGCAACCAAGTTCTCGCTGGTATCGTTAAATTCGGCATCAATATCTTCAGTAATTAAAACGGCATTTTCATCGGCAACAGGTGCCGCATTTTTCATTTTAAACGCCAGTGCGTATCGGTTATTGTATTCGCCCGCAGCCAAGGTGGTTGTGTAGTTGTTTTCTCTAAGATCGTGCAGAATATTGGTTTCATTGTCCATTAAAAAAATCTCCATTTCTTCAGACACATTTTCCAACTTGTCTATTTTAATGGTGATGGCACCGCCAGTTAAGGTTTGAACGCCCAGTGGAATTTGTTTTTCAAAAATAAGGCTGTCAACAGCCTGAATGACATATTTTTTGTTTTCAAGCATCCAATACATATCATCGGCCAAAACCTGGTACATTAAAGCGTCAAATCCCCAGTCTATGCCATAAGAAGCCCTTTGGTCAATGGTTAACAGCAGTTGTCGGTGGTCAATTTTTGGAGCATCAAAACCAATTCTAAATTTTGGGCGGATATCACTTTGTTGTGAAAAAGACAAGAACCCAGTGGCTAAAAGCACTAACGAAATAAGTATTGTTTTGGTCATGACATTACATTTTAATATGTCCCTAAAAAACAGATAGCTAAATACATGTCACATTAAACACAACAAGAATTATACAAAAAGTGAGTCAGTTAATTTTTAACTATTAAAGTGAAATCACTCGGGGGAAAGCGTAATTCAGTGATCAGTGTGTTTAATTTCATGGTTAGTAAGATGTTTTTATTTTATACCTTAAAGGTAATACATAAATTCCAACAACAATGCAAAAAAACGATATATTTTACCGTTTATTGTAAAAAACTTACCATTTATTATAATTAAGCTACCATTTATAAATATAACCAACGATTATAAAGCGTATTAGCGCCTAAAGTTTGGAGCGCCTAGAGTGCCTAAAGTTGTTTTGTTTCTTGGTTCACTTTATGTTCTTCGAATTAGTGCCTAAAGTGCCTTGAGTTTGGAGTGCCTAGAGTTTGGAGTACCTAAGCACAAAGCACACCGTAAATAACCCGTAAGTATCCCATACTTTGACCGTAAGTATCCCCAGGAAACTTATTGGACTTTTTCTGTTAATTAACGTCGGATTTTTGATTTACGATTTTAGAATTACGATTGGTAAGTTGTCGATTTTTGATTTTTAAAAATTTAACCGCAATGGGCAAGGAAAAAAAACGCAAAGTGCAAGGAAAACAATTGTTTTGTATTTTGTTGGCGAGATGGTCTCGCTCGTGATTTTACTAACTTATAATTTTTCAAAGTAACGAGCGAGACGCTCGCGCCAGCGGTTACCATCATAGATAATTCCCCCTTCGGGGGTTAGGGGGCTTACTCCACAATAATCTTATGAACCACCGGTCCAGTTTTGGTATTTATTTGAACAATATAAGCGCCTGATGAAACTCTTATTGGCAGATAAACAATTTGTTCGTTTATTTTTGTGTTCCAGGTATTTACCGCCTGGCCTAAATAATTGTAAACACTTATCGACACAATTTCAGCCGCAAGTGGTTTGGTAATTTGCAACTCACTTGTTCTGTTGTTCATGTAAACACTGAAATCTCCCGCGGAAATGAATGCATCAGTATTGCTTTTTTGGTGGTTTTCATCGTCATCGTCATTCTTGCCATTCTTTTTACCCGCCCTAAATGTCACAGAAAATCGGTTAATATATTCGCCCGGTTCTAAATTAATTTCAAAAGGTTTGGTGTCAATTTGATGCGATATTCCGGTTAATTTATCTTTGATATAGACAGCTACTTTTTTATCTAAATTTTCAGTTTTATCAATTTTGATGCTTGCAGTTCCGGCTTTAAAAATCCTCAAACCAAGAGGCAATTCCTGCTTTTTATCAAAATTGTTAACGCCCTGAATAACAAATTTCGCACCGTCAAAAGTCCAGAACATATCTTCTTTATTATTCTCGTTCAATGGCGCATCAAAACCTAAATCGAAATGGTTTGAGGCATTTTGGTCAACCCCAACCAATAACGGACGGCGATAACCTAAAGGAGAATCAAATATCAATCTAATTTTTGATCTGGTATCGGCAGTTGTTTCTTGCGATTCCTGCGTTTTTGATTTTTTAGATACTGCTGTTTTCATAAATATAGATCCATCGTTTGTTCCGGTAAAACCTTCACGTTTAAAAACCCGCTGACTGTTTTTGAAATTTAAATTTCCTCCGGTAATTGTTGTATTTGTTGTACTTAAAAGAGGATCTAAAATTGCCTGCACAAAGAATCCTTGTCCAACAGGTATATAGCGTTCAGGCACTTTTGTGCCTGATTTACCTGTATTTGCGGCTAATGGAACATTTGCTATACCAATAACACCACCCATTAAGTTATAAGTTGCATAACCTCCTTCATATTCTGCCAATAAATGATTGTTGGATAACGAAAAATGATCCCAAAAATACAAAGCACCATTAAAAACATTTACGTTATTTCGCCCTGCTTTACCATTAATGGTTTCCTTAATGTTATCTTTAATAAATTCATCTGCATCCAACGCCGAAGGATAAGGATTTCCTATCAAATAAATTTGGCCGGGCGTTAAAAGTGTTGTTTGAATATCCCCTGAATTTGGTTTTCCGACGAAAACATAATTTTGCAATGCATTTATTGCAGCAGCACCACCGGTTCCTTTCATAGTAAATCCGTCTCCCGCTCTAATATTACCCCAATACCCAACGTTAGTCCACTGATAATAATTGGCCCAAGGGTCAGCAGTTACGGTCGCTTTGTAGGTCCAAATCCACCTGCTGGTTATTTTTATTGGACTTGAGAGCGCTCCATCAGCCGAAAAAGCCCCATCAACAAAATTAATATTTATTGGAGCAGCCGGATTTGTACCATCCCTTAAAACATTAGAAAGTTTATATGGTGCATTATTTGCTGCTCCTTGAAGTGTAACCGGAGATGACCAATAATTATAATTGAAACTGTTTTTTTGGCCTTGCTGGTCGCGTTCAATATAGCCTGTGCTGGCTGCATCAAAAACACTTTCACTAAATTGGGTAGTTGTAAAGTTATCGTCAACATCATAATATCCATATCTTTTCTGCACCAATTGTGATTCTCCTTGTAAATCAATAACACCATTCAATTTTAGATAATGCGTAATCCATAAGCCTTGACCCGTTCCCGTTCCCGGATTATTTAAAGGATCCATTGAAGTAACGCCATCCATTGTTAATTTTTCAGATTCCGAAATTAAACCCAACAAGGTTATATCTCTATTTGCTGTTATATTATGTGAAGTTTGAACAATATTCCAATCTATTGGCGTTTTATAGGTTGTTAAATGACTTGAGTCTAAATCATTGATGTCTTTTCCGATACCAGCAGCATTTGGAATGCTCCAAACAGGTTGTGTCCAAGTTAAAGGATCATCCCAAGAACCTGAGCCTCCTGCTTTACTGGTATAAGGCAATGGCGCCGTTAATGGTTGAGGCGTGAATATATTTCTTAATCTGCCAGTGATTGCGCCTGCAGCTGGCACTATATGGCCACATTGCGTGTCCATTTGATAATACCCTGCTAAATTGGACCAAGACAAGCCATTAATAACAATAGGGACAATTTCGCCAATAACGTCATCAGTCCCACTTTTTTTAATTTTTTGATTCATCATTTGGTGTAATTGCTCCGGTGTTAAAACTTTATTCCAAATGCGTAATTCCTGCATATATCCATTAAAATAATTGACTGGATTACTGCCAGATTTATTAGCGCCAAGAATACAATTATTGGTATTAATGGCAGGTGTTGCACCTCCTGCTTTGCTGATCAAAATACCGTCAATGTATAAATTATACAAGTTTCCGGTGTGTGTAACAGCAACATGGTACCACCTATTTGTTGTAATTGGATAAGGTGAAACAATTGATTCTGCAGCATTCCAATTAAATGAAATTATATCTCCATTTAATTTCAAATCATATCCTGTAGCCGGTTTATTGGCATCCCGTTTAGAAAAAATCGTTCGTGTACCTGACACTGATTCGGGTTTAACCCAAACTTCCAAACTAAAATCCCCATTTAAGTCATAATTATTATTAAAATCGACATAATCATCAACGCCATCAAAATTAACTTCACTGCAATCAGTAATTGTTACCGTTATATCACTTGAACATCCATTAACAGTCCAAGTCAAGGTGTAAGTTCCTGCTCCTCCGGTAAAGGTTGCGTCAGGATCATTTCGATCAGAAAAAAATACGGGTTCGCAAGAGGTTGTAGTCTCTTGTCTTACCCATGACCATTCTCCTGGATCTTCAGTTCCGGGATCGTCACATGCGGTACAACCGGGGGGTGCAATATACGCTCCTTTAGCAGCATTGGCATTCGCCGAAATAAAGTTGTCATAGGCATTTAACTGCACCGTGTTTTGACCACATTCGGCAGGTGTAAACTCAATGTTTTTACCAGCATAAGAATTGGACACGGAAATATTAATTAAAACTGTACCCTCTGCACTGTACGTTCGGCAACCATTAATTAACGCCGTACCTCCATATTGATGAACCCCGGGAGTATCAGCTATAAAACCAAACGCCACATCTGTTTGTCCAACTATAATTGGAGGTACATCAGGATCTCCAATACCATTTGTCAACTCCAATTCAGTGTTAACAAAAACTTCTTTATTAACAAAAATATTGTCCAATGCCCATACACTTTGATCGCTAGTTCCAGTAAATGACCATCTAATTCGAACATTGCTTTGGCCTAGGTAAGCCGCTAGAGAAATGGATGTGTTGTCTGTATCAAAATTATAATGCGTGGCATCTGAACCAACATACGATTCGGCAGTTCCAGCAGTAAACCAATTTGTACTTGGAGTTCCAGCAACATGCATTTCTCTTAATGGCGCATAGGTTTCTCCACCATCAATTGATATTTCAATATTTGCATAATCATTGGTTGAAAAATAATAAGCTTGATCAAAATCTAGGCTTGCTGATAAGGCATTTGATAAATCCATAATTGGACTTTCCAAAGTTGTTGGAATTTTTCCTTTGTATTGGCTGGAACTATAATCTCCATAAGCAATACTAAACTTACCTTCTTGACTATCATAAATAATACCTCCAAAAGGATGATTGTTTGTTGCAGACCAATTTCTGGGCTTCGTTGCATTTCCGCCAGCAGTAAATCCACCTGGATTGCCATCAACAAGCCAAGAATCGGGATCTTGGGTATTTAGTTGCCCTTGATTAAAATCTCCTGACGAATTAGGTATTGTTTCTTGCGTAGCTATATAAGTACTTATTGCAACAAGATTTACAGATTCTCCTAAACAATATTTATCATCGGGATCCAAACTTTCAACAGTTGGAGCTGATCCGGCAGGAAGTGCTCTAATATAGAAATTATTGGAATACTCGGTGCAAGTTCCCACTTGAACCAACACCCGGTAATAGGTAGATACCAATGCGCTTACTCCAAATGATGCGATATAATTATCTTTGGTATTGGTATTTGGAATCACTTCCCAAACACCTTGATTCACTGCAAATTTCTCCCACTGAATAATAGTTCCTATTTCACCTGCCAAATTCAATGCTATAGAAATTTCGGTATCACATGAAGAAATATCAATTTGATCTGAAAAAACGGCAGAATTAAAAGTCCCTGATATAGTTCCTCCATGAATATTAGGCGGAATAAGTGTAATATCTTGTGTTTGTAGCGATTTATTGCCTTTGCTATCAATAAATTCCCATTCAATGGCATTAGTTCCATAAAAAGAAAACGGAAATACGAAACCCGGACTTAATGTTCCAAGAATTTCACCATCACATTCATCTATTGCTAATGGAATTGTTAATTCTGAAATACTTAAAATTTGACAGCCAGTAATGGTTTGAGTTGGTAATGTTGCACTAACTGGCACAGGAGCAACATCATTAATGATAACTTTTTGTTCAACTGGTGCAGTGGAGTTTCCTGAAGCATCTTTAAAAGTCCAAAAAATTGACCCCGAGGCATCAAATTTTAAATTGGTAGTGCTTGTTGTAACCGTAACAATACCGCCACAATTATCGGTGGTTGTAGGCACTGGGACAGTAAAAGAACAGCTGCTAATTAAGTCTGGTAAAACAGGTATTGTTGGTGCTTGGGTGTCATTTACCGTTACGGTAAAACTACAAACGCTACTTAAACCTGCTGTATCTGTAACTGTCCACTTAATTATTGTTCCATTTGGTATTTGTGCTCCTGCCAAAGTTGAACTTGCGTTAAAGTCATTGGTTACGGAGGCAACTCCACAATTGTCACCACTCGCTGTTGGATTAAATTCTGTTCCAATTACTGTGTAATAACATTTTCCTAAATCTGCTGACTTTATCTTATTTTCAACACAACTTATCGCTGGTGCTTGGGTGTCATTTACCGTTACGGTAAAACTACAGGATCCTACAAAAACTCCATCAGGATTGGTGGTTTCCTCAAAAGTATTTATGGTTGTTCCTACAGGAAACTGTGAACCTGAGGGTAAGCCTTCAGTTTGAGTAACCGTGTTGCCAGCGCTTGATGTTGGCGGAGCATAAATTACAATTGCGTAACATTTACCTGAATCATTGTTTACGACTATAGGTTCAGGACAACCAATTGTAAACGCCACATCATTTTTCAAAGCCACTTCTATTTCACCCTCAACAATATTTTCTTTTAAAATAACTGCATTAACTTTTTCAAATACTTTTTTAAAACCAGCTTCAGCAGTTTTAGTATCCTCCCATAAATAATTTAAAAAGGAAAGATTGTCGGAAAAATAAATTTTTTCTCCGTGCAAGTTGTAAGTGGCGCTGGAATTCTCGTCGGAATCTAAACTGTTAGTTGACCAGCTTTGAATTCCCGATTCAAAATGATCATTTGCACTTGTAGTTAAAGAAAACATCCATGTTGACAAACCACAGATAAACAGCAGGGTAATTATTTTTTTCATAACACAGAAGGGTTGTGTTGTTAACTAAAAAATTCAATAAAATTTGTAGGTGCTTCTTTTGAAATTATTCGAATTTCAAAAAGAATTATAGGGCGCAATACGGCCTAATTTAGTTATGTTTTCTAAAAAGTGGATGAAAAAAAGACGCGGTAAAATTAAGAGTAATTGTATTATCATATTATGGGGGTTTTGAACTTACGAAGTTAATACTAAAACGATTAACTTCCTAATTTTTATTTGTAAAAAATAAAACAAACGGTATGCTTATATAAATAAACAGTCTGTTTAAGTAAATGAACGGTTTATTACACCTGTTTAAACCAATAAGGATGCAGCCATTTTTTATTAAAATATGCACAATTCTTCTTGTTGAAGTTGTCTTGGATTTAACCTTTTAATAAGGGAACTTTAGGGTATCACAATCTTTTTGATATCCATTTTGTTTTTTGTCCTAATTTGTACAAAATAAATGCCCGATGCCATATTTATTGGCAATGAAATTGTTCTTCTGTTAAGGTTTGTATTCCAAGATTTAATGTTTTGCCCCAAATAATTGTAAAGTATGATGCCGGTTATTTCTTCGGCGCTGTTATTTTTTATTAGAAGTTCGCCAATGGCGTTGTCCATAAATATGTAGATGCCTTCAATAACCGGTTGCGCTTCTGCCACAAGAAATATTTCGGCATTTACATCTTCATCAACCAATTTATGCATTTTAAAGATGAGCGAAAACCTATCGAAATAATTTCCCGCTTCTAAATTAATTTCAAAAGGCTTGCGCGAAATATTGTGCGTTCCGCCTGTTAATTTGTCTTTTATATGGGCAGAAATATTTTCATCCATATTTATTTGTTCCTCTATTTTAATGCGCGCCAATCCCGTTTTACTTATGATGACGCCCAATGGCAATTCTTGGTCGGTGCTGAAATTATTTACGGCCTGAATCACAAATTTACCGCCGTCAAAAATCCAAAACATGTCTTCTTTGCCAATATCGGCAATGGGTGCGTCAAAACCTAAATCAAAATGGTTTGTGGCATTTTCGTCTACACCCACCAACAACTGCCGGGAATAACCTGTTGGAGAATCATATTGCAGCCAAATTTTGGGTCTTTTATCTATGTTTTCCCGAGTATCTTTTGCTTTCTTAACAGATGAATTTGCTGATTTTTCATCCTCGCCTTTCATAAAAACGGAATCGTCTTTTGCTTCAGTCTTAAATATGCGCTGGCTGTTTTTAAACACAATCTTGCCGCCATTTATAGTTGTGGTTGTATATGTTGCGGATGGATTTAATTCAAGCGCCGCAATCACAAAAAATCCTTGTCCAACCGGAATGTATTGGCCCGGTTTTTTGTTGCCGTGGCTTCCATTATTATTAATCCGTCCGTCATTTGAATAAGCTATCGCGCCGCCCATTAAGGTATAAGTGGCATAGCCGCCCACATAATCCTTTAAATAATGCGAATTTTGTTGCCCAAAATGATCCCAGAAATACAAAGCGCCGTTAAAAATGTTTCCTTCCTTATTTCTTCCTGCTTTACTGTTGATGGTTTCTTTGATATTGTCTTTAATAAATTCATCGGCGTCCATGGCTGACGGGTAAGGATTCCCGATAAGCCGGCTGTTTCCCGCATCAATTTGCAAGGTAAAATTCCCATTATTTGGTTTTCCTTTAAACACATAATTTTGTTGATTTCCAATATTCACGGCGCCCGAAGTTCCTTTCATGGTATAGCCTTCACCGGCTAATAATAGGGTGTTTTCATTGATTGGTTTCCATGAGCCATAATTGTTGTCTGTTCCATTAAAGGTGTGCAGCCAATAGGAACTAATAATTATTGGGGTTGTAATTCCAGCATCTGCCGCCCAATATTTTGGTTGAAAATTAATTTCTTTTGGATAAGGCAAAGCACCTCCTGTGCCATCAGCCCCGGTTCCATCAAATAAAACAGCAACTAATTTTTGGCTTGAATTAACACTTGCCACGCCGCTTCCTCTTTGATTTACTCCCGAAGGTGTTGTAGTGCCTACAGAAGACGACCAATAATTGTAATTAAAACTGTTCGCCGTGCCTTGTTGGTCGCGCTCTATATAGCCGCCGCTGTCTTGGTCCAACATACTGTTTTCTGTTTGCACGAGCTGCGATTCGTCTTCCAAATCTATAACACCATCCAATTCCAAATACCAAGTGTTTTTTAATTCCTGACTCTCTTTTATGGCTAATTTTTTATCCTTATCAACAATAAGCCCCGCCAAAGTATGGCTTTTTGAGGTTGACAGATTGTTTTTTACTTGCACAATGGCCCAATGCTTATTAGTTGCTTCAGAATCAATGTCCCAAACAGCGCCATGAAGCCAAGATGCTTCATCTGACCAATCTCCATCAACATCAGCTTTTGTTTCATAAGGCAACGGAGCAGTTTGGGAATAAATATTTTTGATATTGTACATTTTTGCTCCGGTAATTTCATCAATGGCAGGTGTTGTTAAATTGTCAACGATGTCATTTTTAAATACATCCATTCTGAAATACCGCACCAAATTGGCGCCAATGTTTGGGGAAATATCTCTTGGAATTACGGTGCCGCTGTTAAATCCGTTTAATTCATCCAATTCCTGATACACCATTTTTTGAAGTTCATCATCGGTTAATGCTTTGTTGAAAACCCTGACTTCATCAATTTCACCTTTAAACATATCTTTACTTCCGGTAGTTGTGTTTACCGGTGTTCTGCCAATTCTGAAATTTTGGTTGGTACTTGTTTCAATTCCACCTTGTATATTTGAATTCCTTGTAGCAACTTTTTCTCCATTTATATATAATTTCAAGGTTTCAACTGTATTAAATTTATCATAAACAGCGGCTAAATGCGTCCATTTACCTAATGTCAATTTAGGCGATAGCTCTGCTGTTAATGGCCAATTATTTAACGTAGCTTTAAACCATTTTGATTTATTTAATTGCATATAAAATTTATTTTGCCCTACAATTACCCCATCATTTAAGAGCTCTGTGTCAAATTTTATCCAAGCCATAAGCGTTACTTCAGATTGACCGTTAATAATATCAACATCCAATTCCTCAATATAATCATTTCGGCCATCAAAATACAGGTGTAATTTTCGGTTTAAATCTCTTGGCGAGCCAAAAACAGTTGTGTTGGTGTCAAAAGCATCCAAAATTCCATCACGATCAATATCTATTGTTCCATCTATTAAACCGTCATTATTTGCATCTAAATGCGCATATAAAGTTCCTGCAATATCGAATGTTGTTCCATTAGATTTGGTGTCCATATAATCGGGAATTCCATCATTGTCGGAGTCTTTTACGTAATCTTTCCAGCCGATTCCTGTTAAACCCTGACCCAAATTTCCGTATTGGTTTGCGCCGATGCCGTAATCGAAAATATCTAAGATGCCATCGCCAAAAGTTTCCGATTCAGGCCCATCACCAACGCCATCGCCGTTGATGTCGCCATCGCCGTTTACATAGCCCGGTAACGCGTTACTGTTTCCTGCTCCCGATTCATCCACATCAAAAAGACTGTCGTTATCGCTGTCCAAATCCAGATAGTTTGGAACGCCGTCTCCATCGGTGTCGAAAGGAATAATTCCTTCCGTTAAATCGTGCATACCATTTCCATTGACATCCACCCAGGTTGCGCAACCCGTTAATGTTCCGCGGCCTTCACTTAAATATCCAAAACCTGCTTCCACAACATCAGGAATACCATCGTTGTCGCTGTCCAAATCGAAAATATCTGGAACACCGTCATTGTCTGTATCACAAGGAATTCCAACAATTGCAAAAAGAGATTTTCTGCAATAAAATTCTTCATCCACATCTGCAATGCCATCATTGTCGCTGTCAATATCGATATCGTCCGGAACACCGTCGCCATCACTGTCGAAAGTTTCTGCCACTAAAATATTTAACGATTTTATGGTTTCGTTTTTAGCGGCCCTGATTGTCCGGCTTTTTTTACGCGAAAAGGATTTTTCAAGAGTTTCCGGTATAATTGTAGTTTGAGAAAATGAATTAAATACACACAATAATATAACCAAAAGCAGTATTGTTTTTTTCATAGCGCGCAGTTTTTAAATATTGGAATACAAAAAATCCAATAAAATTTATTTTATTAGTAACCTAAAATTGATTGCATCAAAAAACAATGCTTTTCTACCGATTCTAAAAAAGTAAAAATTGAAAAAGCGCCTAATCATCAAGGATTTTGGGAAAAAACCGAATTTTCTTTTCATAGCCTCGTTTTTTTGAATAAATAAATATATAGAATATTTACTGAACTTATACATTGTTAGGTAATTAAATTAAAATAAAGAAAAAAATATACAAATTAATATAACCAAACAGTGCCTAAAGTGAGAATTGCCTATTTTGGAGAAGTTCTTGATTTTACGGTTTTTTTAACCGCAAATTGCGCAAAAAAAAAATTCATTATTCATTATTAATTCAACCCGCGTTAAGGATTGAAGTGGAAAGCCTTTTTAGCGATTTTTTTATCGCTAAAAAGATTGCAGCGGAAAGCCTGACCCGCCAGTTGGCGGGGAACGCCCCAAATAATATTTTTAACTTGGCTTTTTTACAACTTAAACAGCAAACTGCCCACATAATTGCGACTTGGAGCGCTGATGGAAGACGCGAATTCTTTGTAGTGTGCATCAAAAATATTGTCGATTCTGAAAGAGATTGAGACCTTTTTAGAAAACTGATAATTGGTGTTCAAAGTTAGCGTACTCAATTTTGACGTTATGTAATAACTGTCGGTTTCGGCAATAAATGGCGATTGTTCAATATTGTCGGTTTCTGTTGTTTGTATGATTGTTACATTATCAGATTGCAACATTGCCAAATTAAGCTATAATCCTGCTACATTTGGCAGTAAATTTGCAAATTCTTTTGGAATCAACGGGTTTTCTAAGACAAAAAGTGTTCTTTTGTCAAGCTGTAAATTTTGCACAATATTCGCATAATATTTGTTGAAAACAGCATCCAATTCACCTGAATCTGTGATTTTTTGCAAACCTAATTCTACTCTTTCTGCCAATTTAGGCATGCTGGGATTTACATAAAAAACCAAAGGAAATGGATAGAAAAACAAGAAATCGGCTTCAATTTCCAAAGTTTTCAGTTTTGAAGCTCTGTTTTCAAAAACACTCGAAACTTCATTTGCTCCAAATGTTACGTAATCAAATTTACCATCTGAAAGTCGCTCAAAAATATCATCAAAAGTACCTTCTTCAGCTACTTTATAATTGTTGAATCTAAAAATTGCTGCATCGCTCCAAGTTTCAGGAATTCCTTGCTTATAAGTCTTAAGTTTTTTAATGTCAATATTTTTTTTGAATTTATCAACATCTTTGGATTTGATGATTGGAATGCGGTATCCTAATAAATTTTTGGCAATTGGTTTTAAAATTACAATTTTTCCCTCATCAGAAAACTTTTGATTTCCTGCAATTGTAACAAAAAGATGATGGTTTTTTTCACTAAAAACAAGTGATTCTTGCGTTCCGGGATATTCAGAAAAAGACTCCTTGATTTTAAAATCTCCGTATTTATCAACGGTAACTTTTAAAATGGCTTCTAAAATTTCGCGTTCATAACGCTGTCTGATTTCTGAACGATTGCCATTCCAAAAATCAATTTCCATAATTTTTGATTTATTTGATGAAGATTTTTTTGAAGTTTCATTGCATGAATTCATAAATAAAAATATTGTAATCAGGATTCCTATTTTTTTCATTCCGAAATATAAGGAAATCTTTGTGGTATCTCCTTTTAAATTTATTAAAATGATTGAAATGCTTTAATTTTTAAATTATTTTTTTAAATTAGTTAAAAAACCAAAAACTTCCTTATAAAACTGGGTTGGATTTTCTGCATGCGTCCAACGACCTGCATTTTTTATGGTTACAATTTGGCTTTTTCACAACTTCAACAGCAAACTGCCCACATAATTTCGTCCCGGAGCGCTGATGGAAGAGGCAAATTCTTTGTAGTGGACATCAAAAATATTGTCTAATCTGAATGAGACCGAGACCTTGTCGGAAAACTGATAGTTTGTGTTTAAGTTTAAAGTACTCCATTTTGGCGTTCCGTAATAACTGTCGGTTTCGGCAATAAATGGCGTTTGTTCAATATTATCAATGCCTTCTTCCAAATTATAGTCCTTAAATCTTTTAGCGGCGTTAAATCGGTAGTTTAAACTTGTTTGCAATTTTTTAAAATGGCAGCTCACTTCCAAATTTCCGAAAAGCGGCGGAATGGAAGATAACGGCAATTTTTTGTCGTAGCTTTTTCCTTGGGTGTAGGTTATGGAGCCGTTTGTTTTAAAATGATTGGACAAAGTTCCCAGAAAACTAAAAGTTCCGCCTGCTATATAGGCATTTTTGTTGTTGATGTTTGCCATAGTTGTGGCTGTTACGCCATCATAAACCAAGGTATTTTGGCCGTTTATTTCAAAATCGCCACGCGCAATATAATGATGGAGCAACATATAGTAGGCGTTGGCGCTTACCAAAAACTTTTTATTGTTGAAATAGCGCAACAATCCAAGTTCGGCATTGTACACGTTTTCAGGTTTTAAATAAATATTTGGCACGGTAACTTTTCCGTTTTTGTGGCGTATTTTGCCAATATCATCGATGTTCGGTGAGCGGAAACCCGATGAAACCAAGGTGTTAATTTGCCAATTAACCGTTGGTTTGTAAACATAACCTAGGGTAGCCGACACCGCTTTATTGTCTGTGTAAATATCCATATCAGGCAAGGTCATGAAGGTGTCATCCACCCAAAGTGCCTTTAAAAAAGTGGCCGTAAAACGAATTCCGGTACTTAAGGTCGATTTACTGTTCAGGTTTTGGCGATAATTGGTGTACAAGGCTGTGCTTGAATAGTCACTTCCGCCATCGGGATAACGGGATTGGATGACAAAATCGTTGGCAAATCCGGTAATTTCGTTTCCGTTCACTGCAATTGTTTTTCCAATGGCATTTGAATTTACGTTGTTGTGGGTGAATTCAAATCCGTAAGAAAGATTTCTGTTTTTTGCTTTGTTTAACGGTACGGAAAAATCGCCATTTAAACTGTAAACATCCACATTTTCAGTACGATAAAATCGATCTAAACTATTCATTCTGCGCTCAATGCGCGATTCTTCAATTTGTTGAAACGCAAAAATCAGGGTTCCTTTTTCAAGCCAGGAAAAATCGGGATTGAAGTGCAAACTGGAAGAAGCCAAAAATCGGTTTTGCGGCCCGTAATAAGCTTCGGCATAACGAAGTTTTCCGTTAGCCACTTCAGCTAAATTGTCGAAATTCGGAATATCTGATGAGGTGGAATATTGAATGTTCAAGGAAATATCTGTTTTTTTGCCAAGAGGAACATAAAATTTTTGCAGCAAATCCAGTTGGTTGTATCCCGTATTTTTTTGCACGTTTGGATTTGGATTCACAAGGCCAATTGGATTGTAAAACGAATTGGTATTGTTGGAATATTGAATTACTTTTCCCCAATCTTCAAATCCGTGATTTCTGGTTTTTCCCATTTTTAAATCGCCAAAATCGGAATGGGAAACAGCGGTAAATGCAGCCCATTTCTTGAAGCTGGCCTCCACATCCAAATGAATTGTTTTTTCGTTATTTGCAGAACTGTAGCGTGAAAAAATAGATGTTTCAAAAGTGTTTTCTGCGTTTATTTCTGGCGTTTTGGTGAAATAATTAATGACGCCTCCCAAGGCATCTGAACCATAAATTACCGAAGATGGACCGTAAATTATTTCGGTTCGCTCTAAAACAGTGGGCGAAACTGTAATTGAATTCTGAAGATGTCCGGTTCTGTAAATCGCGTTATTCATGCGAACGCCATCAATTACCAAAAGCACGCGGTTTGCTTCCATTCCTCTAATTACAGGGCTTCCGCCACCCATTTGCGTTTTTTGCACTTTTATTCCGGGTAAATTTGCCAGTAAATCGGCAGACGTTTGCGGCGCCATTCTCCTAATTTCTTCTTTTGAGGCAATCGCGATTGTTTCCGCAACCCTGCTTCGCGATTCCTTTCCTCTTGAGGCAGACAACACAACCTCATCCAATTGTTCGGCTCGATTGATTAAATAAACAACAAAATCAATAACACCTAATTCCCGTTTTAAAATTTCAAACTCATAACAAGCTAAATGGTTGAACGAAATAACGTCGGATTCTTTAAAAGCTGACAAATCGGCTATCCCTTTTTTATCGGTATAAACAACCAAATCTCTGCTGTCATTATAAATGGTTACATTGTTAATTGGAAAATTGCTTTCGCGGTCGAGAACTTTAACTTGCTGCGATTGGGCCGCTAATGAAAATATGAAAAATAACAATCCTACATAAAACCTCATAATTAACTAAAAACAGCTTTTAAAACAGTTAATGATTTTGGCTTTTTAAAGCCACTCAGGTGCAACTCAAAATATTGAATTAAAATTGACAACACGGATTGCCTGTTTGCGGCACTAAAATCAACCTCATGCAACACATCAAAATTTATGCCTAAGAGCTTCTTAAATTGCACTAAATTTTCTCCGGAAACCGCATGCAATTTGTTCTGATTTGTGAAAATACCTTCCGTCAAATCTAAATAAGCGTTATTAAGATTGGTCATTTCAGGATAAAACCCCAAAAATTTGGTGAGATTCAGCAGAAAAAGCAAGTGGAAATTTGAAGAATTGTCATGAGTTTCCAGCCATAAAAAAGAGGTTTCCAAGTATTGAAATAACTGGCTGTTTTCTTCCTCCTCGCGTATTGAAAAATAAACGATTTCAGCCAAAAACAACGCTATTGTCTGTTTTTTTATTGTTGAATAAATGGAATGGTTAAAGTTAAGCACTTCAACATCTTTAATAAAATTTAAAGCGCCTTTGTTGTTGTGGTTTGCCGTTAAATTCAACACCATTAAAGGTTGGAAATAAGCCAGTTTTATTGTCGATTTTTTTGATGTTAAAATGCCTTTAAGCATATACGTTTTAATGCCGTATTTTTCGGTGTAACAAGTGGCAATTAAACTTGTGTCGCCATATTTAATGGTATTTATTACGATTGCTTTGGTGGTTTGAATCATCGCTAATTATGAGAGGCATTTATATATTGCAGAATTCTGTGTAAATATATTGCATTTAGGCAATCAAAAATTAGTTTTCCCTAATTTAAGAATAAGTGAAAGTTAGGAATCATTATAAAATTTTAAACAAAAAAAAACCTTGAACATTTTAATATATAAATATATTTAAAATGTTCAAGGAATAAATAAATCAACCCCAAAGACTTATTTAATATTTTTGGTGTAAAGTGCCAAAACCCCTCTTGACATTAATACAAATCAAAGATACCATTGAATCTCAATACTTTTTGCGAAACTTTGCAAAAGCATATAAAAAATAAACAAATGGCTTGTTATTTACAACAAATGGATATTTAATGTCGTCAAAATTGTTTGTTTTTTATTAAAAACCGCATAGATTATTGGTAATCAACCATTTCAATAATTTAAAAAAACATTTGGTTATTTCATTTCAATTTTGTGATACGCCTAAACAAAAAAAGATTGAACCATTTTTTGACGGGATTTCAAAAAATTGGTTACTGCTATGCTGAAGGAAAGCTTATGGAAACTTGAGTGCCTGTTTTTAGGCCTACGGAAATATCTTTGGTTTCAATGGTTACGCCTTTATTTTGGTGCAAAACCTTAATCCGGTTTTCTGTTGTTTCGGTGCCAAAAAATCTTTTCTTTTGTGATATTTGATTCAGCTCCCTGGCTTTATTAATTCCAATGCCATTATCGCGAATGACACACAATACATTTCCCTGATCTTCTTTTATGCTTAATTTAATCTCTTTGTGACCCTCTTTTTTCATGATTCCGTGCCAAATCGCATTTTCTATAAAGGGCTGCAAAAATAATGTTGGCACTTTTATATGGTCCAATTTTAGGTTTTTATCAACGGTAACAATGTAATCAAAACCGCCGCTTACGCGCATTTGCTCCAGTTTAATGTATAGCGCCAAAGTGGCCAATTCATCTGTAAGTGATGATGTTGGGCTGGAGGAACTGTTTAAAATAACGCGAATAAGCTTAGAAAATTTGGTGATATAATCTGACGCTTTTTCGATGTCATTTTTTAATACGAAATTATTGATGGAGTTTAAGGAATTAAACAAAAAATGAGGATTCATCTGACTTTGCAGCGCCGTCATTTTAAGTTCCTCCATTTCCTTCAATTTCAGGGCCAATTTTATTTCAGCATTTTTACTTTTTTGCTCAATTCTTTTGATAATCAATCCGAGAAGAACAGAAAATATAATACTTTGCAATAAAGCCCCCAAATAAACGAAAAACATAGGCTGAACGCCTTTATTGATAAAAAATTCGGTGCCAACTATTGTTTCCAAAAAACTCACATTGGCTAAAACAACATAAATTAAAGAGCCCGCAACAAAATATAAAGAGAAATTGTCGTTAATTCTGGTGAGGATAATATAATAGGAAACAAAGGTAAATATGGTTAGCACGGGTGCTATTGCAGTGAATGCTTTAACTTGAAATTCATATCCTAAAAAATATTGAATCAGCACAAAGATAGGCGCCAACAACACCAGCACTTTTATTTCAAGCTCAAAATACTTGTCCCATTTTATCAAATGGGTTCTTGTGTCCAACAAATCTCTTGCAAAAGCAACATACGCTGCGTAGGCTAAAAACTGGATTGAAAAGTTGATGTAGGCATAAACAGGTTTAATTTCGGCAGAAACCACATGTTGCAATAAATATATGGTTAACGCCAATAAAAACAAACTGTAGTAGAGGTAAAGTTTGCTTCTGTTTTGAAAAAAAATTAAAAAGTGATAAAGAAATAAGACGAATAAACCTCCTCTTACCCAAGAAAATATTTCAGAATTAAAATCTAAAAGCATTAGCTGTCCAGGTATAATCGTTTAAACAATTCAATTTTTCTGTTTCTGCTTATGCTTGCGGTTAATCCGTTCGTCATAATAAGTTCGCCGCCCAAACCCTTTAAGTATTCCTTAACGTGATTTAGATTTACCAAATACGAATTATGAACCCTAAAAAATTCAGGAAACTGGAATTTTTTCTCCACTTCCTTGAGGGTTTTCGACACAACAATTTGTTGCTCTGACTTTAAAAAAATTGTGGTGTAACTTTTATCGGATTTCAACATGACCACCTCATCTTTGTCTAATAAATACACCTTGCCATCTGCAGAAATATTAATTTTATCGTTATTGTCATTAATATTGTTTAACAACAATTGCAATTTGTTTTCCAACAAATCCCCTTTTTTGGATTTTTTGATTTTATCCATTGCTGCCAACAACTCATCCTTATCAACTGGCTTTAACAGATAATCTATTGCCGAAACTTTAATTGCCTTTAAAGCAAATTCATCGTGCGCAGTTGTGAAAATGAGATTAAAATCTCTGTTTTGCAGTTTTTCTATCATCGTAAAACCATCCATCTCCGGCATTTGTATGTCTAAAAAAACAACATCGGGCTTTTCATTATTAATAATTTCGATGGCCTTAATTGGCGAATTGCAAGTTTTAACTTCTACATTTTCAATGTAGTTGTTTAATTTCCATTCCAATGCTTCTAAAGCATCATTTTCGTCATCAACTAGTAAAATTTGTAGCATTTTTTTTTGTTAATATTGTTAAATTTGAATGCAAGATACAACTTTTGCATACATGTTCAAAAAGTTGCGTTTTTTTTATTTATTTTATCCAAACACATGATTATTCGTAAAATTATTTTTATTTGCTGATGCAGATTTTAAGTCATTTCTCACTAAGTTTTTATTTAAGATTCCCATAAATAATTAAGAATTTTACATGCATAATGCTGCTATTTTATGATAGGCAATACATAAAAAAACACGGCGATAAAATGTGAAAAACTTCCCAACAACACAAAAATATGGAAGATGGCATGGTTGTATTTTATCCTTTTTATGCTGTATAAAATGGCGCCAATGGTATAAAAAATACCGCCGCTTAACAACCACATTAAACCCTCAAACGAAAAATTCATTATTAGCGGTTTCACAGCAAAAATGATTAACCAGCCCATTAAAACATAGGCAAAAGTGGATATTTTATCATATTTCCCGGTAAAAAAAAGCTTTAAAACGATGCCAACAAGCGCCAATCCCCAGGAAACCCCAAAAATGGTCCAGCCAACCCAACCGTTTAAAACCACCAACGTAAATGGCGTGTAGGTTCCGGCTATTAAAACATAAATTGCCGAGTGGTCAAAAATATTTAATCTGTGGCGTAATCTCGGGTTTTCGGCATAATGATAAAAAGTTGATGCCGAGTATAGTAAAATTAAACTTGCACCATAAATACTAAAACTCACAATATGATACGCGCTGCCGTTTATACTTGAGTAGGTTACCAATAATACGAACCCCACAATGCTCAAAAACAGGCCTATGGCATGTGAAATTACATTGAATTTTTCTTCTTTGGGTTCGTAATAAGTTATTTTTTTGTGGTCCATTTTAACTTAACGTAAAAATCTTTATTTAAGTGTTTATTTTCTGCTGTTCCATATCATTAACCAACTCATTATGAATCACATTAAAAGTCTGTTTTTTTAATGAGTTGCCGTCTTTTAGGGTGAGTCCTTCTGTACTGATAAATGAGTGGACTTTCACGCGTAATTTTCCCGGACTTCCGCTAAAAAAAGTATAGGAAAACAGTTTTTTACAGTCGTACATGGTAATGGGCACAACAGGAATTTGATATTCAATAGCCAACCGAAATGCGCCATTTTTAAAGTCTGCCAGCACCACGCTTTCATCATCCGGCACCAATCCCTCAGGAAAAATACAAATGTCGAGGCCGTCATCCAATCGTATTCTGGCTTTGTCAAACACATCATTTCTGCTTTTTGAATCACTTCTGTCGACAATAATACAGGTTCTCTTATAAAAAAATCCTAAAATCGGTATTTTTGTCAATTCAATTTTTCCAACAAAAACAAAGGGATTTTTTGTAATTGCCAGCATCACAAAAACATCAATCATAGAGGTGTGGTTGGGGCAAAACATAAAACTTTTTTCCCTTTCCAGAAATTCTTCCTCTTCCAATTCAATTTTAAAACCCATCACAAAAATAATGGTTTTGGCCCAAGCCCTGGCAATTTTATAAAAGGCCGGATACATTTTATCAGAAGAAGTTACCAATAATAACAAGGGAAAAATAGGTATAATGGTTAATATTACCCAAGCGTAAAACCAAATGCGCCATACAAGAATAAAAGAGTATCTAAAAAATCTCATATAGTATCCTTTTATTTTTTAGCTGCAATATAAGCTGACTGCCGCAAGCGAACTTGCCACTGAGCATAATTTTAAAATTCAAAATTTAGATGGCTTGGTTCATAAGCTCCAAAAATAGTAATTTTTAATTCTATTATTATTTTCTTTTTGAAATATGTATTTTTGCTCCTTAAATTTGAAATAATGTCAAGAATTTTAACAGGTGTCCAAAGCACGGGAACGCCGCATTTGGGAAATTTATTGGGAGCCATTATTCCCGCAATTACAATGGCGAACGATGCCAACAACGATTCATTTTTGTTTATTGCCGATTTGCACTCGTTAACCCAAATAAAAAATGGGGAAGAATTGCGCCGAAATACTTACAGCACGGCCGCAACCTGGCTTGCTTTTGGTTTGGATGTCAACAAAACCGTTTTCTACCGTCAGAGCGACATTCCCGAAGTGACCGAACTTTCTTGGTATTTGAGCTGTTTTTTTCCATACCAGCGCCTGACATTGGCGCACGGATTTAAAGACAAAGCCGACAGGCTGGAAGATGTAAACGCCGGTTTGTTTACTTACCCAATGTTGATGGCTGCCGATATATTATTGTATGATGCAGAAATTGTTCCGGTTGGAAAAGACCAGTTGCAACATTTGGAAATGACGCGTGATGTTGCCAACCGGTTTAACCATCAAATGGGCGATACTTTGGTTCCGCCGGATGCTAAAATACAGGAAGGCACGATGTATGTTCCTGGAACTGACGGCGGAAAAATGAGCAAATCAAGCGGAAATATCATCAATTTATTTCTGTCGGATAAAGAATTGCGCAAGCAAATCATGAAAATCCAAACCGATTCCACGCCGCTCGAAGAACCAAAAAATCCGGATACATGTAACTTATTTGCCTTGTATAAATTAATTGCTTCACCAGCGCAAATTGCTGAAATGAGGGCAAATTATGAAGGCGGAAATTACGGTTACGGCACCGCAAAACAAGCTTTTTACGAGTTGTTGGTTGCTAAATACGCTGTTGAAAGAGAACGCTACAACTATTATATGAACAACTTAAATGAAATTGATGAAGCCTTGGCCATAGGTGCTGTAAAAGCAAAGAAAGTCGCTTCTGAAGTTTTGAAAAGAGTAAGAAAAAAACTGGGATACTAAAATTTTAGTTTTGGTTCCTCGTTTCAAGTTTCAAGTTTTATTTTTTTGTAAATTATTGTAATTTAAAGCCCCTTTTTTAACTTTTAACTTTTAACTTTTAACTTTTAACTTTTAACTTTTAACTTTTAACTTTTTTTACGGTGCCGGATTTGGCTGCAGTTCGTGAATTTCATCAATTTTTTTTAAGATTTCTTCGGAAAGCGTCACCTCAATACTTGAAATATTCTCTTTTAATTGTTGCATTGTAGTGGCACCAATGATGTTGGAAGTTAAAAAAGGCTGTTGATTCACAAAAGCCAATGCCAAATGCGCAAGACTCAACTTTAATTCCTTCGCCAATTCAGCATATTTTTGGGTTAAAAATTTTGATTGTTCACTGCTGTATCTGGAATATGCAGGAAATAAATTTAAACGCGAATTTTCAGCAGCATTCCCGGTGAGGTATTTGCCCGACAAAGTCCCAAAACCCAGAGGCGAATAGGCCAATAAACCAACATTTTCTCGTTGGGCAACTTCAGCCAAATTAATTTCAAAAGTTCTGTTTAATAAGGAATACGGGTTTTGAATGGTTATACAGCGTGTTAAATTATGGTGTTTGCTTTCCTCCAAATGCCGCATCAATCCCCAAGAAGTTTCATTGGAAACGCCGTAATGGCGAATTTTTCCTGCGGTAACAAATCCGTCCAACACTTCTATAACTTCTTTAAAATTATCTTCCCATTTTTCATTTTCATCGTGTTTGTAATTTCGTTTGCCAAAAAAGTTGGTATTTCTTTCCGGCCAATGCAATTGGTAAAGATCCAGATAGTCGGTTTGTAACCTGTTTAAACTTTTTTCCAAAGCATCTTGAAGCACTTCTTTTGAGAAACCTAAATTTTCTCGTATATATTTAAAATAATCATTGGGGCCAACCACTTTGGAAGCCACAATCAACTCTTCTCTTTTTTGATTTTTCAGCCAGA
>JACUUQ010000233.1 GCA_014859175.1 Lutibacter sp. | reverse complement strand
ACACATCCGCAGGGTTTGCCTCCCGCGTTAGCTTTGCCAAATTGCGGGACAGGCAAGGGATTGTAAATGGTTACTTTGATGCCGTAATCGGCCAAGGCGGCCACCACATCCACAATTTTGGTGTTGCGCACATCAGGACAATTTTCTTTAAAGGTGATGCCCAACAGCAACAAACTGGCGCCGTTTACGGTAATGCCTTTTTTAATCATCAGTTTTACCACAAAGTTTTAAATTGTCAATTTTTTTGTCTCAAAATATCATTGGTTCACTTTCCAAACCCCCCCTTTGGCAGCTCCTACGCGTTCTATAAGTCCAATTTCTTTCAATTTAGCTATATTTTCCTTTATTTTTCTTTGGGAAATTTTTACCTTTTGAGAAAGCAGTTGTTCTATTTATCGTCTTTCACATTGTAAAATAGCTCGTGCAATTTTTGTTGTAACAACTTTTTGTTTGGAAGTTGTGTTTTATACGCTGAAACCATTGTGGGTGAAAGGCTTCTGCTTAAAGCATATTCAACTACTTCGCTATCTTTGTCCTTACAAAGCAGAACTCCAATACTTGGATTTTCATTTTGTTTCTTAACGTCACGGTCTAAAGCTTCCAGATAAAAATTTAATTGTCCTAAATGGTCAGGTTTAAATTTGTCTGCCTTAAGTTCAAATGCCACTAAACATTGAAGTCCACGGTGGTAAAAAAGCAGGTCTATAAAAAAATCACTGTTGCCAACTTGCAATTTGTATTCTTCTTCAATGAAGATAAAGTCTTTTCCAAGTTCGAGTATGAAGTTTTTTATTTGTTTTACAAGTCCACGTTGCAAGTCGCTTTCGCTGTGTGGTTCAGCTAAGTTTAAAAACTCAAATACATAACTATCTTTGAAAGTGCTTGTTATGTGGTGATTTCTTTCTCTCAATACTGTTGAGAGTTTTGAGTTTCCAATCATTGTCCGCTCAAAAAGGCTGGCTGAAATTTGTCGATCAAGTTCTCTGAAACTATAACGCTCTTGTTTTGCCAGTTTTAAATAAAATTCCCTTTCTTCGGCGGTATTGCACCTTGAAAATATTGCCAGATTATGAGACCAACTAATTTCTCTCAACAGTGTTGAGAGTTTTGGAAAATCCTTATAAGTTTCGTAAAACTGTTTCATTCTCCATAAATTTTTGTCGGAGAAGCCTTTTATTTCGGGTTCATTTTGGTTGTTCACAACAGGTTGCTTAGGGGCATTGCGTTAGATAGAGACAGGTTGCCACGTCGGATTTTTTGGCTTCGCCAAATAATCCTTCTCGCAATGACGCGGTTTTAGAGATGTTTCTGTGTTGAATTATGTCCGTAAATCGTTTATCCATAATTGGTATTATATGCTACAAATTTATATTTTTGGCTAAGTTCTAATTAAAACAGCATTTGTGTATTCTATGACAAAAACCAATTAAAATTATAAAAAATTGATTTAATTCAAATTTGTTTTAACCGCAAAGTGCGCAATTTTGTTTTGGCTAACATTTGATTGCCCATTTTTAAAACTGTATCCCAATAGCCATCGGGATTGCAAAGCGGGTTTTTGATATATTTTTACCGATTACAATTTTCCGTCAACATTATTCCCTAAAACCCCTTTAACATCGTACACCACACTATTTTCTTTGCGAAGTGAGGTATAATCCAATGCCATAAACTCTTTATGGGCCACGCCTAAAACTATGGCATCATATTTTTGCCCTTCGACACTTCGACTGCGCTTATGGCGTTGCGAGTTTTCTATCACTTTGGCTGCAATATATAAATTTTTAATTTGTGAAATCACCTCTAATCAATTTACATTGTGCTTGTTTTCATTTCCCAAAAGTATCGCTCTTAAAACCGCTATTTGAGCCAGGTGTTTTTTAGGATTTTCAACCATTAACCGCTCAACATTCATTAACTTCCATTGAACAGCCGGAAAATCTTTGAAGTCATACAACTGCCAATCAGGTTTTCCCATCTCGATACTCAAAAGAAAAAGCTTATCAGCATTCGTTAAGGCCTGATGAATTGTTTTTATCAATTGACTGCGTACTTCTTCGTATTCATCATAACTAAAGGGCTCATTGGTCATGCCTAAGAATTGTTTTTCAAATACCCCGCGTTGCTCTTTGTTATGCGGTTTTAACATTTCTGCAATGGGACGATTAGAACTGATTAAATAGAAAATAAATCCTTTTTTTATTGTTTCAGAAAACGGCTCTTTTTTTAGCATATTGCTAATATCGAATAAGTCTCTGGGATGTTGCCTATCGAGTGCGGCACAGATTTTTCCTCCAAATAAATGACCTGTTTCCACCACTTGCATTTCGCAGAATAACTCAAATTCTTCTTGGGCTTTTATACACAAATTTTTAAGTGATGGCGCTGTATAACATCCTCTCTTTATTTGATTGACTTCTACTTTTACCAAAGCCTTCTTATTGGTAATCATAAGTTTGGATTCTCTTTTTTTGTGTTCCACAGCCATTTCTGGATATGCCTGCTCCAATGCACGTTTTATAGCATCCAATGATTGTTTGATGTTTGCCAATGAAGTATCTCTATCTTGTATGGGAATATAGGTTAAATCAACATCAACAGACAATCGAGGCATATTAAATTGAAACAAGTTAATAGCAGTACCACCGTGTAAGGCAAAGTTCTTTTCCTTACTTACAAAAGGTAAAATTGCTAACATTAACTTTACTTGATCTTTATACTTCTGGTAACTCATTATCCTCTAAATCTTTGGATACCGTTATTTGATATTGTGAAACATATACCCCCTGTTTGGCGAAACTCCGTTTTCCTTTTCCTAAATCAACTTTTTCTTTGTCTAAAAATTTTACCCATTCGTGGTCTGATTTTTCCGCTAAATACAAAAACAGTCTTTTTACTTTCACCGAAGTACATTTTTCTAACAATTGCTGCACCTGATTGGGAACCAAATTGTTTAAACCCTCCATCAATTCATAACACTCATACAAGCTTACTTCTTTAGGCATCAGATACAAACATTCCATCATTGCTCTGGCAGGCGATGAAACCAATATGCTGAAGTTTTTATGAAAAAATTCTGTCATTCCTAGTGCCGGAGGCAAAAAAGAGGAGGTATAATAACTTACATGTTGCTCCCAATGATATTTTTTAAACCAAGTGGGCAGTTTCTCCTTTTCATTTCCGAACAAACAAACAACTTGCTGGTTCATTTCTAAATAATGGGCACGGCCCAACAAACCCAATGCTGTTTTTGCGCCGGGATGTACTGACAAGCCCAGTTGTTTTTGCAAAGTATAAACCGCACCAAGATAATCTACTTGATCGTTGTATCTTTTTGCTGCGCCATTTCCGAAGGCTGCTAACCATTTGCTGTTTTTATAATTCCTTATAAGCTCTGGACTATACCCCTGTTGACTAAGCCAACTGCTCGCCAAAACTACACCCGAAGGCGTTTTTTGCAATAAACGGTTTATTTTAGTCGAATTTTCCGTACTCATTGTACTTTTTTTTGCACTATAATAAACAAATATAGGCGTAAAGTTTAAATTAAATCAAAATAATGTATTTATTGTGCTTTTTTTAATCTCAAAACAAACACTATTACTTCCATAAAAACCGATTAAGTAGTGCGGCACCAAAAGATTAGGTGTCCCTATTTAATTAGGAAGAATCCATTGGTTTTTAGGGTACTGTTTTTTTTACAGATTGATCAAATTTATACAGTGTTTATATAATACAAAAGTCTTTACAATTTCCCATCAACATTATTCCCTAAAACCCCTTTTACATCGTACACCACACTATTTTCTTTTTGCAAAGCAGCTAAGTCTAATGCTGCAAATTCTTTGTGAGCCACGCCTAAAACTACGGCATCAAAGGCCTCACCCCCTGCCCCCCTCTCCGAAGGAGAAGGGGAAGCAAGCTGGGAATTACAAGTCAAACCGTATTCGCGCAATACATC
>JACUUQ010000025.1 GCA_014859175.1 Lutibacter sp. | reverse complement strand
GCTTCTTTCTATTAAGCCTTCAAATTAAATTATAAATCGTTATTCGTTTTGTCATTGCTTCGCCAGTTCGCTATCGCTCGTGCCCGACAAAAGAGGAATCGCATTATGATTTGCCCTTTTTCAAACTTCTGTCTTCCGACTTCGGTCATCGGACTTTTCAATTGAAAAATTGAAAACCTGATAAATATTATCTTTTAAACAAATAATAAAAGGTAAATTTGTCTGATATTAAATCGTAAATTTATGAGTCAAGATAAAGCATGTTTAGTTTGTAAAAAACCATCAACGGAAGTTCCGGTAACAAAATTTTATTACCAGGAAAGCGAATTTTATATTTGTCCGCAACACATCCCTATTTTAATACATCATCCCGAACAATTAAGTGGTTTATTGGCCGGAGCCGATAAGTTAACTGGCGGATAAAAGATTAAGGGAAGTTTAATTTATGGCAGCATTTGCGTTAAGGATTACTTCACTTATTTATTATTTTTTATAGGAGTTCAGTGAACCATGTTTGAAGTGGAAATCCTTTTTTTCTTTGCCTTTTCGGCGAAGGAAAAAAGATTGCAGCGGAAAGCCTGACCCGCCAGCTGGCGGGTAACGCCCACAATTTTTAAATTTATTGCATAAAAAAACGCGCCAATTGGCACGTTTTTTTATTTTAAATTTAATTATTTTTTGAATTTATCTGATAAATCTTTGCCAAATACTTTCAATTTTTCAATGGCGGTTTCCACTTCCTTTTCCACAGTTTCAATAGTGCTTTCTTTCAAAAACGGATATCTGTAATCTGTTGGCGGCACAAAAGTTTCTTTAATGGTGCGGGTGTTTACCCAACGCAATAAATTCCAAACAGAACCTGCTTTGTCGTTCGTTCCCGAACCGCGAGCGCCTCCGAAAGGTTGTTGTCCAACAACGGCTCCTGTTGGTTTGTCGTTGATGTAAAAGTTACCGGCTGCATTTTCCAATTTGTTGGTCGCAATGTCAATCACATAACGGTCGCCGCTAAAAATAGCGCCAGTTAAAGCATATTCACTGGTGGAATCAATCAAATCTAGGGTTTCTTCCCATCTCTCGTCTTCGTAAACATAAATGGTCATAATTGGCCCGAACAATTCATTACACATGGTTTTGTATTTTGGGTTGGTGGTCACAATAATCGTAGGTTCAATAAAATAACCAACTTCATCGCTGTAACCGCCACCAATGATGATTTCGGCATCTGCATCTGCTTTCGCTTCTTCAATATAACCCGATAATTTTTTGAACGCTCTGTTGTCAATTACCGCATTTATAAAGTTTGTTGGATCTTCCGGTGATCCCATTTTAAACGATTTCAAATCATTTTGCAAGGAAGTTTTAATGGCGCCCCACAAGCTTTTTGGCAAATAAGCACGAGAAGCAGCCGAACATTTTTGGCCTTGGTATTCAAAAGCGCCTCTTGAAATTGCCGTGGCAACTTCTTGCGCATTTGAGGTTGGATGCGCCCAGATAAAATCTTTTCCTCCTGTTTCTCCAACAATGCGAGGATATGATTTATAATTGCCCACATTTTTTCCGATGGTTTCCCAGAAACTGTTAAATACCGGCGTAGAACCTGTAAAGTGAACGCCTGCAAAATCGCGGTTGTTCAATAAAACATCTGTAATCATCGCCGAATTTCCGGTAACCATATTGATAACGCCATCAGGCAAACCTGCCGCTTTAAACAATTCCATAATTACCTGTGCTGAATATACTTGGGAACTTGCCGGTTTCCAAATAACCACATTTCCCATCAACGCCGGAGCCGATGGCAAATTACCTGCAATTGCGGTAAAATTAAAAGGTGTAATGGCATATACAAATCCTTCAAGAGGACGATATTCCATGCGGTTCCAGATTCCTGCGGAAGATGCCGGCTGATTGTTGTAAATCTCGGTCATAAATTGCACGTTAAAACGCAAAAAGTCGATCAATTCGCAAGCGGAATCAATTTCTGCCTGAAAAGCATTTTTTGATTGTGCAATCATAGTAGCCGCATTCATTTTGTAACGAAATGGTCCCGACAATAAATCGGCTGCTTTTAAGAAAATCGCCGCGCGGTGTTCCCAGCTGGTCGCTGCCCACTTAACGCGCGCTTCCGCAGCTTTTTTAACAGCCAATTCAATATGTTCCTTTTCTGCAACATGGTATTTTCCCACACAGTGTTTGTGGTCATGCGGCGGATGAATATCGACCGTGTTTCCTGTTCTGTACTCTTTTCCTCCAATATAAAAAGGAATATCAACTTGTTCGTTGAACATTTTTTTATAGGTGTCTATTAACGCTTTGCGTTCTGGAGTTCCCGGAGCGTATGAATTTATAGGCTCATTAACTGCTTTTGGTACATTGTAAAATCCTGAAGCCATGGTATATATTTTTAAGGTTTTTTTAATTTAAATTTGTTTTGCAAAGTTACAAAATTGAATTTACTTTATATATTGAGGCCTAATACTCAATAATCAAATTTTAATACCATGTGTACCGTTACTTTTTTGCCATTAGGCAATACCGATTTCATTTTGACTTCCAACCGCGATGAACAGCCGAAAAGGGAAACATTTCCACCTAATATATATGAGGAAGATGGTGTAGAAATGCTTTTTCCTAAGGATAAAGTTGCCGGAGGTACGTGGATTGGCGTAAGTTCAAAAAAAAGATTGGTTTGCGTATTGAACGGCGGTTTCATAAAGCATAAAAGAAAAGAGAATTATAGCAAAAGCCGCGGGTTAATTGCCAAAGAATTGTTGAAAGAAAACGGCCTGCAACCTTATCTTGAAAACTTAAATTTATTGGGGGTTGAGCCTTTTACGATGGTAATAGTTGACTGGAATAATAACGAATTAAATTTGGTTGAAGTGGTTTGGGACGAACATGAAAAGCATATCACAACACACAAAAACGAACCGAAAATTTGGTCTTCCTCGACATTATATACTGATGAAATTAAGGAATTGCGAAAATCCTGGTTTCGACAATGGTTGCGTGAAAATGAATTCACTTCCGAAGTGATTTTGCAATTTCATCATATGGAAACTTCTGATAAAGAACAATCCATTTTAATGAAACGTAATTATGTTGAAACCGTGAGCATCACTTCAGTAAAAAAAACGGAAAACACGCTTGAAATGGTATATGAAGACGTTGTGCATTCAACAAAAACTACTGTTAATATTTAAATACTCATAAAAGAAACTATTGCCACAATAAGAGCTCCCACCAAGGCCAGAAATAGATAATAAATGTTTAATAAAATAAATTTCACAATGGTTATAAAACGTTTCTGTCCGTAAAAATTGCGCAATGCTTTGTAAATATAAACAAGAAATAGGAGCACAAAAATCCAAAATACGTTTTCCATTTTAAAGACTAGGTTCAGCAAATAAAAAATAATGAACATCAGAAAAAAAACAGTTTGGGTATTAAAAACAAATACCAAATGTTCCATATACGTAAAGTTTTTTCTGATGTACAACAATTTCAAAAAAAGCGTAAAAACCGGCAGAAAAAAGAACAAAGAAATGGAAATATTAGGAAGTGAATTTTTTGATTAAATTTTTGACGCCTGCTTCGGTATTTAATTGCGCCATATTGGCTTCCGCCTTTTTAACCTGCTGGTAATAAAAAGTATTCCAAAATGTTTTTTGATAACCCAAACTGTCCAATGCCTGTTCATTGGTGTAAGCAGGAGATTTTCTGCGAAAGTTTACAAAATCGGCGATTTTATCAAAAAAATCGATGTCGGCTTCCTTCTTGGTTTTTATGGCATAGTGGTGTCTTAGTGGAATCCGCATCCTTTTCATACAAACTAAATGCATTTTCCAACTCTGCAATCACTTTGGCGTTGGCGGAATCTTTTGGCATGTTATCCGCCGTTCTTTTTTTTATTTCTGCCTTTATGGAATCAACTTTTTGCGGATCCAATTTAGACAAAGAATCTAAGGTTTTACTGGTAGTCGCAATGTCTTTTATAGGGTTTTTGGCGCTGTCAAATTGATTTGAAATCCCTAAAATCAAAAAGAAAATGATGGAAACCTACAGGTATAATTGAAACGGATTTACATATTTAACGCGTTTTCCCAAAATATATTCTTTGGCAACTTTCCCCGGCTTAATGAGCAAAGGAATAAAAGTGGTCCAAAATTGGGAATCGTAGGATAAAAATCCGGAAACCAACTTATTTACATAATTCCCGATACTTAATTTGCCGGTGGTATTTTTTTGTCCGCAATACAAACAAAAATTTTCACGCTGCAACAATGGCATTCCGCAATTTAAACACTCCAATCCTTTGGTTTGTTTGTGTTTAAACCGCTAAAGTTTAAATTTCATAAGGCTTAGTTATGAATGCTGGAAACCATCAACTGAAAAGTGGGGATATAAACTTTAAAAGCGCTTGAATTTGTGAAGTTTACCATACTATAAAAACCTTTCATTGCGCCAATTGGAGATGTTAAAAAGCAATTAGACCTGTAGGTGTATTTTTCTGAGGGTTTTAATATGGGTTTTTTTCCTATAACACCAGTTCCTTCAACAATTTCGTTGTGATTTAGGGAATCTAAAATTGTCCATTGGCGCTCCAAAAGCTGCACAGTGTCATTGCTTTGGTTTTCGATGGTAACTTCATAACTAAAAGCAAAATACAACCTGAAATTTCTATAGCTTGTGCCTTCGAAATTAGAGGTGACTGAAATTTTAATGCCATTTGTTACTTGTTGTACCATAGCGACTTAATTGTTTTTTTAATGTGTAAAGATACTAAAATTTTCAAACAAAATTATTAGTTATTTATTTTTTCGGAATTGCCATAACCAATGCCAATCACTTTTGTGTAGCGGCTTCCAAATTTTTTATAATACACCAAAACGGTGTAATCATTTTCCGTTTGGTAAAAAGAACCGTCAATATCGTGGGTGCTAATGGTTCCGTTGGTTGCTTTGGTTACATATTGATAATTGTAAAATCCCTGTTTCAGCAACAATTTTGTTTCATACAAACCCAACGACTCATTATAATTTAGTTTGTTTGTGTCGATTAATTGCCAATTATTAAAATTTCCGCTCACATAAATTTCCTTGCCCTCAAGGTTTTGAGAAGTTTTTAACGAAAAATATACCCAACTGTAATCAGCATCCGTATTGCTGTTTTCCCCAGTTAAATTTCTGATTACAAAATTTCCGTTTACATCAGGGTACAAAGTATAAGGCTGGTTCCTTCTTTCTTCGTCGGTATATAAATAGGTGTGGTACAAATCTTCGCCCAACTCAACATTGGCAATATTTAAGGAAGAACTTCTGATGGATTTAGAATCGAAATATAAAAATTCATTTCCGGCCCAAAAACTTGTTTCCTTATTGTATTTGTAAAGCAATTGGTCGCCCCTAAAAAACTGCGGTTTTAAACCGATAATGGCATTTTGCCAATTGTTATTTTGAAGAATTACCGGGGAAATTTCTTCGCTGGGATTGTTAATGCGCATATTTGGCGTATTGATGGTAAACTCAACCGATTGTTTTGTGTTGAAGTAAGAAATATCCCTGCTTTTGAAAACAGCGACACCAACCGTAACCATTGGTTCATAAACCACAAAACGACGTGCAAACACCACTTCTTCATCTTCATTTAAAACCGAAATCAAATAATTTCCCGAAATGGTAAGCTTTGTGGTTTCATTTGGAATGGTTACACTATAATTTGTATAAGGCTGCAAGGTGTTAAATGAATTTTCATAAGCACGAATTCTGTCTTCGGCAAAACCATTTACAAATTCAGATTTGGACAAATTGGACTTGCTCCAATCCATGTTGCAATGTTCAATTTTATAGGAATACGTGTGATCATCGGCATTTAAATCATCGAAAGTCAACAGTAATTTTTCCCCAAGCCTAACTATTGGCGCATACGAATTTATGGCCATCGGCTTTAAGATGATTGTTCTAATATGTTCGGCATCAGCGCCTTCAGTTTGCGCAAACCCAAATTGAACAACGCATAAAAAACAAAAAAAAAGAAAGCCGTTTTTTATCATAACCTAAAATTTAAGCACTGCTGGCATTAAATAATTTTCAATGTAAATATATCGCTAAAAGTACGAAAACTATACCACAATCGCCATGAACAAATTTTTATAAGAAAATATGACAAAAAACATAGAATACTAAGGGATAAATTGTATTTTTGCTCCGTTTTTTAAAGACTATTAAATAAACTTAAGATATATGTCAAAGGACATTCATATTAAAAAAGGTCTAGATATTAAGCTAAAAGGTGAAGCTGAAAAATTTACCGAAAATGCAATAACTAGTGATGTTTACACATTGATACCTGAAGATTTTCACAGTATAATTCCTAAATTATCCGTAAAAATTGGCGACCAGTTAAAAGCTGGAGAAGCCGTATTTTTTAACAAGGCGAATGAGGAAATGAAATTTCCGGCACCTGTTAGCGGTGAAGTTTGCGACATTGTGCGTGGTGAAAAAAGAAAAATACTGGCCATTAAAATTAAAGCCGATTCGCAACAACAATTTGTCGATTTTGGCATAAAAGACCCAAAAGCGATGAAAGCTGATGAGATTAAAAGTCATTTATTGGCATCGGGTTGTTGGCCTTTTATCAAACAAAGACCTTATGATGTGATTGCCAATACCGCAAACACACCAAAAGCGATTTTTGTTTCTGCCTACGCCAGCGCACCTTTAGCCGCCGATTACGATTATGTTTTGGCAGGAAAAGAAACAGCGTTGCAGGCAGCAATCACTGCATTAAGCAAATTAACCTCGGGAGAAGTTCATGTTTCCGTCGGGAAAAGCGCAAATTCACCGTTTGCCGGATTGAACAATATTGTTCTGCATAAAGTTTCGGGCCCGCATCCATCAGGAAATGTAGGCACGCAAATCAATAAAATAAGTCCGGTAAATAAGGGAGAAACCGTTTGGACCATCAATCCGCAGGATTTGGTCATTATTGGCGAATTGCTTTTAACCGGGAAATTTAATGCCGAACGTATCATTGCATTGGCGGGATCCTCGGTTGATGCGCCAAAATACTACAAAACAAAAATCGGTTCAACCATCACTTGTTTGGTTCAAGAAAAATTAAAAGGAAGCAACAATAGAATTATCAGCGGCAATGTTTTAACGGGCAAAGCAAAAAACATCAAAGAAAATTTAGGGTATTATGACAATATGATTACCGTAATCCCAGAAGGAAACGACTATGAATTGTTTGGATGGAATTTGCCGGTATTCAATAAAATATCTACTTCAAGAGCCTTAACATTTTCGTGGTTATTGCCAAACAAAAAATACGACTTAAACACCAACACAAATGGTGAACACAGAGCATTTGTGGTTACCGGTGCTTATGAAGAAGTTTTTCCGTTTGATATTTATCCGATGCAAATTTTAAAATCTTGTATGTATCAGGATTTGGATGAAATGGAACAATTGGGTATGTATGAAGTGGCGCCGGAAGATTTTGCCTTAACAGAATTTATTTGTGTTTCTAAACAACCACATCAAGAAATTATTAGAAAAGGTTTAGACTTAATGTTAAAAGAAATAGGATAAGGTTATGGGATTAAAAGAAAAACTACATACTATAAAAGAAAAGGGAAAGGGGAAAAAGTGGTTGCCTGCTTTTGAAGCGCTTCACACTTTTTTATATACACCTAATGAAACCACACACTCTGGCGGACACATAAAAGGAGCCGATGATTTGAAAAGAACGATGACCATGGTGGTGTTGGCGCTTATCCCTTGTTTGATATTTGGAATGTTCAACACAGGTTATCAACACTTTAATGCATTTGGAACACCAGTAGAATTTTTATCGATGGATGCGTTTTGGTATGGCTTCTTAAAAATACTGCCTCTTGTGGTAGTTTCTTATGTTGTTGGACTAGGGATTGAAGTGCTGTTCGCAATCATTAAAGGACACGAAGTTGAAGAAGGCTATTTTGTGACGGGAATGTTGGTGCCATTAATTGTGCCTGTGGACATACCGCTTTGGATGCTTTCAGTAGCCGTTATTTTTGGCGTAGTGATAGGAAAAGAAATATTTGGGGGAACCGGAATGAATATTTTAAATCCGGCTTTAACCATACGCGCATTTTTATTCTTCGCCTATCCAACTTGGATGAGCGGCGATAAAGTTTGGGTTGGCGGTGCTGTTGAAAGAGCCAATGAAATGGCTGCCGGCGCAGATGTAGCTGCAGTGTCTGGCGAAACGATTTTAGGAAGTCTGGCACAAGGAAAAGAAGTTGCTTATTCCGTTTACGATATGTTTTTCGGGTTTATTCCCGGTTCGGTTGGCGAAACATCGACCCTCCTCATATTATTGGCAGGAATATTCTTAATTTTTACAAAAATAGCAAGCTGGCGGATTATGTTATCGTCAGTTATTGGCGCTTTGCTGATGGGACTTCTATTTAACGGTGTTGTGAATGCCGGCTGGATTTCAGAAGGCAGCAGGTTTTATAGTTTAATGAGCACAGAATTTTGGCATCATTTAATTATTGGCGGCTTTGCATTTGGGGTGGTGTTTATGGCGACAGATCCTGTAACAGGCTCACAAACCAACAAAGGAAAATGGATTTACGGATTTTTAATCGGATTTATTTCGATTTTGATCAGGGTATTCAATCCTGCATATCCGGAAGGCGTCATGTTGGCAATTTTATTAATGAACGTATTCGCGCCAACCATTGACCATTATGTGGTGCAAGGCAATGTTAAAGGAAGATTAAAACGTTTAAAAGCAAAAACAGCATAACAATGGCAAAGAATACTGATAGTAACGTATACACAGTCCTTTTTGCATCAGCAATGGTGCTTATTGTAGGAACATTACTGGCTTTTGTGGCTTCATCACTAAAGGAGAAAATTACTGAAAACAAACGTATAGAAAAGCAACAGAATATTTTATACGCGATGGGCATCAATCAAAATGATGAAACCAGCGTTGAATTTGTTTCAAAAAATATTGTGGCAGCTGAATTTTCAAAATACATCACCAAACAATTGGTCATTACAGGAACGGAAGCAGTTGAAGATCCAAATGCCTACTTAATTGACATTAAAAAGGAAGCGGAAGAAGCTAAAAATCCTAATTACAAAAGAAGATTGCCTTTGTTTGTTGGTGAAAAAGACGGCATAACATTATATATCGTGCCAGTAAGAGGAAAAGGTTTGTGGGATGCCATTTGGGGATATATCGCATTGGATGGACAACTGGTTGTGCAAGGCGTGTATTTTGACCACCAAGGTGAAACACCGGGATTGGGTTCAAATATTAAAGAACGATTTTTTATGGACGATTTTAAAGGAGAGCATATTTTAGACGGTGACACTTTTAAAGGAATCACTGTGGCAAAAGGAAATGCAGACCCTAAAAATTTGGACAAAACCGATTTTGAAGTAGATGCAATTGCAGGAGCAACAATTACTGGTGACGGAATATCCGCAATGATTAAAAAGGATTTAAGGATGTATATGCCTTACTTAAAAACATTAAAGCAATAATTTATGGGACTTTTATCAAAAAAAGATGTAAAATTAATAACTGATCCATTGGCGGATAACAATCCTATTACCATTCAGGTTTTAGGTATCTGTTCTGCTCTGGCAATTACAGCAGAGCTAAAAGCATCTATTGTGATGGCAATATCAGTAGTGTTTGTATTAGCCATAGGAAACGTTGTCATTTCATTGATCAGAAATATCATTCCTTCAAAAATCAGAATTATTGTGCAACTTGTTGTTGTGGCAACATTGGTAATTATTGTTGATCAAGTATTAAAAGCTTTTGCTTACGAATTAAGCAAAACCTTATCAGTATTTGTAGGATTAATTATTACCAACTGTATCATTATGGGACGTTTTGAGGCATTTGCTTTGGCAAACGGACCTTGGAGATCGTTTTTAGACGGTATTGGAAACTCCGCTGGATATGGAATTATATTAGTAATTGTAGGTTTTTTTAGAGAGCTATTAGGATCTGGAACCTTATTGGGTTTTAAAGTCTTGGGTGATGCTATCGAAAAAACAGGCGTGTACGCATACGGTTATGAAAACAACGGATTTATGTTGTTGGCGCCAATGGCATTAATTACCATAGGAATTATTATTTGGGTACAACGTTCAAGAAATATCGCATTAATCGAACACAATTAAAATTAGTTATCGGCCTTCAATATCTGTAAGAAATACTTGCTGAAATTGAAAACCGTAAACTGAAATCTGAAATATATGGAACACATAGAATTATTTTTTAAGGCAATATTTATAGATAATATGGTATTTGCAACATTCTTGGGAATGTGCTCATACCTTGCCGTATCTAAAAAAGTAGCGACAGCCGTTGGATTGGGAGCGGCAGTTATATTTGTAATGGCAATAACGGTTCCTTTAAACTGGTTATTGGACGTTTACTTATTAAAAGACGGCGCTTTGGCATGGTTGGGACCAGAATATGCACAATACGATTTAAGTTTCTTATCATTTATTATGTTTATTGCAACCATTGCAACGATGGTGCAATTGGTTGAAATCATTGTCGAGAAATTTTCTCCTGCATTATACAATTCCTTAGGAATATTTTTGCCTTTAATTGCCGTAAACTGTGCTATTTTAGGAGGTTCCCTGTTTATGCAATCTCGCGAAATCCAAACGTTGGGATTGGCTTTCAACTATGGCGTAAGCTCTGGAATAGGTTGGTTTTTAGCCATTTTGGCTATCGCCGCAATTCGTGAAAAAATTAGATATTCAAATGTTCCGCCACCGTTAAGGGGATTGGGAATTACCTTTATTATCACGGGTTTAATGGCCATTGGTTTTATGAGTTTTGGAGGGATGCTAACAGGAGGCGATGAAGAAGTGCCTGTAGAACAAACAGCTGATATTAAGCAAGTTGAAATTGAAAAAGAGGCTATAAACATAGCTAAAAACAAAACAGAAATCACAGAACAATGATCATATTAGCAACAAATACAGTCGGAACAATTTTAGCAACAGTAGTGGTCTTTTTAATATTGACACTATTATTGGTAGCATTATTATTGTTTGTAAAACAAAAATTATCGCCTTCAGGTCCAGTAAAAATTAGAATTAATGGGGAAAAGGAAATTGAAGTTTCCTCTGGTGCATCTTTACTGTCCACTTTGGCAAATTCAAAAATATTTTTACCTTCTGCGTGTGGCGGCGGTGGAACTTGCCTTCAATGTGAATGTCACGTACATTCTGGAGGGGGAGAAGCTCTGCCTACAGAAACACCACACTTTAGCCGTAAAGAATTAAAAGAAGGAGTTCGCCTGGCTTGTCAGGTGAAGGTTAAACAGAATATGGATATTAACATTCCTGAGGAAGTATTCGGCATTAAAAAATGGGAAGCCACTGTTGTAAGCAATTATAATGTTGCCTCCTTTATCAAAGAATTTATAGTAGAAATTCCTGAGGATATGAACTATAAAGCAGGTGGTTATATTCAAATAGAAGTTCCTCCCTGCGAAGTAGATTTTTCAACAATTGACATTACCGCACATCCTGAAGAACACGAAACTCCGGATAAATTTAAATTTGAGTGGGATAAATTTGGATTATGGGTATTTAAAATGGTAAATAAAGAAACGGTAACCCGCGCTTATTCTATGGCCTCTTATCCGGCGGAAGGAAGAAGAATTATGCTGAATGTGCGTATTGCCACACCGCCTTTCGACAGGGCCTCAAATGGTTGGATGAAAGTAAACCCAGGAGTTGCTTCTTCCTATATTTTCTCTCGTAAACCAGGAGATAAAGTGACTGTTTCAGGACCTTATGGTGAGTTCTTTATCAATGATTCTGATGCTGAAATGCTGTATGTGGGTGGTGGTGCCGGTATGGCTCCTATGCGTTCTCATTTATACCATTTGTTCAAAACTTTACAAACAGGCAGAAAAGTTAGTTTCTGGTACGGTGGACGTTCTAAACGTGAACTATTTTATATGAAACACTTTTTAGATTTGCAAAAGGAATTTGACAACTTTAAATTTTACATTGTTTTGTCTGAACCTGCACCTGAAGATAACTGGGTTGACAAAAAAGATGTCAACGACCCTAATGGGGACGGCTTTAAAGGTTTTGTGCACCAAGCGGTTATTGATGAATATTTGTCGAAACACGAAAATCCAGAAGACATAGAGTTGTACTTCTGCGGACCTCCATTAATGAGCCAAGCGGTTCAAAAAATGGGTAGCGATTTTGGTATTGCCGAAGAAAATATAAGATTTGATGACTTTGGAGGATAACTAACCGTATCACTAATAAAAAACCAAATCCGATACCTATGTGTCGGATTTTTTTGTAACACTTTTTAAAAATGAGCAGACCACTTACAAAACAAGAATTGCATAATATGGCAATGAACATTGTTGGCAAAGATTTGGAAGCAAAAGGCTATGAATTTATTGCCATTAACAGCCAATTAAAAAAGAACCCGCAGTTTGTGTGTGTCGACAAAAGCAATGTTCGCTATTTTGTTGTCGTAAAAGTGGTTGGTATATCTCAATATCATATTCCTTATGATGTTATTTGGATGGAGACCATTAAACTGCACGCACAAAAAAACAATGCAAAAGTGCTGTTTGCAAATGTGGGATTGGGCAATGTTTCCAATAAAGATATGGCGCCAAATCTAAATGAAGAATATCTGCTTCAATATGAAGGTTTGCAATTTTTGGATATCGCGCTAAACTAATTCAGGTCTTAGTAACAAAAAAAGCCTCGCACATTGTACGAGGCTTTTTACAATAAATTATCATTTTAATTATTCAACTTTACTTTCAAGCAATTTGAAAAACTGATCCAATTTTGGCATTAAAACAATACGTGTTCTTCTGTTTTTTGCTCTTCCATCAACAGTTGCATTGGTATCTAAAGGCATATATTCACTTCTTCCTGCAGCAATCAAACGGTTTGGCTGTATGTTAAAGTCGTTTTGTAAAACCCTAATTACAGAAGTTGAACGTTTAACGCTTAAATCCCAGTTGTCTTTCATATCTGAAGTGCTAATAGGCATATTATCGGTATAGCCTTCAACCATAACTTCTAAATCAGGTTGTGCTGCAATAACTTCTGCAACTTTTTGCAATACGCGTTTTGCGTCATTTGAAATTACATGGCTTCCGCTTCTGAATAATAATTTGTCGGCAATTGAGATGAAAACTACAGTTTTTTCAACATTTACTTGAATGTCTTCATCACTAAAGCCATCTTTCAATACACTTTTTAATTTAAACCCTAAAGCCAAATTCATAGAATCTCTTTGGGTAATCGCTTTTTGGATATATTGAATATATTCATCCTTTTTACCCATTTGCGTCAGCGTTTCTTTGATGCTTTCTGAAGCAGATTTAGATAAAACAGTTAAGTTTTCTACATATTCCAATGTTTTTTCTTTGTCTTTTCTCAAATCAGCAACTTGTTGATTTAAAGCGTTCAACCTGCTTTCGCTTTCAATTCTGCATTTCATTAAGTCGGCTTTGGTATCAACCAGCTCCGAACTCGTCTTGTTGTAATTATTTTCCAATTCCGTGTATTTCTTTTGAGAAACACATGAAGTTAAAAAAATAGATGCCATAAGCATCAAAATCCCGATTTTCTTCATAATTTATATGGTTTTTAGTGTGTAACAAAAGTAAATAAAACTTAGTACCGTTCCTTAAATTATAGTTAATTTATGATATTTTTAAGAAAAAATAATACTTTATATTTACCGCCTAATTTCATTAATTATTCAATAACAGCTAAAGTTATGAAAAATTGTCTCTTTATGTTAATTTTATTGGCTATTTTCTCTTGTGAAGATGCCAAAACCGATCTAAAAGTAATTGAAGGAAACGCCATAGGCACCACATTTACAGTGCGTTATTTGGCTACCGAAGCCAACAATTATGAAGCCAAAATAGACAGTTTAATTGCGGCAATAAACAAATCCGCTTCAACCTATATTCCAACTTCTGATCTTTCAAAAATAAATAAAGGAGACACCACTGTTATGGCAGATGCCAATTTGCAGGAGGTTTTCATAAAATCAGCAAAGATATTTAAAGAAACAGAAGGTGCTTTCGACCCAACAATTGGAATTTTAGTGAATGCCTGGGGATTTGGTCCCGAAAAACCTATTGAAAATCTGGATTCCGTAAAAGTGCAAGAACTTTTAAAATTTGTGGGTTTTGATAAAGTACAGCTCGTAAACGGAAGAATAAAAAAATTATATCCTGAAATTTATTTGGATTTTAATGCAATCGCGAAAGGCTTTTTGGTTGATATGGTAAGCCGAATGTTTGAAAGAAGCGGCGTTGCAGATTATATGGTTGAAATTGGCGGCGAAATTAGGGCTAGAGGCAAAAATGAAAAAGGATTGCCTTGGAAAATAGCCATCGAAAATCCGAATACCGACGGAAGCCGATCGTTTGCAACCGTGATTGAACTTAAAGATGAATCTATCGCCACATCGGGGAATTACAGGAAATTCAAACTTAAAGAAGACGGCACAAAATATGTGCACACCATAAACCCGAAAACAGGGTTTGCCAAAGAAAGCAATTTATTGAGCGCGTCAGTGATTTCAAAAGCAGATTGTGCGGATGTTGACGCTTACGCAACCGCTTTTATGGAAATGGGATTTGAGAAATCTACAGTATTTTTAAAAAACCATCAAGAATTAAAGGCTTTTCTGATTTATGTTGATGAAAAAGGTGAAATGCAAAGTTATAAATCAGAGAATTTCGACAATTAAGAAGTGCCTAAAGCACTTGGATTGCCCAAGTGCGCTAAAGTTTTTAAAGTGAGTTAAATTAAAACAACTCTAAGCATTCCAAATTCAAGGCTTGATTAATTATAACAATTAATTCATTTAGTGCAAGCAGGCAAAATTTCGTTTTTCGTTAAACAGTATTTTTCAATAAGTTCCGAAGAGATTTTTTCTGAATAATTAACTTCTTCCACCTTAAAACCAACGGCGCGCAAACGGTCAAAATAATCTTTTCCGTAAACACGAACGTGGTCGTATTGCCCAAAATGTTTGGCGCGTTCCTCAGGATTGGTTATCGTAAAATCCTCATAGGTTTTTTCTAAGGTCAAATCTTGCGGAATTTGAAAAACCCCCATTCCGCCAGGTTTTAAAACCCGGTATAATTCGCTCATCGCTTTTTTGTCATCTTCAATATGTTCCAAAACATGGTTGCAAAAAATGATGTCGAAGCTGTTTTCTTCAAAAGGCAAATCGCAAATGTCTGCTTTTACATCAACAATTGGAGAAAATAAATCGGCTGTTAAATAATCCAGGTTTTTTAGATTTTTGAACCGTTTTAAAAAACATTGTTCTGGTGCCATATGCAACACCTTTTTTGGTGCCGTAAAAAAATCGGTTTCATTTTTTAAATACAGCCACAACAATCTATGTCGCTCCAACGATAGCGTACCTGGCGCCAAAGCGTTTTTACGCTGCTTTGCGTAGCCGTAAGGCAAAAACTTTCTATAACTTTTCCCGTCAATCGGATCGGTAAAACGCGATCCTTTTAAATAAATTGCCAGGAACGGACTTACCCAATAACTCGCTTTTATGAGTATTGGGCGCGGTATTTTATTGAGTATGAATTTGAATAATCCTTCCACTTATTTATAGTCTTCTCTTGTTGGAGAAAATACATCAGTCACTTTGCAATTTGATAGCGCCTTTCCGCTATGAATCACATTTGAAGGAATATTGGCGATCATTCCGGGTTCTAAAATTGTTGAAACCCCATCAATAAGCATTTCCAGCTTTCCTTCAATTACTTGGGTTGATTGCTCGTGAATATGCGAATGTTCAGGTAAAACAGAACCTTCCTGAATCTCCCAAAAAGCAATGGTGAAACTGTTGGCGTGAAAAAAGCGTCCGTTAAAACCTTTGATGATTTCTTTTGGCTCAATGTTGGAAATTTCCTGAATCATATTTTTATTATTTACTGTCTAAACTCCTTTTCTTCATCACTTACAATTCCCAAAGCTTCATAAATATAGCTAAAGGTTGAAAGCAATTCAGGTTTTCCGTTTATAATGGCAACATCATGTTCAAAATGCGCGCTTGGCTTACCGTCTTTTGTTAAAATGGTCCACCCGTCTTTTAATTGGTTAATTTGGTGCGTTCCCAGGTTCACCATAGGCTCAATGGCAACAACCATTCCTTCGGTAAATTTTTTTCCTCTTCCCCTAAATCCATAATTTGGCATTTCGGGATCTTCGTGCATTTCTTTTCCCAATCCGTGCCCAACCAATTCGCGAACAATTCCGTATCCATGTTTTTCACAATAATGCTGAATGGCATAACCCACATCGCCTACCCTGTTGCCCGTTTTAAACTCGCGGATTCCCATATAAAGGCTTTCTTTGGTAATTTTTAGCAATTTTTTGGTTTCCTCATCCACTTCCCCAACTTCAAAAGTATAGGCGTGATCACCGTAAAATCCGTTTTTTAAAGCGCCGCAATCTATGGAAATGATATCGCCTTCAACTAAAGGTTTGTTATTTGGAATTCCATGAACAACTTGGGCATTCGGACTCATGCATAACGTATTGGGAAAACCATACAACCCCAAAAAACCAGGAATGGCACCTTGGTCTCTTATAAACTCTTCGGCCAATTTATCTAAATATAACGTGGTAACGCCTGGTTTTACTTCTTTCGCCAAAATCCCTAAAGTTTTTGAAACAATTAGGACGCTTTCACGCATCAGTTCAATTTCGGCTCTTGTTTTAAGTTTTATCATTTTCTCCTAAAATTTACGCTGCAAAGGTACTTCAAAAAAATAATTTTCATGCGTGGTTTTTCTGAAAATACCCTTCATCAAAAAATAGTCTAAAAAGTGATTTAAAACAGTTTTTTAAGCTAAAATCAATTGTACATTTGACCAAAATTATTTGATTGAGATTATGTATAAAGCCGTTAGCGCAGCAGAAGCTGTAAAAATAATAAAATCACACGACAGGATATATATTCAAGCGGCAGCCGCGGCACCACAAGAATTGATAAATGCCATGGCTGCGCGACACGAAGAACTTCGTGGCGTAGAAGTTTGCCACTTGCACACCGAAGGGGAAGCCCCTTACGCCGACCCAAAATATCAAGACAGTTTTCACGTTAATTCGCTTTTTATCGGCGCAAACGTGCGCCACACCTTAAAAGCCGGAAACGGTTCTTACACACCTGTTTTTTTAAGCGAAGTTCCTAATTTATTTAAACGAAATATCCTACCTGTTGATGTTGCCCTGATCCAGGTTTCTCCGCCCGATAAGCATGGATACTGTTCTCTTGGCGTTTCGTTGGAAGCAATTTTGTCTGTTATAGACAATGCCAAGCACGTAATTGCACAAATAAACGAGCAGATGCCGCGGGTTCATGGGGAAGGCATTATTCACATTTCCGAACTGGACACTTTTGTTGAAGTAAATTTACCCATTCACGAGCATTCTTTGGCAGAACCAACGCCAATTGAAGATAAAATTGGCGGATTTATTGCTGAATTGATTGAAGACAGAAGCACCTTGCAAATGGGTATAGGTAGCATTCCAAATGCCGTTTTGCACAAATTGGGAAACCATAAAGATTTAGGCTTGCACACCGAAATGTTTTCTGATGGCGTTATTGATTTGATTTTAAAAAATGTAATTAACGGCAATTATAAAGGCGTAAATGCCGGCAGGGCGTTGGCCACATTTTTAATGGGATCAAAACGCTTGTACGATTATGTGGATGACAATCCGTTTGTCGAGTTGCGGTCATGCAATTATGTGAATGATGTTTCCGTTATCAGGCAAAACCCAAAAATGATTTCGATAAATTCGGCGATTCAGGTTGATTTAACCGGACAAGTTTGTGCGGATTCGATCGGAACAAGATTGTATTCGGGCGTTGGCGGACAAATGGATTTTATAAGAGGCGCCAGTTTAAGCGAAGGCGGAAAAGCCATTATTGCCATACCATCAACGACCCAAAATGGAATCAACAGAATTGTCCCATTTTTGAATAAAGGTGCAGGAGTTGTAACTACCAGAGCACATGTTCAATATATTGTTACCGAATATGGCGTTGCCAATTTATATGGAAAAACCATTAAACAACGGGTAAAAGAATTGGTAAAAATATCACATCCTGATCATAGAGAAACAATAGAAAAAGAGTTTTTTGAAACTACCGGGATGTAAAATATAACCAAAAGATGAAAAAAGCCGGGATTTCAATTATTGAAATTCCGGCTTTTTTTATTTGATTTTATAATCGTCTTAAAAATCGAAATACCAATTAAACACATCGGTTTTTAATCCGAAGGAAATCCAGGTGGAATTTGATGCCGAAAAACCTTTGGCTGGCGCTGCAGGATCAAATTTTCTATACGTTAATCCGCCAAATAATTTTAAATTGGTGGCAGGATTCACCAAATAACCCAACTGCAAATCACCAATAAAAACATTGGCTACATTTCCCTGACCAATCTTATTGCCATAATCTGAAACCCGGTCATCATTGTCGGCAAAAACATCGCCTCCGTAACTTAAATTATCTGTTCCGTCGGCAAAATCGAATCCTTTTTTTCCGACAATTATTTTTGCGTTTGCAAACCATCGATTTTTGGTGTAATTCATAATTCCGACAGCTTCCCTAAAATTAGCGCCCCATAAATGCGCCAAAGGCTGGTTGTTATGTCCAAAATTAAGATTTAACTCATCATGAGAATACGTGTAAGGTCGCACCGCGTTAAATTCGGCCTGCAAAAATAAATTTTCCACATGAAATGCATTGTAATATTTTGCGCCAAACTGGAACCCAAATTTATTCGCCCACCAACCATTGCTGCTGGTCATTTCGCCCACCCTAAAATCGTCTAAAAGCAATTGGGAATAAAGGGTAATCGCTTTCATTTTATATTTTAAACTGAGCCCGAGCGTTGTATTTCCCGCTCTTGAACCTGTAGCAAACTCCACTGCGGAATAAAAAATAAGTGGATTTACATAATTGATGTCGAAACCTCTACCGTTTACATCATCCCAAATAACCGCTTCAAACAATCCGATATTGAATTTTTTTGTAACGTTCCAGTCCAAATAATGCATCGCCATATATTTTTGTTTGTAAGCGCCATCAACCGTTAATTCTGGTCTAACATCTTGCATCCACATAAAAAAATTGGTGTATTTCAGCTTCCAAAAATTGGTGGATATTTTAAAATACGGATAAGGTGACGCCACATCCGACAAAAATAAAGAACGATATCCATCGCCTATAAAATTTTTTCCGCGACCAAACTGAAAATTAAAATGACTGCTTGGCGCATAGGAAATATAGGATTCTGCCACCGGATAATCATAAGCATCTTCCTGAAATGGTTTGGCAATGCCGCGTCCTGGAATGATGGCCGGATTTCCGCCGGAAGGTTTTAAGGATTCGGCATACTCGTTTACGTAATTGGCAAATCGCCCCTGGCTTTCGTAAAAACTGGTGGAAAAATTAAAGGTTTTGCCAATACCGCCATTTACCTGAATGGCCCGCGTGTTGTTGTAGGTTTTAACGCCTTCGCTGTCTTTCCCCAATTGCAAATCGACCATTGGGTTGATGGTAAACCAAAAATCTTTTCCTTGTACATAAGCCATGTGTTCATTAAGCAATTTACGGCCAAACCAAGTCGATTTTGGCGTGATTACCTTGTTTTTCAAAGCATCCAAATCCACATATTCACGCACTTCATTATACAAATATGGTTTTACGCCCGTGTGCGAGTTATCGGCATTGTTTAAATAGGCATCATAAGCATTGTAAGTTGTATGTGTAAAAGGAATTTGTAATTCGCTCTTGTGTTCTGGAAATAAGGTGGTTTTTGGTTCCTCCATTGTTAATTCTTCCTTTTTCTTCGGAAGCACTTCTGCCATAACTACTTTTTGGGTAATTTCCTCTTCTGAATTGTCTTGCAAAGGAATTTTTAAAGGAAATACAAACTGCATTTCTATTGCATGGTTATTATATTTAGCAGGCGTAATTATTGGCAACGTTGCGAAAACGCGTTCAACTTCTTCTTTTAATTCTTTGTAGGGAGAATTTACATAAATGACTTTAAAATTACCGGTGGCGTCCACTAAAAAAACGATATTGGCGGTTGCTTTGTATTGGTCTTTTTTTAAATTTTCAGGGATTTTGATTTCTGCAATCACCGCATTTTTTAGCTGATTTCTGAAACAAATCTCCAGTTCAGCAATAATAGCAGTGTCGCAAGCTGCAAAAACAGGATATTTTTGTATTTGGGAATACCCAGAAATGGACGTAAGCAGCAACAGAAAACTTAAAAATAGTTTGTTCATTGTGATTTATTTCGAGATTTTTTGAACTTTATTGTTGATTAATTGGTATTTCTCGCCACTTTCAACACAAACTGCGAATCCGTTTTTATCAAAATTTAAACGATGCCCGTATTCGCTGATCCAACCAATTTGTTTTGAAGGATTTCCAACAACCAAGGCATAAGGCAAAACCGGTTTTGTAACCACAGCGCCCGCGCCAATTAAGGCGTATTCGCCAATTTCATTGCCGCAAATAATGGTGGCGTTTGCCCCAATGCTTGCACCTTTTTTAACCAATGTTTGCTGATATTCATCTTTTCTGATAATGGCGCTTCTCGGGTTTATAACATTGGTAAAAACCATGCTCGGACCTAAAAAAACATCATCTTCACAAATAACGCCCGAATAAATGGAAACATTGTTTTGAACTTTTACGTTTTTGCCTAAAACTACGCGGGGAGAAACAACTACGTTCTGGCCAATATTGCAATTTTCGCCAATTTTAGCATTGGGCATAATATGGCTGAAATGCCATATTTTGGTGTCTTTTCCTATTTCACAGCCCTCATCAATAACGGCGGTTTCATGTGCAAAATAATCTGCCATGTTAGTATCCTTCATTTGTTTTTCCGCCATCTGCAATTAATTTTGCCGCTGATGTTCCTATTCGTGTAACGCCCATTTTTACCATTTTTAAGGCATCATCATAATTTCTTACGCCTCCGGCGGCTTTTGCCTGCAAGGGTTTTGAATTTTCAACAATAAGTTCCATCGCTTCAAAAGTGGCGCCGTTTGGTTTGCCTCCCTCAGTTTTAAAAAATCCAGTAGACGATTTCACAAAAACATTATGTGCATTTACTTCCCCAAAGTTATCAAGTACCACATCGCGAATCAATTGCGACAAACCGATAATTTCATCATTGGTCAATGCCGCAATTTCTATAATCCATTTTACCGCCTTATCATTGTCCAAACCCAATTTTGTGCCTTTAAAAACTTCCGACTTCACCAAATTAATTTTTCCTTCTTTAAAAGCGGCATAATTCACCACATAATCCAATTCATCGGCGCCATCATCAATCGCTTGTTGTGCTTCCGTTAATTTTTGCGCTAGTTCATAAGTTCCTTCATGAAACCCAATGACGGTGCCAATTAAAGTTTCCGATTTTGCTTCTTTTACCATTTTACGCGCCATGGAAACAAATTGCGGACGAATCATAGCAAGTTTAAAATTGTTTTCGATTGCCTCGTTCACCAGTTCTTTAACTTTGTTTTCGGTTTCGGTTTCAGAAATACCGGCTTGTTCGGCTGTTTTTAAATAGGTTGAATCTAAATATTGGTTGATGTTCATTGCTGTATATTATTTTACGAAAATACTAATTTACTTAACAAACTGACCAAATAATAACCATTACTTATAAAAAATCCCGCAATTGCGGGATTTTTTGAATTTCAATAAAATTATTCAACCTTAAAAACAATCGGCAACCCATATTTTACGCCAACCGGTCGGCCGCGTTGCATTCCCGGTGTCATTTTTGGCAATAAATTAATCACTCTTATCGCTTCTTCCTGCAATTTTTTATGTGGCGCTCTCGCATTTATGTCGGTAATATTTCCGTTTTTGTCAATTTTAAACACCACAAATATTTTTTGGATACTTCCCGGTGTCAATCCCAAATCAGATGCCAATTCTATATTGAATTTTTCCGCAACAAATTTCGCAATTTGATCAGAAAAACAAGCCCTAAGTTGGCTATTGCTTCCTTTGCATCCGGGAAAAATAGGCACATTTTCAATAACCACAAACGCTACGTCTTCCACAAATTCTTCCTCATCCACCACGGCAACCATTTCTTTCGGCGCAGTAACTTTAACGGCGTCAAATTGATTTGTTTCGGTAGATTCTATAACTGTTTCTTTGATATCGACATCATCTTCTACCTTTAATATTTTTTCAGGAAGCGCCACTTTGGTTTCAGGTTGCGCCTGAGCCTCTATCGGCTTAACTTCAATCAATTTTTCATTGTCATCAATATTTATAAGTGTTCCGCTTATTTCCTTAATTTCTCTCGGGTAAGATTTCAATGTTAAAAATTCATAGACGAGGAATAGCGAAAACACCAAACTTAGTTGAATTAAAATTCTGGTGTAATTTTCAAGTATTGCGTTGGGATATTTTTTGACTTGCATGAGAACCTTGTTAAATGTGAAACAATAACAATTCTACAAAACTGATTTAACAGCGTAATTTGCAATGCAAGAATTAAACCACAAGAATTCTTTATGAAACAATATCTTGCAAGGTATTTATCACCTTAAAGTTACAAAAATTTTAGCTTAGTCACAATGTTTTGCCTCTAAAAAATAAGTTCAAAAAATAAAAGAAAATTGTTAAATAAAATTTGGTGCCTGCCCGCTTTTTTGATGGGCCTGCCGACCCTTTTTTTGGTGGGCGTTCCCGCCGAAAAGGCGGTCGTGCTTTTCGCTCCAATCTTTTTTTCGGAGAAAACCTCAAAAAAGGATTTCCGCTTCAATCACTAACGCGAATCGATTTACGATTTTTGATATACGATTTTAGAATTTAATGTTTAATTTACACAAATTTTTAAGCTAAAAAACCAAATTTATCTTGTTTTTTATCACAAAATACGCAGCTTGAAATAATAAAGAATAATCTGCCAAAATTGACAACCCTTTTCAAAACTAAATTTTTCATCTGTGTATATTTTATTTTTTATTGGTACAGATGCTGTTCGCCATTAATCATTTCCTTGTG
>JACUUQ010000232.1 GCA_014859175.1 Lutibacter sp. | reverse complement strand
TTAAATAGAACTTAGCCCATATTTTTTAATCAGAAGTCAATGGCTAATTGCATCGCATTTGTCATAAAACCTTGTCCTCTAAATTGAGGCAGTAAAACCCAGCCCAATTCTTCTTCACCATTGTCGAGTCCGCGATAATAACCGCAAGTTCCCACAATTTTATTTATTGAAATGTCCCCAATTCCCCAATGAATGGAATTTCCTTCCTCATAATCCTTGTCTATTTTTGCCTGCATTTCAATCGCTTCTGCTATGTTTTTTGCCTGTTTGGCGTTGTAATATGAAATTTCAACCAGATCATTCATATCCGAAGCAGTAATTTTCTGCAACCTGATTTTATTGTCAGAAATAAGAGGAAAACTCGAATATGGAGGTAATTTCATTGTTTCTATTTTGAAGGTTTGTCAAATAAAATAAAGGGCCTTACCTAAACAACCTTCTAAAAAAACCTTTAATTCCGGTTTGGCGGTAAGGGTCACATTGCATATCATCATAAATATAAAACGGAATTGAAAACGGGGTGAGGAATTGTTTTCTCAATTTGGCGTCGTTTTCAATGCCGCGAAGCACATTTCCGGCAATAGGCAACGCCAATGAAGACCCAGCGCCTTGTCCGCTGTAAAAATGAACATCGGGCGTGCTGGCGCCAACCCAGGTTCCAATTACCAAATCGGGCGTATAGGCAATAAACCAGGCGTCGGAATAATTTTGAGCCGTGCCTGTTTTTCCGGCAATATCTGCATTCACGCCAAATTGGTTTCTTATTCTTTTTCCCGTTCCGTTATTGATGGCGTTTTCTAAAATAGCCGTAATCATTTGGCTGGTTTTTACGCTGAAAACCCTTTCAAATTCGGCAGCTTCTCTTTTGTACAGTATTTTTCCGTTGGCATCGGTAATTTTGTCAATCATCACGGGCTCGGTTGTTTGGCCTTTGTTGGCGAAAGCCCCATAAGCACTCACAATTTCAACAAGCGATAAATCGAGTGTGCCCAACGCCATTGAAGGCGTAACATTCTTTATTTTGGGAAAATTCAGTTTATTGCAGGTGTTCAGCAATTTTTGTCGGCCAACTTTAAAATACAAATCAACTGTTGGCAGGTTCATGGAATGGGCTAAGGAATACCATAATGCCACCGTGCTGTCCCGGGTGAATTTATGGTCGAAATTTTTAGGTGCCCAATTTTCGTATGCTGAATAGACTTTTTCCTCATTCTCCAAATAATTGCAGGGTTCAAAATCGTTTTCAAAAGCCGTGGCGTATAAAATAGGTTTAAAAGCCGAAGCAATTTGTCTGTGCGATTGCACCATGTCAAAAGGAAGTTTTCTAAAATCGTTGCCGCCAACCCAAGTGATAATGGCGCCGTTTTTCGGATTGGTGATAAGCACGGCAGCATTCAGCATTTTATAATAATGCCATAAACTGTCTATTTTGCTCATTTTTTTTGTGGTTACGCCTTTCCAGTCGAACACTTCAATATTTCTTTTTTCTTTGTTTTTAGCTGTTAAGTTGCCCTCAGCTTTTAGTTTTGCGAGCCAGACTTTTTTAAAATTGTGATTTTCAAGTTCTTTGTCAAGCACTTTTTGCATGGCATCCAAATGTTTTTTGATGCCGTCTGTAGCCATTTTTTGAACCTGCATATTCAGCGTAGTGTATATTTTAAGGCCGTCTTTTTCAAGGTCATATTTTTTACCGTTTTCATCTTTGAGATCCTCCAGCAATTCCAAACTTTTTTTCTTTACCTGATGCACAAAATAACCTGCGGGCGCATTTAAAGTTGCGTTTTCATAATTTAATTTTAGGGGTGATTTTTGCAGATGATCGGCTTCCTCAACCGACAAATAACCTTGCTTTCCCATTAAATCCAACACCATATTTCTGCGCTCAAGAGAATTTTTCGGATTCAAACGCGGATTAAAATAGGTGTTTGCCTTTAACAATCCCACCAAAACAGCCGATTCCTCCACCTTTAATTTGCTTGCCGATTTGTTAAAATACCTTTGGGAAGCCGTTTCTACGCCGTAAAGATTTTCGCCAAACGGCACCGAATTTAGATAGAGCAATAAAAGCTCTTCTTTGGTGAACATATTCTCCATGCGGGCCGCGATAATGATTTCTTTTATTTTGTTTACCGGCATGCTCAAAACACTGTAATTGCTGCGGCCGTATAAATTTTTAACCAATTGCTGGGTCAGCGTGCTTCCGCCGCCTTTATTGTCGCCCATTAAAACACTTTTGAAAAAAACGCGAAAATAACTTTGAATGTCGTAGCCTTTGTGGGTGAAGAAACGCTTGTCTTCTGTGGCAATCAGCGCGTTTTTAAGATGATCCGGCACTTCATTCCAAGTAATGTTGGTGCGGTTTTCTGAAAAATATTTTCCTATGATTTTATTGTCGGAAGAAATGACTTGTGTTGCTTCCTGATTGCTGATGGCCGCCAATTCGGCTTTGTTGGGCAATGGTCCAAAAATGCCTGAATACACGGCAAAAAAGAACAGGACGCTAAACAAAATAAGCGATGAAATCGCAATTAAAAAGTATTTTAGGTATTTTTTAAAACGGGGGTCTTCCAGAAACTGCATACATCAAAGTCTATCTATATTGTAGCGAAATTAAGCTAAAGATCTTACAAATGTCAACATAATATTGTTTGCGCAATTTTGTTGCTGATTAAATCTTTAAAACTATGCGGATTGATACAAGAATCTTGCCAAATGAATCTGTGTACTTTTTTTGCTTATTGCCAGAAGAAAGCGAAATGAATTTTGAATTCTAAATGATGAATTTTAAATTATCATTATTGATTTAAAATGCGTTAGGGAGTGAAGCGGAAAGCCCGCAGGCACGCTTTTGGGCGTGACGAGGACTTGCAGCGAAAAGCCCGACCCCAAAGGGGAACGCCCAAATTCTAAAAACATTGAAAATCAGTATTAAAAAATATTTTTTTTTGAAATTTTGTCGGTTTTCAAGGCTTCAAATCCGGCCACAACATCAAACAATTCCTCATTTATGGACTTTTGTCTTTCCTGATGGTATTTAAGTTTCAGATCGTACAACATTTCTTCTATATTTTTGTTTGCACGCTCCATAGCGCTTAAACGGCTGCTGTTTTCGCTCACCAAAGATGCCGCGCTCGCCTTAAACAAAGTGACAAAAAGATACTCGCGAATGAGCGCTTTTAAGGTAGGTTCCGCGTCACCGGCAAATTGCGGAATTTTATTTGTGGGCCATTGAAACTCATCGAAGGAACGTTTCCATTTTTCGTCTAACGGCACCAATTGCGTCATAACAGCCTCGTATCCAGAAGGCTCTATTGGATTGTTGTAAAAGATATAAAACTCATTTAAAGTGCCGGCTTCTATGTTTTCCTGGCTTTGAACCAGCATATCGCCAACCAGCGGCGTAATGGCATCTACCGAATTTGGCACGGTAAATAGTTTGGAAACATCTAAACCTATATCCGTAAGCAATAATTGAACGCGCTCGCCTACGGCCCATATTTCTTTTTTGCCCGATAAATTGTGCAATGAATTAGACACGAATGAAGTAAGTGAATCGTTGAATTGTCCAACCAACCCTTGATCAGACCCAAAAACAATGGCGCAAATTAATTTTTCATTTTTTATTTTTGGCAGGTCTTTTTTGTTAAACAGACTTTCTTTTCGCATATCAAAATGGACTAAAAATCCCAGCGCCACAGTTTTGTAATAATCTTCAAGCGCGTTCACTGCCAACTCGTATTGGTTGATGTTTGCTGCGGAAACTGCTTTCATGGTTCGTACCACCGTTTTCAAATCTTCGGCGCCGTCAATTTTTCTTCGCAAACCTTCTAAGGTATCCATCTTCACTGTTTTTAGGGTTTATTTTCATCTGTTTAATTTTATTTTTTTAGCGGTACAGCTGCAGTTCTCCATTAATCATTGCTGTGTGTATCAAAATTTGTTATGGCTCGTTTCATCTGTTTA
>JACUUQ010000231.1 GCA_014859175.1 Lutibacter sp. | reverse complement strand
AAGATTACTTCACCAAGTTTTTTATTTTCAAGCGGTGTTCAGTGAACCTTGTTTGTAACGAAAAGCCCGACCCGCAGGGTAACGCCCAAAATAATTAGTTATAAATTGCTTTAACATTAAGTGAACTAAAAAAATATAAATAACAATTTAATTATGATACAAGAACCAGCTGAAATTTTGCAGGAAACTGTTCCCCAAGAAAAAACGCTTTCCGTTTACAACCTTATTATGGATGGCGGTTTGGGAGGCCAAATAATTATTGCCCTGCTTTTAGTTTTGTTAACAGTTGCCTTATATATTTATTTTGAACGTTATTTTGCCATAAAAGCAGCCTCTAAAACCGACGGCAATTTTATGAACCAAATCAGGGATTATGTGTCTCACGGAAAATTGGATTCGGCAAAAGTTTTATGTGCCCAGGCAAATTCACCGGCAGCAAGGTTGATTGAAAAAGGGATTTCACGCATTGGCAAACCTTTGGCTGATATCAATACAGCAATAGAAAATGCAGGGCGATTGGAAATTTACAAACTCGAAAAAAATGTTAGCGTGCTGGCAACAATCGCCGGTGCAGCGCCTATGCTTGGGTTTTTAGGAACCGTAATTGGGATGATTATCGCCATTCACCAAATAGCAAATGCGGGCGGACAAATAGACATCAAAATGCTTTCCGACGGATTGTACACGGCGATGACAACCACTGTTGCAGGCTTAATTGTGGGAATTATCGCCTATATTCAATACAACCATTTGGTGGTTAGAACCAATAAAGTGGTGTATGAAATGGAAGCGCATTCCGTAGAATTTTTAGATTTGTTAAACGAGCCGATCTAAAATTATGGCCAAGTGCTATTTTATGCAGCATTTGCGTTAGGGATTGTTTCACCTATTATTTATTTTTTATAGGAGTTCAGTGAACCTTGTTTGAAGAGGAAATCCCGGCGTTGCGAGTTTGTTCAAGAATATGTTCAACAGATTGCCACGCTCCGCTCGCAATGACGTATTGTAACGAAAAGCCCGACCCGCCAGCTTGCGGGAACGCCCTACGATTTGATATAAATTGCTGTACTAAGTTGAACTAAAGCTTAAGAATTAATAAAAAGCAGGTGAGAAAAAAGAAAATTTTGAATTTCACCTTTAACTTTTAATATTTAATATCTAATATTTAAAATTTTTTTAACAAAACAGAACCTATGGATATAAGAGGCAGAAATAAAATAAGTCCGGAGTTTAGTATGTCGTCCATGACCGACATTGTTTTTTTGTTGCTTATATTTTTTATGATCACTTCAACCTTGGTTACCACCAGCGCTCTGGATATTTTGTTGCCAAAAGCAAGCGGCATCACCGAAAATAAAAAAGCCACTTCAGTAACCATTACAAAAGATTTGGCTTTTTATATCGACAATAAATTGGTTAATGAGGAAGTTTTGGAACAGGATTTGCTTGCATTATTGGCAGGAAAAGAAGAGCCAACCATCGTTTTAAGGGCTGAAGAAGGCGTTCCTATTGAAAAAGCAGTAAAAGTGATGGATATTGCAAACCGAAATCGCTATAAAGTAATATTGGCCGTTCGCCCAAAATAGAAATATGTCAAATTTTTTAGATACCGATCATAAAAGAAAGTCAGCAGCATTAACAAGTTTGGTGATGAGCGTGTTAGTGGTGGCGCTTTTTTTTATTGGATTGACCTATCTAGATCCTCCCGAAGAATTCGGGATTGCGTTAAATTTTGGAACTTCCGAAGTTGGGCAAGGCGATATTCAGCCAACAGAAGCTTTGCGGCCAGCTTTCCAGGAAGCCGTGCAAGAACAGCAAGAAGCCGTTAAAGAACAAGTTACACAAGTCGCACCTAAAATTGCGGAAGAAGTGCTTACGCAAGATAGGGAAAACGCTATTGTGATAAAAAAACAACTGGAAGCAAAGAAAATAGCCGATGAAGTTGCCCGTAAAGAAAGAATACAACGTGAAGCCATTGCAAAACAGCAAGCGGAAGAACTTGAAAAAAGAAAAAAACTGGATGCTTTAATAGGCGGCGTGAGCAATGCTAACGGAACGGCAACGGGCGGACAAGGTAATGACAATACCGCAGGGGATAAAGGTAAAATAACCGGTGATCCCAACGCAAGCGGTTATTATGGAACTGGATCCGGAGGCGGTGGCGGCGATTACCAATTGGGCAACAGAAAACCCATCAGCAGGCCAAAACCAAACTATATTTGCGAGGAAGAAGGATTGGTGGTTGTGAGTATTGAAGTGAACGTTGACGGAAAAGTGATCAATGCAACGCCAGGCATAAAAGGATCTACCAATACAGCGCCTTGTTTGTTGTCGCAAGCGAAAGATGCCGCATTAAAAACCACTTGGCAACCCGATTCAAATGCGCCTTCCAAACAAATTGGCGTTATAAAATACAGATTTTCCTTATCTCAATAATTTTTAATGGATTATAAAAACACCATCAATTGGATGTTTTCGCAATTGCCGATGTACCAAAGGCAAGGAAATACAGCATTCAGAAAAGATTTAACCAACAGCATTGCACTTTCCAAACACCTTAATTTCCCGGAAGCAACATTTAAAACCATTCACGTAGCCGGCACCAACGGAAAAGGTTCCACAAGCCATATACTGGCTTCTGTGTTGCAGGAAGCAGGCTATAAGGTTGGTTTATATACGTCTCCTCATTTAAAAGATTTTAGGGAGCGCGTTAAAATCAATGGCAAACTCATCAAAAAAATTGAGGTCGTAAATTTTATAAAAAACAACAAATCCTTTTTTGAATCAAACAATCTTTCATTTTTTGAAATGACTGTGGGCTTGGCATTCGACTGTTTTGCCAATCACAAAGTGGATATTGCGGTGGTGGAAGTCGGATTGGGCGGAAGGCTTGATTCCACAAACATCATTACGCCTGAAGTTTCGATAATTACAAATATTGGCTATGACCACACGCAGTTTTTGGGTGAAACCTTGCCCGAAATTGCTTTTGAAAAGGCAGGAATCATCAAAAATAAGGTACCTGTGGTTATTGGGGAATACCAAGCAGAAACATTGCCGGTTTTTAAAAAAATTGCCAAAGAAAAAGCTTCGCCGCTGTTTTTGGCTACAAACATTGAAAACAATAGTTATACCTCAGATTTAAAAGGGGCTTATCAGGTTCACAACATTAAAACAGCTATTAAAACAATAGAAGTTTTGAAAACGAAAGGCTTTGTTATTTCAGAAAAAAATATTCAAAACGGATTGCAGAAAGTAGTAAAAAACACCGGACTTTTAGGCAGATGGCAGGTTTTAAACAATCAGCCAAAGGTAATTTGCGACACCGCCCACAATGCGGAAGGATTGCGTTATGTGCTCAAACAACTTCAGGAAGAAAAATTTGACCTGCTGCACATTGTTTTAGGGGTTGTGAATGATAAAGATTTAACATCGGTTTTGCCACTGTTTCCTAAAAATGCCAGGTATTATTTTTGCAAACCAAATATTCCGAGAGGTTTGGATGAATTTGAATTTCAGCAGCAGTGCGCCAAATATCAGTTAATCGGTAATGCCTATAATTCTGTTGAAACTGCTTATAAAACGGCGTTGAAAAATGCAGCAAAAAGCGATTTAATTTATGTTGGCGGCAGCACTTTTGTGGTTGCCGAGGTGGTGTAAAATTAAAATTGTTAATAAGCGCACGTATTTTCTTATAAGGAGGTGCTTATCAATATATTTTGTTGATTTATATTCAGTTAGAAAATAAGTGAGAAATACTTTAATTTTTTTTGTAAAAAGCTTTGTTTAAAACAAAAACTCGTTATATATTTGCAACCGCTTAGGGCAATTAGCTCAGCTGGTTCAGAGCATTCCGATTTCATCGGAAGTGGTCGGGTCTTCAGAGAGAATTGTTTAAGATAAGTTCAAAAAATAAATAGGGCAATTAGCTCAGCTGGTTCAGAGCATTCCGATTTCATCGGAAGTGGTCGG
>JACUUQ010000230.1 GCA_014859175.1 Lutibacter sp. | reverse complement strand
ATTTCATTGCGAGGCGTTCTGTAGCGATAGCGGCAGAACAACGCGGCAACCTGTCAAGAGCTACCGCAATCATGATTGTAAGCATAATGACAGATTGCCACAGTCGCTCCTCCATTTCATTGCGAGGCGTTCTGTAGCGATAGCGGCAGAACAACGCGGCAACCTGTCAAGAACTACCGCAATCATGATTGTAAGCATAATAACCAACAGATTGCCGCAGTCGCTACTTCATTTCATTTCGTAGCTCCTTCGCAAAGACGAATAATTTCATGTAAGCAACCTGCCGTGCACTACCGCAATAAAAATAGCAACCTATTGACATAAATTTGCAAAAAAAGTGTCAACAGATTGATGTTTTATTGTATTTTTGTAAAAAAAATAAGAAGATGCAAAAATTATATAGCTTATTTTACGAAAAATACGCCCAAACACAAACCAATCACGTACGGGATTTTATCAATGACATAGATTGGAACAACCGGTTTATAGGCATCAAAGGAAGCAGGGGCGTAGGCAAAACCACGCTTTTACTGCAATACATTCGGTTGAATTTTGAGCCAACCAAAAGCGTTTTATACGTAAGTTTAGATCATTTTTATTTTCTCGAAAACACCCTTTATAATTTGGTGAGTGATTTTTATAAAAAAGGGGGCTTGTTTATTGCCATTGATGAGGTTCATAAATACCCAAATTGGGCCATCGAAATTAAAAATATTTATGATGACATGCCACAGTTGCGGTTGGTTTTTACAGGTTCGTCCTTGTTGCACATACAGCAGGCAAAAGCCGATTTAAGCAGGCGGGTTGTGGTTTACGCAATGCCGGGTTTGTCGTTTAGGGAATTTATTCAATTTGAAACCCAACAAAAATTTGAAAGCTATTCACTAAAAGAACTCATCAACAACCATATAGCCATTGGCATGGAAATTACGCAAAAAATAAAACCCTTACAGTATTTTGATGATTACTTAAATTATGGGTATTATCCATTTTACTTGGAAAACAAAAAATCTTTTCATCAAAAATTAAGCGAAGTGATACTCACGGCGCTCGAAGTTGACATTCCGCAATATGCTTCCATTTCCGTTTCCAATAGTGTGCTGTTAAAAAAAATGTTGGCGGTCATCAGCAATTCCGTTCCTTTTAAACCCAATATGAATGCCCTTAGCGAACGAACAGGAATAAGCCTAAACACCATGAAAAATTATTTAAAATTATTAAATGATGCTCAGCTTTTGCAACTTTTATACGTTGAAGATAAAGGGATTAACAGTTTAGGCAAACCAGAAAAAATTTTCCTGAACAATTCAAATCTAATGCATAATTTGGGCAATGATGCCAACAAAGGCAATTTAAGGGAAACCTTTTTTTTAAATCAAGTGCAGCACAAATATATAGTTTTCGCCTCAAAAGTTGTTGATTTTAAGGTAGATGGTGTGTATGAATTTGAATTGGGCGGCAAAAACAAAAAACAAAAACAAATTAAGGAATTGCAAAATGCCTTTATTGTAAAAGACAATATCGAAATAGGGTTTGATACAAATATTCCCTTATGGCTGTTCGGATTTTTGTATTAAGGCTACACACAGCTCCTTCGCAAAGACGATTTAAAAAAGTAGAAATTTTTTAGATTTTATGAAGAACGCCTGAAATTTGTTTATGTAAATCGGGAATTTTATTGATGATAACATCCCAAACAATGGCATAATTTACGCCCATATAATCATGGATTAATCTATCTCGCATTCCAGCCATATTTTTCCAGGGAATAATATGCCATATTATTTTAAAGTTTGGCGGAATTTTTTTTGTTGCTTCCCCTATAATTTCTAAACTTCTTACAACGGCTCTTTTTAGGGTTTCATCTGTTTAAATTTTATTTTTTAGCGGTAACAGCTGCTGTTCGCCATTAATCATTCCTTGGTGTATCAAAATTTGTTATGCTCGTTTCGTTTTCTATAAAATCATCGAATTCCAGATCGCCACTTACAGAAATAAGAAAGGAACACTCATCTTGTATATGTTTTAAATATTCCTATGGAGCTTTAAACATATTGCACTTCATTTAAAATAGCTGGTCCAATATAGGGGCTCAAACCATTAATGGTAACGACTTCAATTTTTTCATTTTTGAATATTTTTTCAAATAAGTCGTAAACGGCCATAAGGTTATCAAAGTTTTCTTTTTCAGGTTCAAAATCAATCAAAATATCAATATCACTAATTCCGGTCTGTTCATCACGGACATAGGAGCCAAACAAACCAACATTTTTAATGCCAAATTTAGAAAGTTTGGCCTTATTTGATTTAAGGGTTTTTAATATGCTATCTTTTGTGGTCATTTTAAACTTTTATCAAATATACATAAGATTGATGTTTGAATCTCAGGCATCCATAAAAAAGTTGAAGATTGAAGCCGGAAGTTTGCCGTGCACTATCGCAATTATGATTGTAACAAACCCAATAACAGCATTATTCGCGTTGCAAACGCTATATTTTAAGTGCTAATTTAAGTAGGTATTCATTGCAAAAGAGTGATAGAGACCGAGAAAAATATGTTTATTTTACCCAAACAAAATGGTCAAAACTGAATTTGCAAGATTAAATTATATTTACTAATTTTGTATCCAAATGAATACAGTGTGAAGTATGTACTTTATTGAGAAGACGACAGAATTTGATAAGTGGTTTAAAAAGCTAAATGACTTGAGCGCAAAAGCAAAAATTTTGTTCAGACTTCAAAAATTAGAAAAAGACGAACACTCTGGAGATTCCAAACCTGTTGGAGATGGAATTAGAGAATTGAAAATCAACTACGCAAAAGGCTATAGGGTATATTTCAAAGAAATTGACGGAAAAATTATTGTACTGCTTATTGGAGGAGATAAATCAACGCAACAAAGAGACATTGAAAAAGCAAAAAATATTTGGAAAAAATTAAAAAAATAGAAAATGGAAACATCAAAGTTTGATATTGCAGATTATTTGGACAGCAACGAAATGATTGCCGAATATCTCAATGCGGTTTTGGAAGAAGGCGATGACAATGAAATTGTTACCGCTTTGGGACATGTTGCAAAAGCAATTGGTATGACCAAAATTGCAGAAGAAACCGGAATGAGTAGACCAAGTTTGTACAAAGCATTGTCTGAAGGAGCCAAACCACAATTTTCAACAATAATGAAAGTCCTGAAAGCAGTTGGAGGGCAAATACATATAAATCCATTAACCTCTTAACCCGCTCCGCAAAGACGTAACCTACTGGAATACTCCTAAAAAACCGCGTCTTTGCGGGACAGAGCGTTAAAAAAATGTTTAGTAAACATTTTTTAGCGATAGGGCCAGCCGGAGCTCTGGAGAAGCGACAGCGAAAAGACGACAGCCTGTGCCGAATTTATTTCGGTACGGCAATCTGTTGTGAGCTACGTCTTTGCGAGGCGTCTTAAAGCGAGAGCGAAAAGACAACGCGGCAATCTGTTGTGCACTAATGCAATCATAATTGTTAGCATAATGACAGATTGCCGCAGTCGCCACTTCATTTCGTTACGCAGCTCCTTCGCAAAGACGATGTTGTAATATGCGTGCGTTCGTCTTTGCGAGATGTTATGTAGCGATAGCGGCAGAACAACGAAGCAATCTGTTGTGCACTAATGCAATCATGATTGTAAGTATAATACCAACCGATTGCCGCAGTCGCCACTTCATTTCGTTACGCAGCTCCTTCGCAAAGACGTAACAGATTGCCGCAGTCGCCACTTCATTTCATTACGTTGCTTCTTCGCAAAGACGTAGTTGTAATATGCGTGCGTTCGTCTTTGCGAGATGTTATATAGCGGCAGCGAAATAACAACGAAGCAATCTGCCGTGAACTACCGCAATCATGATTGTAAGCATAATAACCAACAGATTGCCGCAGTCGCCACTTCATTTCATTACGTTGCTCCTTCGCAAAGACGTAGTTGATATATGCGTTCGTTCGTCTTTGCGAGGCGTTCTGT
>JACUUQ010000229.1 GCA_014859175.1 Lutibacter sp. | reverse complement strand
TTATTTAATTTGGGATGAATGGCGCCGGCCACGCCGGTAAAAATGATTTCTTTCACATCAAAATCGTTGATTAATTGGGTGGCGGTGGCCGCGGAAGCAACTTTTCCCCAGCGGGAAAAAACAAGAACCACATTTTTTTTGAACAATGTTCCTGTATAATAGGTTCGCATTCCTTTTTCGGTTGTTGACACTTCCTGAAGTTCGTGCAGCAAAGCCTGAATTTCTTCCTGCATTGCACTTATAATTCCTGTCATTCTCAAAGAGGTTTATTGCTGATTCTTCCGTCTGTCATTTCCAATTTCCGGTCGGCCATCTCAGCCAATTCCTGATTGTGCGTCACAATCACAAAAGTTTGGTTGAATTTATCGCGCAGCGTAAAAAATAATTCGTGCAAGTTTTTGGCGGAAGCTGTGTCTAAATTTCCGCTTGGTTCATCGGCAAAAATAACATCGGGATTGTTGATTAATGCCCTGGCTACAGCGACGCGTTGCTGTTCGCCGCCCGACAATTCGTTGGGTTTGTGGTGCGTTCTGCTGGAAAGCCCTAAAAAATCGAGCAATTCCTTGGCTTTGTTTTCTGCATCTTTTTTTGAAGTATTTCCAATATAAGCTGGAATGCAAACATTTTCAAGCGCCGTAAATTCGGGAAGCAACTGATGAAATTGAAAAATAAAACCTATATGGTGATTTCTGAACTTGGAAAGTTCATTGTCTTTTAATTCGAGGATATTTTTGTTGCTGATGGAAAGCTTGGAATCTTTTCCTTTACTTGGAGAATCCAACGTGCCAAGAATTTGCAGCAATGTTGTTTTACCGGCTCCGGAAGGACCAACAATCGCAACAATTTCTCCCTTTTTTATGGACAAATCCACGCCTTTTAAAACCTCTAAATCCCCGTAAAATTTATGAATATTTTTCGCTTTTATCATTTTGTAAAAGTAAGCTATTTGTTTTAAAATTGTTTAACTGTTTATTTGTTTAATCGTTGAACAGTTTGATTCACTGTTTATTTGCCCAATCGATTTATAAATGATTAACTTAAGCTTGATTTAACTGAACATATAACTTTTATTGCCAACGCGCCTGCTTGCCCTATCGCTAAAAACAGCTACAAGCTGTTTTTTTTAACGCTCTGTCCCCCTTCGGGGGCTAGGGGGCTTACATCCAGTTTTTTACATTGTTGTAATCCAAATAATAGATAAATTTAACCGAAAAATTGTTGGAAATAGGCTCGTTAAAAAGATTGTCCAAGTTTTTTCTGAAATTCAAATTTGCCAGTTTATCCTCATTAAAAATGGTGTTTCGGTATAAGGCAACAAACTGGCTGCCGGGGGCAAATTCCCAAGAATAACTTAAATCCAAATTCCAGATATTGTAATTGATGTCATGATTTCCTTGGTAAAAACTTTCGTTTAAAGTGCCTTCATTGTTCAGTTCAAAAAAATTGGTGCCGTATTTAACCGGCGACCAATAATGCCTGAAGGACAGCGCCAACGTTGATTTTGTATTGAAACTTAAATTGCCCGTAAGTGTATTGGTTACGGTTTTTACATCCCTGTTTCCAAAAATAATGTCACCATTATCTAAATTGGTGACCCATCCTTCATCATTGGCGAGTTTTGAAAAATTCAATTTATAAATAACAGAAAATTTATCGGAAAATCGATAACGGGGCGAAATGCTCAGTTCCACAAGTTCATTGTTGAGACTGTATCTTTTGGCATAAGTGCTTCTGACATCAAACGCAAATTTTTTACGGTAATCAGAAGAAACCCATCCATTGATTAAATATACGGGATTTTGCTTAAAAAATCGTCCATTTACGCGAGATTCATAAAAATTATATTGATCGCCAACACTGGTGGTTATTTCTCCGCCAAAAGCAAATCGGGTTTTGGTAAAAAAGAAAAAATCAAGCTCGAAATTATTTTCCGCAAATTGGTTTGAGTCATTTTGATAATTAAAATTGCTTGAAAGCGAAATTCTGTAATCGTCAAAGATTTTTGTGGGCTCAAATATTCTGTAGGAAACCTCAGCCCAGTAAACAGCCAGATTATTTCTGTTCTGATAACCCAAATCGTTTATATCATAAGTGTCGTTGCTTCTTGAATGGCCAAATTCATACTGATAATTGCCGGAAATTTTTGCAAATTCGAGCAAGCCGGAATAACCCGATTTGTTTTCGCCATTTTCCTGAATGTTGCTAATTTTAAAATCGCCCGTAGTTTTGTACCTGTTTTTTTTGTTTGAAATATCAAAAAGCAAGGCCGAAACATTGGCGTCCCTAAAACTGCCGTTACGGGTAACATTGGTATTTACAAAGCTTATGGAAGAATTTTTATTGAATTGCTGGTCCAACACAAGCACATTATAATTGGCAAGCGGCTCGGTTACAACTTCTCTTGTTTCATTGGTGAGCGTATTTTTTATTTCTGCGGATGTTTTTTCCGTGATCGCATTGAAAAATCCGATGCCTAAACCATTTTTAGTGCGCCCCGAAACTTTTAAGGCGTTTATCATGTTGACTTTTGCCGGATTGCTGGCAATTTCTTCATTTTCATTTAAATTGGATTGAACCTTGCCATAACCTGTAGGTCTGCTTCCAATTCTTCGTGAATAAAACAAAAAACCTTTGCTGAAAAGTTCTGTGCCTTCAGTAAAAAAAGCACGTTTTTCTGAGTATTGCTGTTCAAACGGCCCTAAATTCAAAACCTGATTGTCAAAAGCCGTTTGCCCGAAATCCGGAATCAATGTGGCATCCAAGGTAAAACTTTCATTGATGCCGTATTTTAAATCCATCCCAATACTGTAATCTGTGTCCATATCGCCGTTAAAGGTGTTCAAAGCCGCAAAAGCATAAGGAGAGAAACTGAGTCGGGTAGGAGGTTTTATGTTATTTATGCCAGTGACTAACCCGGAATATTGCGTGAATAGCCCAACTTTTTTATCGATATAATTCCAGGAGTATTGTTCATTGAGCCTGTTTATTTTCCGGTGAAAATTAACGCCCCAGGTTTGCTCGGGAGAATTGCTGAACCGCAAGGCCGAATAGGGGATTTTGATTTCTGCAACCCAGCTGTCTTTATTAATTTTAACGTCACTTTCCCAAACGGCATTCCAGCTAAAATCCTCTCCTTCAGAAGAAACTTTGGCGTCTCCTTGAGCGCCGGTACTCATCACAATAAATTCTGTGTCATTTTGTCCGTCGTTATTTGGGTTGATGGTGATCATAAAAAAATCGACTTGCCCAAATTGATCCCTGCCGCCAAACTGCATTGGAATTGCTTTTGGGTTGATGTCGTACATCGTTGCCCCAAAATAGATTGCTTCATCATCATAGGCAATTTTCACCACGGTTTTCATATCTTCACTTTCGTTGCCGCCATCGCCGGGCTTAAACATTTGAAAGTTTTGTGCAGGTTCGGCATTTTTCCAAAAATCTTCATCCAAAACGCCATCAATTACCGGATTTTTGTCGATTCGCAGCGCGTTAACCGATTTTGTTTTTTCTTGTGAATGGGAAAGTGAAAAAATAAATAAACTGACTATTAAAAGAGATTTCTTCATTTTTAAGGAATAAGCAGACTCAAATTTATGTTAAAATATATAAGGCACAAGGCAAACTACTTTATATAGACACCAAAAATAACACATTGTTACACAAAGTAAAACTTTTTTAATATTCAACTTAAATTTTAAGTTAGGATTAGTACATTTGTTGATATTTACAAAAACCATTATCTCTAATGAATTTACACGAATATCAAGGAAAAGAATTACTAAGCAGTTTTGGCGTAAGAATACAGCGCGGTATTGTTGCCGATAACCATTTAAAAGCGGTTGACGCAGCAAAGCAATTGGCTGTTGAAACCGGAACTGGCTGGTGGGTTGTTAAAGCACAAATTCATGCAGGCGGACGCGGAAAAGGCGGAGGCGTGAAATTGGCGAAAAGTTTAAAGGATGTTGAATCAATTTCTGAAAGCATTATCGGAATGATGTTGGTGACACCCCAA
>JACUUQ010000024.1 GCA_014859175.1 Lutibacter sp. | reverse complement strand
TATTAGCATTGGCGGAACGCGCCTGGGTGCAAAATCCTTCTTGGGTCACTGAAAGGAATCAGGAAAAAATGAACATTTCTTATAACAAAGATTGGTCAATATTTGCAAATGTTTTAGGAAAAAAAGAATTGCCGCGGTTAGATTTTTATTGGGGAGGATTCAACTATCGCATTCCGCCTGTTGGGGCAATTATTGACTCAGGGAAAGTAAAAGCCAATATTCAGCAACCTGGATTTGTGATCCGTTACACTGCAGATGGCACTGAACCTAACATCAACAGTAAAATTTACACAAAACCAATTGTTGAAAAGGGAAAAATTACACTGTCAGCATTTTCAAACAACGGAAGAAAAGGGAAATCAACCATTATAGAAAATAACTAAAGTCTGCAATAAATTATTTTCTTTGCTTAGTGATAACATTTTATTAGCGCGTGAAAATAAAAATAACAGCATTCATAAAAACCTTAGAACTTGAATTTGAGCAACATGTACATCCTAAAATTGCTTTAGAACAAAAAGCATATATGCGAAATCAATTTGAGTTTTATGGCATTAAATCAACCGAAAGAAGGGAAATTCAAAAACCATTTTTTATCAAAGAATATTTGCCTAATAAAGATGAATTAGAAAAAACAGTGAAATCTCTTTGGGAAAAACCACAGCGGGATTATCAATATTTCTCACAAGAACTTGCTTTTAACTATGTAAAACAATTTGAGAAAAAAGACATCGAACTTTTTGAATATATGGTAACGCACAAATCCTGGTGGGACACTGTTGATTTTATTGCGGCAAAATTGATGGGTGAATATTTAAAAAAGTACCCGGAACAAAGAACTGCATACGTCGAAAAGTGGTTGAACTCAAATAATATTTGGCTGCAAAGGTGCGCCTTGCTGTTTCAACTGAAATACAAAAAAAATTTAGACACTGTTTTACTAAGTTCCATAATCAATTCATTATTAGGCTCAAAAGTATTTTTCATCAACAAAGCCATTGGCTGGATTTTACGAGAATACAGTAAAACAAATCCAATTTGGGTTATGGAATTCGCCGGCAAAACCGCATTGAACAGTTTGAGCAAAAAAGAAGCGCTTAAATTAATAGGTTAAAAGTATTGTCAATGCTGTCTCATAAAACTTTTGTCAAGAAACCGACAATGTCAATTAAATTTTCGTTCCAGTTTTTTATCATTCTGAAAATCAAAGGAATTCATTAAATATTCCACTAATTTTAATTATATTTGATATACCTTGATTAAATAAAATTAAATCATGAAAGATAAATCTTCCATTGATGCAGCATTTACCAGGGAATTGAATAAAATTATTTTTGCAAACCTGGAAAATGAACGTTTTGGTGTAAAAGAATTGGCTCGTGAAATAGGAATGAGCAGGTTCAACTTAAACCGAAAGTTACATTTTATTTATCAAAAAACTACCAACCAATATATTCGTGAATTAAGGCTGCAACGTGCAAGGGAACTGCTGCAAAATGATTCATTAACCGCTTCTGAAGTGGCCTTTAAGGTTGGTTTTAGCAGTCCGGCTTATTTCAGTACTTGTTTTTCAGCATATTATGGTTTCCCTCCAGGAGAGGCTAAAAAAAGAGATGTGATTAATTCTGAAAAAAAACAGGTTGAATTGGATTCCTTGCCTATAATTGTCAATAAGCAAAGTTTACGAAAAAAGCTAAAAAAACTGTTTAAACGGAGTAAGCGAAAAAGATGGGCAATTTTTATTGTTGCTATACTCATTTGGTCAATAGTGGGATTGGTTTATTTCATCAATGCCATAAAACTCAATCCTTTTGAACATCAAAAGAAATCAATTGCCGTTTTGCCATTTATAAACGACAGCCCGGATCCAAAGAACGAATATTTTATAAATGGCGTTATGGAAGCCATTTTGGACAACCTGTCTAAAATTAAGGATTTGGAAGTTCATCCAAGAACCTCGGTTGAACAGTACAGAAACAATAAGTTTAAAACCGTTCCCCAAATTGGTCGGGAGCTTAAAGCCAATTACATCGTTGAAGGAAGCGGCCAAAAAATTGGCGATCAGGTAAGCCTATCCATTCAGTTAATTGATGCAAGATCCGACAAACATCTTTTCTCCCAACGTTACCAAATGAAGCTTGAAGATATTTTTAATCTTCAGAGCGATGTGGCATTGAAAGTAGCTTCCGAAATAAAAGCTGCCATTACCACAGAAGAAAAAAAATTAATAAAAAAAATACCAACTTCCAATATTGCCGCCATGAATTTGTTCTTACAGGCAAATGATCTTCATAATGTTGCTGACTCAGAGAAGAAATGGGAATTGGATATTGAGGCCGAACGCTTATACAAAAAAGCCATCCAACTCGATTCCACTTATCCAGATTCTTATGCGGCACTTGGATGGATTATTTTTAACCGAAATATTGATTCTGCATTGTACCTGGCAAAAAAGGCTTTGCATTTTGATGCTGAAAATCCAGAGGCCTACACGCTAAAAGGTTACATACTCAGCAATAAAGGGATGGAACGGGAAGCTCAAGAAGCTTATAAAAAATCCATAAAATATAAACCTAATAATTCTACAGCAATTCGTTTTCTGGGTGAATTATATTTTTCACAGGGCAAATGTTACAATGCTATTAAGAATCAATTACAGGCATTTCATCATCATAATAATTCGATGCAGGAACGCTATAATCTTGAAAGTTTTAGTTGGAGCCTTTATAGTTTAGGATTTTATGAAGAAGGTGAAAAATATGCCAAAAAACTGTTGGAAATAAACAATGATTCAACCTATTATTATTGGGGTTTGACAGCAATTGATCTCGACCTTGGAAACTATAAATCAGCTCTTAAAACCGCACATAAAATGTATGCATTCAATCCTGAAAATCCAGACAATATATATTTGCTTTTTCATACCTATTTGTATTTAAAAGATTTCAAAAATGCTTCACCGTTGATGCAAAAATATATGACAATCATGAAGCAACAAGGAAGAAAAATTGAACCAAATTATCTTTTTGGATTTGTTTATCTGGAAAATGGCCAAAAAAAGGAAGCTGATTTTCATTTTGATGCAGTTATTAAAGAGATGCGAAAACACATAGAGCAGAATCAACCATCTGTTACTTGTCATGCCTACTTAACTTTAGCTAAAATTTATTCAGTCCTTAATGAAAAAGGGAAAGCCCTCAAAAATCTTCAAAAGACTAAAGATTGTATGGGTTCTATAATTATAAGGCTTAAGGATTATAAAAATTGTCCGATGTTTGACAATATTCGTCATGAACCCGAATTTGCACAATATTTAAAAGAAGCAGAAGCAAAATACCGCAAAGAACATGACAAAGTCGAAAAATTGTTGCTCACAGAAGGTATCATAGATTTCTCTGAAGATTAAAAAATATAAAATCATTCAAACTTTTCTCATTCTTAATCTCATCATTCCAGAGAACTATTTCTGAAATTTTATAAAATTCAAAACAAAATTGAAAACTTTTGATAAAAATCAAAACAAATCAACAGAAATTGAAATGTTTTGATTCAAAATTGAAAGGAATCATCTGTTATTTTATTGGAACTTTAATTAAAATTAACTGTTAAAATTATTAGAGCACGGAGGAATCCGAAAATCCTTAAAAGAGTAGGAAATTATTTATTAAATATTATATATTATGAAAACATTATTAATCACTTTAAAAATGCTATTAAGCTCACTATGGATAGTGATGGTTTTTAGTGCGGTTTCTTGCAGCAAAGATTCAGAATTTATTGATGAAAGCTATCTGCTTCCACAAGAAATTATAACTACCCAAGATAATGTATATAAAGTAACTTCAGACAAAGGAATTTCTGAATCAACATCAAATTTGGAAGTTACAGAATGTGGTTCTTTAGCTTTAATTTCAAAGCCAAATCTTAAAATGGTTCATTTAGAATATATTAGTTCAGAAGATTTAGAAAATGCTATTGTTGAAATTACAATGCCTCAAATTACCAGTTTTGTAAATGGGCCTGCAAGTCAGGGTTTTATATTTACTCCAAATAATCATGACAAGCCGACAGTAGTAACTTGGGAGGGAAATTTAACAGCTTGTGTAAAAAAAACATTTTGCATAATTGTTGAACCGGATTGTAACGTTAGTGGTAAAGCAATAATTTGGTCAGACTTTAAAGTAAGTGGAGTTTCCGTAAAAGGCAGTATTAAAAATAAGGTTTTTGATTGCAGGTAAAGATAATCCTTCACTAATATAGCAACATTAATTTATATTGGCTATTAGTGACTTTACAAAAAAATTCAATCAAATATAAGGGAATCGAAGATTCTGAAAATCCTTAACAGAGAAGGAAAATTATTTATTAATATCGTAGATTATAAAAAATCAGCCTATGGTTTGGATGATTAACTAAGCTTTCGCAAGTTTAATAAAGCATTAAAAATCAGATAAAAAGCAGCACATTTATTTTGTTAAATCACTGATAATCAGTAACTTTGTTTTACAAAACAAACAATTTAAAATATGCTGCAAAACAAAAGTACAACAATAGTTTCAGAGGTAAAAGGCTTTTTTAGTTCAAGTGAAAAAGCAATCAATACAATTTTGAACATTTTAAGTTCCTTGACATTATCAGAAAAACAAATTGGACTTCAAAGCAAAAACAATAACACATACAAGAACATCAATAAACTGCTCGTGATTTTGATGTTTCCGTTATTTGACATAAAAGATGCGTGGCAATACGGGAAGTCTTCCCTGTTTCCTGTTTTCGGTTGTGGCAAGGATGTTTTTTATCGACTTTTAAACGACAACTTCATTTCTTGGCGAAAGATTTCTTTTAAAATATCAAAGCAATTGATAGAAAAGGCATCTGACAAGAGCAATGAAACTGGTATCCGCTGTCTTATTGTTGATGATTCGGATTTACCCAAAACAGGAAGAAAAATCGAACTGATAGGCCGAGTGTTTTCCCACGTAAAGAGTAAAAGTATTTTAGCTTTTAAAGGCTTGTTTTTGGGATATCATGATGGCAAAAGTTTTTTCGCCCTTGATTTTTCGCTTCATGGAGAACAAGGTAAAAATAAGGCAAAACCTTACGGATTGACGCCAAAACAAATAAAAGAGCGTTTTTCTAAGCATCGCACTAAAGGTTCTGCCGCTTGCCGACGAAAAGAGGAATATTTTGAATCCAAAATACAAATAATGTTGGAAATGATAAAAGGAGCTATTGGCAAGGGTCTGCGATTTGATTATGTGCTGGTTGACAGTTGGTTTACCTGCTCGGCTTTGGTGCAATTTATCAAATCACGCCGTATTGGATGTCATCTTTTGGGTATGGCTAAAATGGGAAAAACAAGATATTTATTTAATGACAAAAAGCTTACAGCCAAAGAAATTATTGATTATCATCGCAAAACCAAAAAATTGAAACGATCCAAACAACTGGCTTGTTATTATAGTCAAGCAATGGTAGATTTCAATGGAATCCCTGTAAAACTGTTCTTTTGTAAAACATCCAGAAGAGGAAAATGGCATTTATTGTTGACAACCGATTTAAAATTAAATTTTGAACAAGCTTACAAAATTTATTCAATTCGATGGTCTATTGAAGTTTTTTTTAAGGAAAGCAAGCAATATCTTGGTTTGGGTAAATGCCAATCCCAAGATTTTGATGCGCAAATTGCTTCTACGACTATCTGCATGATTCAATACAATTTATTGTCAGTGGCAAAAAGGTTTACAGCCTATGAATCATTGGGAGAATTGTTTAGAAACACAAAGGCTGAAACAATTCAACTCACTGTCACAGAGAAAATATGGAAAATAATCATAGGTATATTTGCCTCTTTGGCTGAATTACTGGAGATTGATATGGAATTGTTAATGGAAAAATTATTGTCTGATAATGAACAACTTGAAAAACTTATTAATTATAAAGATCTATTGCATGCTGGGTAAATGAAGCTTGCGAAAGTTTAATGATTAATTAATAAAACGCCAATACTGTCCTAAATAAAATTTAGGACAGTATTAATTTATTATGAGCATTTTACCCTTTTGCGACCCTGTTTTCTTGTTCTGCTAAAATAAGCTTTAAAAAAGGCTTGGTTTGATTTTCCATTTCATCTTCTGAAATATCCAATGCTTTCGGATTTTCAATTAACTGAAACCAAGGTTTTGACGCATCAAAATCGTAACTGCCAAAAATAATTACCGGCGTGCCTTTTACCAACACTTTATCTTTATTGGTCAAAACCCATTGATCTGCCCAATCATAAAGGTAACGGGCATCTTTTTCCTGAAGTCGCATACAAGCATGCGATGCCGGATAACCCGGCAAACTGTACTGATGCCAGCCAACACCCAACAAATTTTCCACATTAAAGTTCCACCGCAAATCCCATTCATCATTAAAAGTACTGGTGGTTTCTTCAGCCTTCCAATTGGCATAAAAAAGTCCGGTTGGGGTTTGGTCTTGTTTTCTGCCCATATTTGTTGGTCCGGTATAAATCAATTCCCCATTTTCATAGGTGGCAAATGTTTGTGTTGGATAGGAAAAATAAATAATTTTGTTGATGTCTTTTAGGTAAGAAACAGTCATCGGAAACGGAAGATAATATTCCAAATCACCGGTCATATCAATAGGCACAATTACAGAATCCATTTGTGCAAAATTTTCCCTGTCGGTTCTGTTAACCGCAACGGCAATCCGCAATTTTTTGGAATCCTTAATATTTACCGACAGCCATTCCTTGGCATTTTCCGTTTGATAAGAAACCGATTTCGGCTCTATTCTTACAATTTTAATTTTTTCACCTTTAGCTTTAGTTTTCTCATTTTGATTGCAAGAAAAAAATAAGGAAATAACAATAATATTCAATAAAATAAGTGATTTTTTCATACGTGGATTCTATAAGGCAAAAATGATCTTTCAAAGTGAGCGATGTGTTACACAATTATCCAATAAAGTTACTTTATTCACACATTTAGCAAAAAATTAATTTAATAATTGTTTGAAATTTGTTTGTTGAAAAAAAATTAAAAAATCAATTCAAAGGCATCATTGCGACAAATTAAATGATACTTTTGAAATAGCAACTATTTAATCCAATCACAAAAAAGCGCAATTTTGAAATACATCACAAAAACAGTCTGGATTTTATCAATTGTGAGTTTGTTGACGGACACCGCAAGCGAAATGCTGTACCCGATTATGCCCATTTATTTAAAGACTATTGGTTTTTCAATTGTGCTTATTGGAATCCTTGAAGGTGTTGCTGAAGCCACAGCCGGATTGAGCAAAGGCTATTTTGGCAAACTTTCCGACAACTCAGGAAAACGTGTTCCTTTTGTGCAAATTGGGTATGCGTTCAGCGCCATCTCAAAACCCATGATGGCTGTTTTTATTTTTCCCCTTTGGATATTTTTTGCACGAACCATTGACCGATTTGGAAAAGGAATAAGAACAGGTGCCAGAGACGCCATTCTTTCTGATGAAGCCACACCGGAAACAAAAGGAAAAATTTTTGGGCTTCACCGTTCCATGGACACTTTTGGCGCCGTTTTAGGTCCGGCTTTGGCTTTGACTTATTTGTATTTTTATCCGGAAGACTATAAAACGCTATTTTTTATTGCATTTATTCCCGGACTTTTGGCGGTTTTGGCTACCTTCTATTTAAAAGACAAAAAAGTAGTGCAGGAAAAAACAAAAGTACCCACGCCTTTTTTTTCTTTCTTAAAATATTGGAAAGTGAGTCCGCCGGCCTACAGAAAACTGGTGATTGGCCTCCTCATGTTTACACTCTTCAACAGTTCCGACGTTTTTCTTATTTTAAAAGCAAAACAATCCGGCCTTGACGACACTGTAGTGATTGGCATCTATATTTTTTACAATCTTATTTATGCCTTATTTGCTTTTCCTGTTGGCATTTTGGCCGATAAAATTGGATTGAAAACAATTTTCATCATCGGACTTGCCTTTTTTGCGGCGGTCTATTTTGGAATGTCAATAAATACCAACCTATATTTCTTTTTCGGATTATTTTTCCTTTATGGCGTTTATGCTTCCGCTACGGAAGGCATTTCAAAAGCGTGGATTTCAAACATATCACACAAGAAAGACACCGCAACTGCCATAGGAACATTTTCGGGTTTGCAAAGCATTTGTGCGATGTTGGCAAGTTCACTTACCGGACTTATTTGGTTTCAATTTGGAGCGACAGTTGCATTCTTAACAACAGCAACTTTAACACTATTTGTAATCATTTATTTTTTTACCATCCCAAAACCCACACCCCTTTCAAACACTACAAATTAATCTATCAAACTTAGACTGTTTAAATCCTGCGCCTTTTTCCTGAAGCAAATCGTTTTTATCGTTAATATTAAAAGTTTGTTTGTATCTTTGGATTTAATTTTTAGCGCAAAAGCAAATGCGTACTTTTCTCCTACTTACGTATGGCCATAGCAAATTATAAGCAAGTTAAAAGGTTGAAACAATTATCAAATTGACAAAAGGCATTAAATCAGCCCAAATTGATTTTGATATAATAACGAAGCTTATGGAAACTTCGTAAAAAAATAGCATAAAAAATGGAGTCTACACCGCAATCAGATAAAAAGAAGGTTGTTTTTAAAAAAGAAACCGCCGTCAAATCTAGCGCTAAAACAGCGAAGGAAACTCCGAAACTAAAGAAAGCGCTTAAAAATAAGCCCATTCCCGTATCAGAAAAAAATGCAAATTCCTTTACGGTGGTTGCAATTGGGGCATCGGCTGGCGGGTTGGAAGCTGTATCACTGCTTTTACAAAATCTTTCTCCCGAAACCGGCATGGCTTTTATTTATGTGCAACATTTAAGTCCCGACCATGAAAGCCTTCTTGTGCCGCTTTTGTCGAAGAAAACTGAGATGAAAGTGCAGGATATTGATGCTATGGAGAAAATAATACCCAACAATGTTTATGTAATTCCATACAATAAAGAAATTGAGGTTATTGACGGCCATATTAAATTAATTCCGCGCCCACAAAACAAATCCTCTAACCTTTCCATTGATGTGCTGTTTTCTTCCTTGGCCGAAACGCATAAGGAAAATGTAATTGGTATTGTGCTTTCTGGAAGTGCAAGTGACGGCACACGTGGTTTAAGTGAAATAAAAGAAGCTGGTGGCATCACTTTTGCCCAAGACGATTCGGCAAAATTCACAAGTATGCCGCATTCGGCCATTGCCAGTGGCTTGGTTGATTTTGTACTTTCACCAAAAGAAATTGCAGCGGAATTGAACTGGATGAGCAAACACGATTTGATCATAAGGAATCCGGAAAAATCATCGCCCAAAGGTAAAATAGACAACAAGAGCAGTGATTTAAAAAAGATTTTTCAGATTTTACTGAAAAAAAAGAGCGTTGATTTTAGCTTCTATAAATTAAATACCATTAAGCGGCGAATGCTCCGCAGAATGTTGATCCATAAAATAGAAACCTTAAAGCAATATGCCGATTTGTTGGCAAAAAATGACAATGAGGTTGACTTGCTTTTTCAGGATTTATTAATCAATGTCACCGAATTTTTTAGAGACACCGAGGCTTTTGATCTTTTAAAAAAATCGGTATTTCCGATGTTGCTGAAAAGCAAATCACAAAACGAAACGCTGCGTATTTGGGTTGCTGCTTGCGCAACTGGCGAAGAAGTTTATTCAATTGCTATGTTATTGCGCGAATTGCAAGGCAATAAAACCAAACGTATTCCTTTTCAGATTTTTGCTTCCGATTTAAGTGCTGCAGCAATTGATATTGCCCGAAATGGAGAATATTCCATAAACGAGCTAAAAAATGTTTCACCCAAAAGGCTTAAGCAATTTTTTATAAAATCGGGCAACAAATACCGCATTTCTAAAGTGCTGCGAGATGTTTGTGTTTTTGCCCAACACAATATTTTGCGCGATCCTCCTTTTTCACGCATGGATTTTATCAGTTGCCGCAACCTGCTTATTTATCTTGACAATGCTGCTCAGAAAAAAGCCATTTCAACGTTTCATTATGCTTTAAATGATGGCGGTTGTTTGGTGCTGGGCAAATCGGAAACCGTTGGAACAGCCGATGAACTTTTTACCGCTATCAATAAAAAGTTTAAAATTTATTCCCGCAAAAAAAACTCGGGAGTTTATAAATTGCCTATTATCACCTCTCGTGCTGTGCAATCAGACGCAACCGGGAAACAGCGTGTGGTGACCGTTGTGCCAAAAAGACCCACTGTTGCAACACATGGCAATCTTGGAAATGTATTTGATTCCGTTTTGCTGGCGCATTATATGCCGGCAAGCGTTATTATCAATCACGACATGGAAATTCTCCAGTTTCGGGGTTCCACAGAAATGTATCTGAAAAATTCGCCCGGCAAAGCCAGTTTAAATATCTTAACCATGGTGTTGCCAGAAATTTCATTTGAACTGCGCAATGCCATTTATCACGCCATAAAAACAAAACATACCGTAAATAAATCGGGCATAGAAATTATGCCCAATAAAAAAGAAGCTGCCATACAAGTTGTTAATTTAGAAGTTATGCCGCTTAAAATTGAAGGTGAAGAACCTTTATTGGTGGTTGTTTTCACTTCCCAGCAAATAGACATTTTGCATCAATCTTCCAATAATGGAGAAAAAAACACGGTTTCAAAAGACAAAAGAATAAAAAAATTAGAAGAAGAATTGGTGGCTACCCGTGCCGATATGGGTTCAATTACGCACGATCAGGAAGCCCTAAACGAAGAATTACAAAGTGCCAACGAAGAAATTGTTTCGAGCAATGAAGAATTGCAGAGCCTAAATGAAGAATTGGAAACTTCGAAAGAAGAGATAGAATCAACCAACGAAGAGTTGATCACAAGCAATCAGGAATTGCTGGCACGAAACCAGCTGGTTGAAGAATTGTACACTTATAATGAGACCATTCTTTCCTCCATTCGCGAACCTATGTTAATACTTGACAAAGACATTCGAATCAAGTCGGCCAACAAATCTTTTTATAAAACATTTCAAGTAACGGAAACGGAAAGTTTGGGTGAATCACTCTATAAATTGGGCAACAACCAGTGGAATATACCGCGTTTACGTGAATTGTTAGAAGAAATTATTCCAAAAAATAATACTTTTTTTGACTTTGAAGTAGTGCACGAATTCCCTAATATCGGATACAAAATAATGCTGCTGAATGCGCATCGCATTATAAAACTAAGCACTAAAGAAGAATTGATTGTGCTCACTATAGTAGATTATACTGAGGTTAGAAAATTACAGACCGAACTTCGCGACAAAGAAAAGAAAATACAGGAAAAGCAACTTGAAGCTGATAAAAAAGCTTGGAAACTTATTGAAAAAAATAATGAGCGCTATGACAGGATGCTGATGCAATCGCCATTTGCGTTTGCAATATTTAAAGGAGAAGATATGGTCATTAGTCTTGCCAATGAAAGCGTAAAAGATATTTGGGGAAAAGGACTGCAAATTGAAGGAAAAAAACTGCTGGATGTTTTGCCCGAAATTAAAAACGGACCGCTTCCGGAAATGCTTCAAAAGGTTTACTCTACGGGTTTTCCCCAGCAAGGCTATGAATTTCTTATACCCATTAAACGCAATGGGAATTTAGAAGATGTGTATTTCAATTTTGTTTTTCAGCCCTATTTGGAAGCTGATAAAACCATTTCAGGCGTTACCATGATTTCCCATGAAGTTACCAATCAATTCATTATGAAAGATGAATTGATAAAAGCAAAAAATCTTGCCGACCAAAAAACACAAATTGCAGAGGATGCCATGAAGGCTAAACAACAATTTTTGTCGAATATGAGCCACGAAATAAGAACTCCAATGAACGCCATTATCGGATTTACAAAAGTGGTATTGAAAACAAACGTAAATGAAAACCAAAGAGAATATTTAAATGCCATTCAAACAAGCGGTGATTCCTTAATTGTGCTTATCAATGACATTCTTGATTTGGCAAAAGTTGATTCAGGGAAAATGTTCTTTGAGCAAACGCCTTTTAAAATGTCGGAATCAATCTCAGCCATCCTTCAATTGTTTGAAATAAAAACCCAAGAAAATAATACGGAATTAATTGTGGAATACGACCAAAAAATTCCTGAGGTTTTACTTGGCGACCCAATGCGTTTGCGTCAGATTATTTTAAATTTGATGAGCAACGCCGTTAAATTTACTTCGGGAGGAAAAATTAACGCAAGTGTTCGTTTATTGAAGGAAGACACAAAGAATGTTACCCTTGAATTTGCAATTGCCGATACCGGAATTGGAATACCTTCAGCCAACTTAGCCACTATTTTTGAAAACTTTCAACAGGCATCCACAGGAACATCAAAAAGGTATGGAGGAACCGGCTTAGGACTTGCCATTGCCAAACAATTGGTTGAGTCTCAAGGCGGCAGCATTGCCGTAAAAAGTAAAATTGATGAAGGGTCAACTTTTAGTTTCATCATAAGTTTTCAAAAAACAAATGAAAGCGTGAAAGAAACTGCCGAAACGCAAAACACCCCATCAGAATCGGCAACTGTACCCAAAAATATTAAGGTTTTGGTGGTGGAAGATATTGCACTCAATCAATTGTTGATGAAAACCTTGTTGAATGATTTCGGCTTTGGACATGATATTGCATCCAACGGAAAAATAGCCATAGAAAAACTTCAAGTTAATAATTACGATCTTATTTTAATGGATCTGCAAATGCCTGAAATGGATGGATTTGAAGCCACAGATTATATTAGAAATACGATGAAATTGAATATCCCTATTATTGCGCTGACTGCCAATGTGACTACGGCCGATTTAGAAAAATGCAAAGCTATGGGCATGAATGATTATATTTCAAAACCGGTTAAAGAAAAAATATTGTACCAAAAAATAGTTGGTTTGGTAAAGAAATCATCGGCTGCAAAATCAAGTAAATCCATAGAGAATTCCCCATCAATTGAAAAAAGGGAAAAATTAAAATGTACCGACTTATCCTATTTAAAACAACGAACAAAGTCGAACCAAAAATTGTTGATGGAAATGATTTCGCTTTACTTAGAGCAAACGCCAACCATCCTTGGCGCAATTAAACAAAGCGCTGCGGATAAAGATTGGCCTTCACTGTACAAAGCGGTACATAAATTAATTCCGTCATTTGCCATTATGGGCATCCATGCCGATTTTGAAAATATGGCCAAAACCGTGCAGGAATATGCTAGCAATGAGCAAAATACGGATGAAATTCCAAGCTTGGTTATTTTGATTGATAAAGTTTGCAAACAGGCTTGTATAGAATTAACGGAAGCGTATAATGATCTAAAAGACAACGAAAAAGAATAAATTCAGTAAATGCAAATGGGTTTTAATTTCTGTCGTTAATTTGATATGTTTGATTATAAAAACAAATAACAATTTATGATTAACATTATTTGTAAGGCATGAAAAAAATATTGAAATCTAAATATAAGTTTGAAAACAGGGAAAAAATAATACTTCGGGATTTTTAGGCATTAGAACGCACCAGATTGGCGAATGAAAGAACGTTATTTTCATACATAAGAACTTCATTATACTTGCTTTTGGGAGGAATTGCGCTTTTTCAGATAACAGGTTTTGAAAGAATTAAATGGCTGGGTTATGTTTCACTTGCACTAAGTGTTATTATTTTGATTATTGGTATTTTTAGATTTAATCATTTAAAATATAAATTGAAAAAATATTATTTGAATAACAATATTGCCAAGATAAAAACAGCTAACAATATATTGGAACGTTAAAATATTGTAGCATAGTATATCCAAAAATCAAAAAGATTTTAAATTCCAATAAGTGCTTATTTAAAATTTTCTTTTCATGACGCTAAAATTATACTTATTCAATAGCAGAATAATAAAAAATTCAAATCCCCTTCACGCTTAAATACAAATCTGTGAATCATGTAACATTTCCCAAAAACTATGTAACAAGATTGCCGCTAGAAATTGTCATTTTTGTAAATTATTAATAAAATAATTTATGAAATCTTTCCACATTTTACTCATCATTTCTGTAGTTTTTTTTAGTTGCCAAACCAGTGAAAAAAAGATTGAAAACAGTCCGCAACAATCTGAAATACAAAAAGACACCATACAAAAAGCTGAAAAAAGCAAGCAATCTTTGGTTTTAACTTCCGATGCCCTTCAATTGGTGGACCAAATTACGGGATCTTCCAATGAATTGCCATTCGGAACGCCAGAAAATCAGCTGATAGAAATCATAAACAACGCCACACAATCAAAAGTTGTAAGTATTGGCGTGAATACCGAATGCGGTGCCGGGCGTTTAAAAATGGTGACTTTGAGCAATAGTTTAACCTTGGTTTATCAGGAAAATAATACAAAAAGTGCTGAACCAAAAACACATTGGCTATTTGAAGGCTGGTCTATTGACGGCACTAAAGAAGGTGTACAAAAGTTGACTACAATGGCGGGTATCGGAATTGGCTCAACATTGGCGGAAATTCAAAGCGGTTATGAAATAGAAGTTAAAAAAACCAGTTTGGGTCTGGAATTTTCAACAGCCTCCGGTTTGTTTGGAATATTAGACGGCACCGGAAAAGATGCGAAAATTATCCATTTATGGGCTGGCGTAAGCTGTAATTTCAGGTAAAAATATATTTTTTAGGGATTTATATTTTTGTAAATTATTTGCTGATACCTATAATTTATTCCATATATTGAAGTCTGTGAATCTTGTAACTTTTATACAAAGTTATGTAACATATTGGTTGTAAAATTCTTCATTTTTGTAATCTGAATCAGCAATAAAGTACGCCTTTTAAAACTGATTATTAATTAAACGATTTGTTGCAATTGCTTAAAATATTGTAGCTTTATCAAAATAATAAAAGTATCCTAAAATCAATTTTATGAATTCCTTATTTAAAGGCTTAATAGCCGGTTTCGGAGCAAAAAAATTAGGCGGTGGCTGTTTAAGCACAGTGCTAATTTTTATTGTTATTTTCGTTTTGCTAGGGCAGTGCTCCTAAAAATTCAGAAAAATTAATTTCATTTAATAACAATGGTGAAAATATGATTTAAAAATTTTCACTAAAAAAACAATCAATTATGACAATTCAAATAAATTCCGACAATAATTTAACGGTACACAAGGAATTCAGGACCCAATTACAAAGCCAAATTTCTGAAGAATTAAGCAGGTTTAGCGAGCACATCACAAGATTGGAAGTGCATCTTTCTGATGAAAACGGACATAAAGACGCGCTTAACGATAAACGATGCTTGGTTGAAGCACGACTTGAAGGAATGAAACCAATAGCCGTTACAAACATTGCAAACAATCATGAACTGGCAGTTGAAGGCGCTATTGATAAGTTAAAAACAACACTTGAAACAAAATTTGGGCGTTTGAACAATCATTAGAAGTTGTTTTTAGTACTTTTGAAATTATTTTATTTTTCTGAAACTGTTATAATTTCATTAAAAAATAAAACCAATTCAAAATAAACTGAAATGAGCAAACTATTTAATGACTCCAATAAAAAGGGTTATCAGGCAAAAGAATCAAGGTACGATAAAATGAATTACAGGCGCAGCGGAAAAAGCGGCTTGTTGCTTCCTGAAATTTCTTTGGGTTTGTGGCATAATTTCGGATCTACGGACGACTTTAAAAATGCCGAAAATTTATTGAAATGCGCTTTTGACAATGGCATCACCCATTTTGACCTGGCCAACAATTACGGTCCGCCCTACGGTTCGGCAGAGTCCACTTTTGGAAAAATTTTAAAAAAAGATTTCAAACCTTACAGAGATGAATTGATTATTTCCACCAAAGCAGGCTGGGATATGTGGCCCGGACCCTATGGGAATTTTGGATCAAGAAAATATTTGATTTCAAGCTTGGACCAAAGTCTGCAAAGAATGGGACTGGATTATGTAGATATTTTTTATCACCACCGACCAGATCCGGAAACACCGATGGAAGAAACTATGGGCGCACTAGATCATATTGTTAGGCAGGGAAAAGCGCTTTATGTCGGGATTTCCCAATACAGCGCAGAAGACACTTTAAAAGCAACCAAAATTCTAAAAGATTTGGGAACGCCTTGTTTAATTCACCAGCCGAGATACAGTATGCTGGACAGATGGGTTGAGGGCGGACTTTTGGACGTATTGGAAAATAAAGGTGTTGGCGCCATTGCTTTTTCTCCTTTAAATCAGGGAATTTTAACCGATAAATATTTGGCGGGATTTCCTGAAGATTCAAGAGCCGTAAAAGATGGCCGTTATTTAAAAACCGATCAAATTGATGAAGCGCTGATTTTAAAAGTTAAACAGTTAAATGAAATTGCTTTATCAAGAGGACAAAGTTTGGCGCAAATGGCAATTGCCTGGTTGTTGAAAGACAAAAGAATTACCTCAGTTTTGGTTGGCGCCAGCAGAACAGAACAGTTGCTGGACAGTTTAAAAGCTTTGGAAAATCTGGAATTCTCTAAAGAAACTCTTATTAAAATTGAGGGAATCCTGAAATAATTAGAATTTAAAATGCAATAATAAAAGCGGTTTTCAATAAAATGGAAGCCGCTTTTTATTGATAATTTTATATGATGAATGTTGAATGCTGAAATGTTTTATTAAATTCGCGTTAGGGACTGAAGTGAAAACCTTTTTGCGCTTTTTTTAGCGAAAAAAGTTTGGAACAAAAGGCCCGACCCTTGTGGGAACGCCCAAATAAGCAATTATTTTTAAAAGTTAAACTTCTAAAACCAGCCCGTCATAGGCCAAAAACACATTTTTTGGAAGCATTTTTTGAACTTCTGCGTGAAATCCCAAGCGATTGCTGATGTGGGTAATATAGGTTATTTTGGGATTTAATTCCTGGCTCAGCTCAATTGCTTCGTCCAAATTTAAATGTGTTGAATGGCTTTCGACCCTTAAAGCATTTATAATTAAAATGTCTAAATGATGCAATTTTAATTTTTCTGTTGCAGAAATAGTCTTAACATCTGTTAAATACGCAATGTTATGAAACCTAAAGCCGAAAATTTGAAGGTTGCCGTGATTAACATCCACAGGAATCACTTTTAAATTTTGGATAAAAAAAGGTTCATTTATAATCTCATGTTGCTCAACGCTGGGTGCTCCTATATATTTATTTTCATCAATAAAAATATAATCAAAACGCCTGGCTAAATTGTCTAAAACCTCCTTTTTTGCATAAATGGGCACCGCACCAAGTTGAGCGCTGAAAGGCCGCAAATCGTCCAAACCGGCCGTATGGTCAGAATGAATGTGCGTAAACAACACGCCGTTAATTTTTGTGACATTTGCGCGTAACATCTGCTGCCTGAAATCTGGGCCGCAATCAACCACATAAGTGAAATTTTCCCATTCAACCAAAATGGAAACACGCAGGCGTTTGTCGCGTTTATCGGTTGATAAACAGACTGGATGTTTGCTTGCTATTACTGGAATTCCTTGGGAAGTTCCGGTGCCTAAAAAAGTGATTTTAATGTGCAATGTGTTTTGTTTTAAATTTCTTATACCATAAATATTGCGTAAAATTAGGCAAACATTCTTAAATGATTGTTATACTTTTCACTTTCTCACACAAGAATTGCTTAAAAAAACATAGCGTTAAATTTTTAAGCCAATTTTTTGCTTAATTGTTGCAAAACATAAATTAATCATATTTTTTTAAGAAAATAATGCGTAATTGTTGTGATAATTGTCATTAAAAATTTAGAAAAAGCGAAAATCCACTCAAAATTTGATTGTAATCGATTTATATAATTGAATATTTCAGTATATTTGTCAACCATATTTAAAAGCTAAAAAAATGATGAAATTTCAATCGGCGCCAAGTTATTTTTATAGCGTTGTTATTGTTATTTATGTTACTTTTTCAATGCTTTTAGGGAATGTTGAATTTAAAGGATATGAAACTGGCTTTTTGGCCGGTTTTCTTTTTTTTAGGAACTTTCCATTATTATTTCAAAAGAATAAATTAACTATTCCATATAATTTTATACACAATAAAACCTTACATACATGAAAATAGGCGTTTTAAAAGAAACACAAAAAGGAGAAAACCGGGTATCGATTTCGCCCAATATTGCCAAAATGCTCGTTGCAAAAGAGTTTGAGCTTTTGGTTGAAGAGGATGCAGGAATGGCTTCGTCATTTAAAAATTCAGATTATGATTTGGCTGGCGCTTCCGTTAAAAGCAGGGATGCTATTTTTAAGGAATCCAATGTGCTGATAAAAATCAATCCGTTTACGGAAGAAGATTTAAAATTGGTTCAAAAAGGCCAAATTTTGATGAGTCAATTGTACTACTTGTCAAATCCGGAATTGATCAAGGCCATAGCAGAAACAGGCGCAACAGCATTCTCTATGGATGCCATGCCGCGTATTTCAAGAGCGCAGGATATGGACGTTTTAAGTTCACAAAGCAACCTGGCCGGCTATAAAGCGGTAATTGTGGGCGCCAATGAAATGACCAGAATATTTCCGTTAATGATGACTGCAGCAGGGACAATCATTCCATCAAAAGTACTGATTTACGGTATTGGCGTTGCCGGTTTGCAGGCAATTGCCACCGCAAAACGTTTGGGTGCTGTGGTAATGGCTACAGATATTAGAATGGAAACAAAGGAACAAGCGGAATCTTTGGGAGCAAAATTTATTTCGGTGGACAATACCGGAGAACAATCTGAAGGCGGTTATGCCAAAGAAGCTTCTGAAGATTATGCGCGCCGACAAAAAGAAGCCGTTAACAAATCTTTATTTGAAGCCGATTTGGTGATTACCACGGCAATGGTACCAGGACGAAAAGCACCTGTACTGATTACCGAAGAACAGGTAAAACAAATGAAAAATGGTGCGGTGATTATTGATTTGGCTGCTGCGCAAGGCGGTAATGTCGAAATCAGTGAAATGGACAAAACCGTGGAAAAACACGGCGTAAAAATTATTGGATCAACTATGGCTCCAGTAAGCGTTTCAACAAACGCCAGTGAATTGTATGCCAAAAATATGTACAATTTCTTGATGCATTTAACTGCAGACAATCAATTTAAGTATGAATTGGAAGAGGAAATTACCGACGGCACTTTAATTGTGCATGAAGGAAAAATTAGAAAAAACTAAAAAAAATCATATAAATCATGAATGAATTAGTAGAATTTATCAGCAATAATCTTCAATTAATATATATCCTTATTTTAGCGATATTTATTGGTGTAGAATTAATTAAAAATGTTCCATCCGTACTTCACACGCCTTTAATGTCTGGGGCAAATGCCTTAAGCGGTGTTGTAATTGTTGGAGCGCTTTTGGTAATGTTACAAGCCAAACCAGATGATTACTTGTCGTTGGGATTGGGATTTGTTGCAGTAATATTGGGAATTTTAAATGTGGTTGGTGGTTTTGTTGTAACCGACCGTATGTTACAAATGTTTAAAAAGAAAAAATAATGACTATCACTTTAAGTATTATCTATTTAATTACAACCATAGCTTTTGTTATTGGTTTAAAAATGTTGGGACATCCAGAAACTGCAAAAAGGGGAAATCTAATTTCTGGTATTGGTATGGGATTGGCTATTTTTGCAACCATATTTTTGCACGATTTTGAAGTTCCGTCAACTAATTATCTATTAATTGGTATTGCACTTTTAATTGGAGCTATACTGGGCTATTTAATTGCCATGAAAGTGGCAATGACAAAAATGCCAGAGTTGGTATCATTATTTAATGGTTTTGGGGGTGGTAGTGCACTTTTAATTGGATTGGTTGAGTTTAGCAACTTTTCGACCGATGTTACACAAACTTCCACCATTATTGCTGCCGTTATCATTGGCAGCATTACATTTACAGGAAGTTTAATTGCCTGGGCCAAATTAAATGGTTCTATGAAAGACATAAGACTGCCTAAATACAACCTGATCAACAATTTGGTTGTTTTGGCGCTTATTGCATTTGGAGCTTACATTGTGATGTACGATCCAACAAGTTTAACGTTGATATACCTGTTGCTTGCGGCATCTTTGGTTTACGGTGTTTTATTCGTAATTCCAATTGGTGGTGCAGATATGCCCGTTGTAATTTCATTATTAAACTCCTTAACAGGTATTGCGGCTGCAATTACAGGTATTTTGTACGGCAATATGGTAATGATGGTTGGCGGTATTTTAGTTGGTTCGGCAGGATTAATTTTGACTTTTATTATGTGTAAAGCCATGAACAGATCGCTTTCAAATGTTGTTTTCGGCGCTTTTGGCGGTGGTGACGCAGCTACCGCAGCTGTTGGAAAAACTGGCGGCACCATCAAAAAAACTACGGCAAGTGACTCAGCAATTTTGCTGAATTATGCAAGTAAAGTAGTTATTGTGCCAGGTTATGGTTTGGCGGTTGCGCAAGCGCAGCACGTTATTCATGAACTGGAAGAACTGTTGACTAAAAAGGGCGTTGATGTATCTTATGCAATTCATCCGGTGGCCGGACGTATGCCGGGACATATGAATGTGTTGTTGGCAGAAAGCAATGTATCTTACGATAAATTAATTGAAATGGATAACATCAATCCTCAATTCCCAAATACCGATGTTGTTTTAGTGGTTGGTGCAAATGACGTTGTGAATCCGGCTGCGCATAACGATCCTTCAAGTCCAATTTACGGAATGCCAATTTTGGATGTGGAGAATGCAAAACATATTATCGTTAACAAACGTAGTATGAATGTGGGTTATGCCGGAATTGAAAATGAATTGTTCTTCAACCAAAAAACTTCTATGCTTTTTGGTGATGCAAAAAGTGCGTTGACCGAATTGGTTAACGAATTGAAGAATATGTAATTTATACATCGAATAAATATTCCCATTTTAAGTGGGTGAAGTGTGAACTTCACTCACTTTTTTTTATATATTTCTCCTGCAAACGCCCCAAATTATTTTTTTGTAATTTTGCAATAACTAAAAAAGTAAAATGACTCTAAAATTAAAAGGTGACATTAACATAGCCACTGTGCCTTCCATTGAATTAAAGGCCTTAAAAATAAACTTAAACAAGGGAATTTACGGCACTTTTGCAGAAATTGGCGCCGGACAGGAAACAGTGCGCAATTTTTTTAGGGCCGGTGGCGCCTCCGGAACAATTGCAAAAGCGATGAGCGCTTACGACAAAGATTTCTCCGATGCCATTTATGGTGTTGAAGATGACAATAGATATGTGACAGAAACGCGTCTAAAAAAAATGCTTGGGCACGAAATTAAACTTCTCGAAGATAGATTAATTCGAAAAAGCCATCCCGAAAAATTGTTTTTCTCCTTTGCAAATACAGTGACAACCATAGATTTTGCCAAGAAATTTAAAGGTCATGGTTGGGTTGGAATTAAATTTCAAGCCAGCCCCGAGGAACTTTACAGTGAAATAATTTTGCACATGAGATTTAAGGAAATTGACGCCAAATTGCAACAAAAAACGATGGGCGCTTTGGGCGTAAACCTTATTTATGGCGCTTATTATTTAAATGACAATCCGAGAGAACTCTTAAAATCGCTGTACGATAATTTAGATGAATTCCAGTTAGAAATTGATATGATTAATTTCTCCGGAGCACGTTTTTTACACGTTGATAATCGTTTAATGAGTTTGTTATTGGTAAAAAACGGAATGACCAACGCAGTGATGTTTGGCCCCGACGGAAATAATTTATTGCCTGCGGAACAACTCTATAAAGCCAATATTTTGGCATTAAGAGGCAGTTTTAGACCTGTGACCAACGTAAATATTGATATCTACAAATGTGCAGAAAAACTTTTTAGAGATGAAAAAAAAGTGGATCCTGAAAATACCAAAGTAATATTTGAAATTACCTTATCCAATTTAATTTCGGAAGGGGAAATTAACGAAAGAGATTTCCTTGACCGTGCCGAGTTGTTATGTGCTTTGGGACAAAATGTTATGATTACCAATTTTCAGGAGTATTTTAAACTCGTTGAATATTTTTCGGAATACACAAAAAAACGAATCGGGCTGGCGATGGGCGTTTCAAACTTTGTGCAAATATTTAATGAAAAATATTACCGCAATTTAAGTGGAGGTATTCTAGAAGCCTTTGGCAAATTATTTTATAAAAATCTAAAAGTGTATTTGTACCCAATGATAGACATAGAAACTCGTGAAATTATTAACAGCCAAAACCTAAAAGTGCATCCACGTATGAAAGAATTGTACAAATTTTTCATTTATAACGGAAAAGTTGTCGATTTAAAAAATTACAACCCAGACTTTTTAGGAATTTATTCCAAACAAATTTTACAAATGATTTTAAACGGAGAAGAAGGATGGGAAAATATGCTTCCGGAGAGAATTCCGGAAATAATAAAAGCCCAAAAATTATTTGGCCATGCCAAAAACAAGAAAATTAACTGACTTGTTCCCCATTTTTAGCTGCTGCCGAAGATGCCTGCAACAGCACAATCTCTTTGTTTTCGTTTTCAGCGCCCAACACCAAACATTCACTGATGAAATTGGCAATTTGCTTATCCTTAAAATTTACGATGGCCAATATTTGCTTATGAATCAAATCTTCTTTGGCATATAATTGCGTAATTTGGGCACTCGATTTTTTAATCCCCAAATCCCCAAAATCAATCGTTAACTGATACGCAGGTTTTTTCGCTTTCGGAAAATCATTCACGGCAATAATAGTTCCTATTCTAATATCAACTTTATTGAAATCATCAAAGGTAATTTCTGGTTTGTTCATAATTATTCTTCGGTAATGATAAATTCGGTCCTTCTGTTTAATTGATGCTCAGCTTCACTGCATTTTACGCCTTTGGCGCAGTTGTTTAACAATTGCGTTTCGCCATATCCCCTGCCCGACACCCGGCTTGAATCTATGCCATTTGAAATGATGTAATCAATCACTTTTTTTGCCCTGTCGTTTGTGAGTTTCATATTATAATCGGCTGATGCCCTGCTGTCGGTGTGCGATTTTATTTCAATTTTAAGTTTTGGGTATTTCCTCAAAACAGCAATCACCTTATTCAGCTCGATAGCGGCATCCAATCTGATTGATGATTGATTCAAATCAAAATTAATGGTATTGGTTTTAATCATTTTTTGCTCACGAGCTTCAACAAATTCAACAGATGATTCCATTTCCAATTTTATATTGAGAGTTTCATTGATTTTGTCTGAAGTTTTTATTGTTGAAACAAGATTGTGATAATTATTTAACGAAGCGGTAAACCTGTATGGCATGGTACATTGCAATTTGTAGTTAAAAGTTGCATCAGCATCTAAACTTATTTTTGCCAACAATTCCTTTCCTCTATAAATATGGACAATCGCATTTGGCAGCGGCAAATTGGTCTCGCTTTCAGTAACAGTTCCACTTATATATTGAACACATTCAAACGGCGTTAATTTCAGCGTTTTTACGGTTTCCGACTTGTTTTTATTGTCGGTTAAA
>JACUUQ010000228.1 GCA_014859175.1 Lutibacter sp. | reverse complement strand
TTTTACCCCTACCCTAAAGGGAGAAGTTGCTGAAAATTAATGATCTAAAATAATGAAAAATGCTGATTTTTAGCAAAAGTAGCTTTTCAGAGCGGACTCATTTTTTCCATTGGCTAATTAGATTGCCAAATTATTTGATCTCAAATCCTTCATAATTAAATTGGGATAATAATTGAGGGATATTTTAATCTAAAATTCAAAATTCATCATTAATGTTTTACCGTATTATCTAAATTATTAATCGCTTCATAAATAAAAGTAATATGGGATAAATGGTTATGGAAAAATATTTGTTTACTTTTGTAGCATAAAGAGAAATTAATAATTTAAAAAATAGAATATGGCATTAGAAGTAACGGATGCAACTTTTGACGAAGTGGTATTAAAATCGGACAAACCAGTGATGGTAGATTTTTGGGCAGCTTGGTGTGGACCTTGCAGAATGGTGGCGCCAATTATGGATCAATTAACTACAGAATACGCTGATAAAGCAGTTATTGTGAAAGTGGATGTGGATGCAAACCAGAAATTTGCTGCTGAATATGGCGTAAGAAATATACCAACCGTGTTGGTGTTTAAAAATGGTGAAGTTGTTGAAAAACAAGTGGGTGTTGCGCCAAAAGCAACGTATGCACAAAAAATTGAGGCGCATTTATAAGCATTAATTTTAAGAAAATAAATAGAAAAGGCCCGACAATTTGTCGGGCCTTTTCTATTTATGTACTATATTTACAAGAATCAAATTTAATATGATGGCCGGGATTTCATTGGAAAATATTTCTGAATTACACCACCTAGAACTGTTGGCAAAACAAGTGGTGGAAGGTTTTATTACCGGAATGCACAAAAGTCCGTTTCACGGTTTCTCGGTTGAATTCGCTGAACATATCAATTACAACCAAGGCGAAAGCACGCGTCATATCGACTGGAAATTATACGCGAAAACCAAAAAGTTATTTGTAAAACGCTACGAGGAAGAAACCAATTTGCGTTGCCATTTAATTATAGACAATTCGGCTTCCATGCATTTTCCGGTGGTTAAAAATACATCACTGGAAAACCTTACTAAAATTGCTTTTTCGGCCATTGCTTCCGCGGCTTTAATGGAATTGTTAAAGCGTCAGCGGGACGCTGTCGGACTCAGTATTTACAGCGATATCAATGAGTATTATGCCCCGGCAAAAGGAAGTGAGCGGCACCGCAGGATGGTGATGGCCCATTTGGAGGATTTGCTGAAGCAGCCTTCCAAAAAAACAACAGAAACCTATAAATTTTTGCATGAGATAGCCGAAAAAATAAACAGAAGGTCGCTTGTTTTTTTGTTTACGGATATGTTTCAGACCAACAGAAGTGAAAAAGAACTTTTTGAGGCTTTGCGTCATTTAAAACACAACAAACATGAAGTTGTTTTGTTTCATACTTATGACGGAAAACTGGAAATGGACTTCGATTTTGGGGATTCGCCCAAAAAATTTGTTGATGTGGAAACCGGGGAGCAACTGAATTTATACGCCTCATCGGTGAAAAAAAACTATAAATCGGCGATGGAAACCTATTTTAATGATTTGAGGCTTAAGTGTATGCAATACAAAATAGATTACGTGCCCGTGGACATCCATAAAGGTTTTAATCAGATACTTATTTCTTATTTAACAAGCAGAAAAAGATTTTTATAATATTTATTGGAAAAACCTTTGCCAATACAAAAAACGCTGTTATATTTGCATCCGCTAAGAGCAACGGTTTGGTAGTTCAGCTGGTTAGAATACCTGCCTGTCACGCAGGGGGTCGCGGGTTCGAGTCCCGTCCAGACCGCAAAAAGCCTGATAATCATTTGATTATCAGGCTTTTTCATTTATAATTGTTTTTTTGTGAACACAACTGAGGACGTAATACGCTTATTAAATACTTTATAGCAGCCAACAATCAGCAATTCAGAAAAAAATTTAGAGATTAAATTTGAAGAAAAAAGTATGAATGGAAAAAAATTAAACAGCGTAATTTTTTAGAAACTCTTGAAATAACATGGGCTTTAATTTCCGGGCTTCACAATGTGCTACATAGGTATTATAATTCTTTCTTGCAAAGCTTTGGATAACTTCCGGAGTGATAAGTTCCATGAGTGATTTTGGTTGCATAATTAATAATTTTTTGGTTAGTGGCTGACTTTTACAAATCTAAAAAACGGATTATTTTATTTAAAAACGGAATAAAAATATAAAACACATTTGAATAATCCAAAATAAAATGCCGTTTATTTTATTAACTAACCATTTATAGAATAAAATATACTGTTTATTGTGATTTCGCGTAATGTGAATTATAATATTCCTTGTTAAAAAGTGCTGTTTTACCAATTATTCATACATCGGCAAATGAATCTGCAACTTAAAGCCATCACAAAATTTTAAAGCAATCAGCTATAATGTTGGTTTTATGCCAATCAGGATCCATTTCAGCCCGAATGATTTGGCCCAGACTGTTGAAATTACGCAATAAATAGTTAATTTCGCATATCGCTTTAAATTTGAACGTTTAATAAAGGCGATGAATCAACATTTGCATTAAAATGCCTATTAAATAAAACAGATAACTATGAAGGGAATTATATTGGCAGGCGGCTCCGGGACAAGATTGTACCCAATTACAAAGGGAACTTCCAAACAACTGTTGGCCATTTATAACAAGCCAATGATATATTATCCGCTTTCTATTTTGATGCTTGCGGGAATTACCGAAGTGCTCATCATTTCCACACCGCAGGATTTGCCGAACTTCAAAAAATTATTGGGTGACGGATTGGCTCTCGGAATGAAATTTTACTATAAAGAGCAGCCGGCGCCTGATGGTTTGGCCCAGGCTTTTATTCTGGGTGACGAATTTATTGGTAACGACGATGTTTGTCTGATTTTAGGCGACAATATTTTTTACGGTGCAGGCATTGAAAAATTGCTCAGCGATGCTGTTGAAACTGTTTCGGAAGCTCAAAAAGCCTCCATTTTTGGCTATTATGTGCAAGATCCCCAAAGATATGGCGTGGCAGAATTTGATACAGCAGGAAATGTGCTCAGCATTGAGGAAAAACCGACAAAACCCAAAAGCAACTATGCCGTTGTGGGTTTGTATTTTTATCCGAACAGTGTGGTCGAAATTGCAAAAGGCATCAAGCCAAGCGCACGAGGCGAATTGGAAATCACCACCGTAAATCAGGAATATTTGCGGCAAAATAAGTTAAAAACGGAGATTATGGGACGTGGTTATGCCTGGCTGGATACCGGCACAGAGGATTCCCTGCTCGAGGCCTCCAATTTTATCCAGACCATAGAAAAAAGACAGGGTTTAAAAGTGGCTTGTATCGAAGAAATCGCTTTTGAAAAAGGGTATATTTCTAAAGAACAGTTGCTTGTTTTGGCTGAAGAATTTAAAAATAATGATTATGGATCTTACTTGCTTAAGTTGGTTAAAGCCCCCTAACCCCCGAATGGGGGACAGAGCGTAAAAAAAATGTTCAGTGAACATTTTTAGCGATAGGGCCAGCTGGCGGGTTGGAAGAGGCGAAGCCGAAGTAACCCGACGTGGCAAACTGTTTATACAGTAGCAGTCTTACCATAACATTAACAGATTTCCAAGAAAAAACAAGTTCAAAAAGAAAATTATAGCAATAAAACACCGAATACCAAATGAAATTCAGCAAAACAAACATCCCCGATGTGATATTATGTGAACCGACCCTCTTTAACGATGAACGGGGTTACTTTTTTGAAGCCTTCAATCAGGAAGCCTTTGAAAAACACTTGGGAAAACCCATTCATTTTTGTCAGGACAACGAGGCAAAATCCACCAAAGGGGTTTTAAGGGGATTGCATTATCAGCTCCCGCCTTATGCGCAATCCAAATTGGTGCGGGTCATCTCCGGGAAAGTGCTGGACATTGCGGTGGACATCAGAAGGGGTTCTGCCACCTTCGGACAGTTTGTGGCTATAGAGTTGAGCGGCGAAAACAAACGCCAGCTTTTTATTCCGGCCGGATTTGCGCATGGCTATGTGGTGTTAAGTGATGAAGCTGTTT
>JACUUQ010000227.1 GCA_014859175.1 Lutibacter sp. | reverse complement strand
TTTTCATCGCAAAAAATAACGGCAGCATTGTTTTCGGTTAATTTTGTCAATGTTGGGATGGATACATAAATCTCTGGATGTTCCATTACTATAAATGCAATATCCTCGATTGGTATTGTGGTATTTCTGCTGTCAGAATGAATTACCAGTTGTTCGTCTTTTGTGGTAAGTGAAGCTTTATTTGAAAAGAATAGCGTTTTTTTAAGCATTTTTTTGTTGAATTTAGGGATTAATACCCAATTAACCAACCTAAGTACTTAAAAATATGCTTGGTAAAATTTATAACTACTTTATTTTGAACCCAATTTTGGGCCAAAACGAAAAAAATGGCTAATGGGACTAAATCCCCAATAACTTTGGTTTGTTTAATCCGCCCGGAATTGACTATGACACCCAAGACCCGGATGACGCTATTTCTTTTGATTCTCCTTTTGATTCCGACGAATTATAGCGAATTCTATTGTGCTGTTTTTGTGCTTATTTCAATTTTTTGTTGCCACAAAATGAATAATATCGGCTTTTCCTTGGTGGTGTTTGCCTTCATTCAATTCAATGGTTTTTGTTTCCAACAGCTCAATGGTTAAGCCTTTAAAATCATCGCGTAACATTTCTTCCGTATAAAGCATCGAAAAATCCTTTGGACCGCCCGAGTTGTTTTGCAGTTGCTTCGGGTTAAATACTTCCAATAGTATTTTGCCTCCGGGTTTTAGCCAGGTTATGGCTTTTTGGTGAATTTTTTTTCTGATGGCAGGAGGAAAGTGGGCATAAATAAAAGCAACCGCATCAAAACTGTTTGGCGGATATTGTACCGTTAAGGCATCATCAATCAAATAATCAATGTCAACATTGTTTTCTGCCGCCAATTTCTCTGCTTTAATTTTTCCTGCTTCACTGGTGTCGAAAGCCCTTACCTGCCAACCTTTTAAAGCTGCATAAACAGCATTTCGTCCTTCACCTTCACAAGGCAACAAAATTTCCCCGGGTTTTAATTTTTCTAACTGTTCTGCAAAAAACACATTAGGTGTTTTTCCGTAAATATATTCCTGGTTGCCATAGCGTTCGTTCCAAAAATTTTTCATAACAAAATATTATAATTGTTGAGATTTGAGATTAAATTTTGCTTGTTAAGCATAACTATTTATACCTTATTCAGTTCATCCATTAAGGCTTTTCTTTGTGGGTATTGTGTTCTTAAATTTGAAATTATTTTCTCCGTAGTTTCCCTGCCGCCAAGCTTTATCATCCGTCTTAAATATCTACAGGCGGTTTGATAATAATTTCTTCCTACATTATCTTGCATATATTCAAGTACTTGCGTTGCATAAAGTTCAACCAATTCATTGGGATAATCATTTGATAGGTGTTTTTCATAAGATTCAATAGTTCCAAGTGCAGGGTTTTGTTTAAGTAACTCCAATAATTTATCCCACCATTTTTCTTTGATGTATATTTTCGCAATTAAATCAAAATTTTGCCAACGATTGGTTTTTTTGATATCATTTATCATTTCTTCCACAAAATTGTTCCATCCCTCGGAAGCAATATTGTTTTTTAAAATTTGATAATAATCTTGATCATTTCTGAAATTGTCAATAAAAAGAAAACGGGCATAGGTGATTATTTTTTCTTTGTCTTTTTGTGCCAATGCAATTTTTAACAGCCAGTCTTGCCATTCCAACGCCAAACCAGGCTTATTTTTTTCATCTTGTTTTATGCCGTCTTTTGCCAAAGCTTGGGCTTTTTCAAAATCTTTAAGGTGAATAAATTTAGCTATGGCTTCACGCCTAAAATTTGGAATGGAAATATTTTGGGCAATAAATTTGTTGGCTGCTGTTTCACCTTTTGTTTTTTTAATGATGTTTAATTTTATGGTTTGCGCAGCCCCTTTTTCATATTCAGAAAGCGTAATTGTATCGAGGAGGTTTGTAATTTGCGCAGCTTCGGCTTCATTTTTTAGCAATTCGGTGGCCAGCTGCAACATCTCCAAATGCCAGTCCCAGCCACTAAAAAGTTCTTTCTCAAAGGCGGTAATACAGTATTTGAACAGTAATTTTCGTATTTCTTCCGATAATTTTTCTTTTGCGACCCTAAATAATAACTCGCAGGCAAACTCAATATTTCCGCTGATATCCGCATTGCTGTCGTCGGCAAAATTCAATGCTTTAGTCAATTCCTCCATCACAGCGCAACAAATGTAAACAGTGCTTTTATAATGATTGTTATTGAACTGTTTCTCGGCAATATTCAGTAAATTATACACTTCCTTGCCAACGTAACCAGCGTTATTTCGGAAAATAAATTTGTCTCTTCCGGCCGCAATTCTAAGAATTTGTTTGATTTGCTTCGTATATTTCTGTTGGGAATCGTTGCTGCTTTTGTGTGCAAAAGAATATAAAAACAGATTTCTGAAAGGCGGATTTTCAGTCGTTTTTTCACGAATAAATTGTTGCAGCTCATCGAGCGAAATACTTTCGAGCAATTCATTTATTTCTTCAGCAACCGTTTTCTTTTTTGATTTTTTTTCTTTTGGTGTCTGTTTTTTTAGCGGAATGCTCTTAGGTTTTATATTCAATTCATCCTGCTGTAAGTAAAACAGCACGGCAACAACGTGTTTACATACAGGGCCCATATCATAAGGACAAGAACAGACATGTTCTTCAACAATTCCGTTTTTTATCCTCATCTTAACGGTGTAATCGTCGGTACCTTTCACAATGGCTTCAAAAACACCATTTGTAATTTCTTTCGGCTCATGAACATTGCCATTTTTAAAATATGACAAGCCTTTTCTTAAAATAGGCTCATCAATACAGAGTTCAAATTGATTTAAAGGAATTTTCATTGTTTTAATAATTGCTTTTTGACCTTTGCAAGTGAAATTGTTACTTGTTTTTACTGAAGCATACTAAATGCTAATTTTTTTGTGGGTGTTAATTTTAAATGGCTGCTGGTCAAATTTAAAAAATAAATGGTTTTAAAGTGTGATGGCTTTAAAAATATTTTAAGTCTTAATACAAATTATTCCTATTTTATAAAAAAATTTAGGACCAGTTTTTAACTAAAAAGTGTATTTTCGTATATCATTTAAATAAACAGAAAACCAATGAAAAAACAACTTATTGTCATTATAGCGCTATCTTTTTTTATTTCTTCAAATTCCAGATTTAAAAATGAAGTAATTAATCAAAATGCTGAAGCCGGCATTGTTTTAGTAAATGACACCACCGCAGCCAAATTATTTTGGAAAAATTTAAAAGCTTTAAGCGGAAAAGCATTTGAGGGCCAATTGACAAGCGCTCCTGCCAATGATGATTTTGCGGGTAAAAAATTGGTGATGCATGTGCTTTTTGCAGATGATGAAACCATTTTAATTCCCTTTAATGTGGGCGATAACCGATCAAGAACCTGGATTTTAAAATACAAGAACGGCAGGATTGAACTCAAACACGATCACCGTCATGAAGACGGAAGCCATGATAAAGTAACGATGTATGGAGGAACATCCACAAATTCGGGAACGCCAAATATGCAAGTATTTCCGGCCGACCAGGAAACTGTTGATGTGATTCCCGCAGCTTTTTCAAACGCCTGGTGGATTACCGTTGACAGCACCGCATACACCTATAATCTAAGACGATTGGGCTCGGACAGGGTTTTTACGGTTACTTTCGATTTAACCAAAGAAATTGAAATTCCACTGCCTTCCTGGGGATGGGAAAAGTTTGAATGAAGTTAAAAGTTAAAAGTTAAAAGTTAAATGTTAAATGTTAAATGTTAAATGTTAAATGTTAAATGTTAAATGTTAAATGAAAGATTTTATAAGATAAGAAATATTTTCTTACTACAGCAAAATTAAAAGCCCTTTCTTAAGGAAAGGGCTGGGCTAGGGAAAATCTAAAATCTAAAATCTAATATCTAATCCGTAGTAAAACTCCATACCTGGCCCATAGTTTGTCCGCCTTCGCCGTCTTTCACCGCCACTTTCCAGTAATAAGTTGTTGAAGGGTCAACGGATTTGCCTAAAAAATTTTCGGTTTGATTTGCTGAAACAATTTCTGTTGGCGGATTTGCAGTGCCAAAATATACATC